>JACPVT010000358.1 GCA_016191685.1 Rhodospirillales bacterium | reverse complement strand
TCCGGCACGACCCGGATCGTGTCGGCGCCGACCCGGATGAAGGCATGCTGTTCGACGCCACCCAACGATCCCAGCACGCGGGCGCGGCGCAGCGGATCGTCGATCTCGAACATGATCGTGGCGACCAGCTCGTGGCCCTGGGGGATCAGCGGATTGTAGGCCGCCAGTTCGTCGGGGATCTGCGCCGGGCCGCCCTTCTCGATGAAGAGCATCTCGTGCACCTGGTGCAGCATGGTGTCGTACGACTCGAAATAGCACGTCGCGAACGGGCCGACCTCGAGCCGGCGGTTCTTCTTGAGTTCCGCCATCTGGCGCCGGCGCTCGGCGCGCTGCATCACATATTCCGCCGGCGGCAGGATGGCCGCGGTCTCGATCTTGCGTGGTGAGGTCATTGATCCCCTCCCATCAGTCCATAGGCACGTGCCAGAAGTTCGATCGGATGGTTGGCGCGCGCGGGCTTCGGTTTCTCGTTTCCCGTAACCATCTCCATCACCTGCATCAGATGATCGGCGGCGAGCGGACACTCGGAAGCGACGAAGCTGGTGTCGTTCTTGAGGGCCGCCTGGGCCGCGGGTTTGCCGACTTTCACCGCCGTCTCGAAGTTCTCCTTGCGGGCGCCCCAGATGCCGCCGTGGCCGCTGCAACGCTCGATGACGGCGACCCGTGTCTCGGGCACGAGCCGCAGCATTTCGGCCGCCTTGGCGCCCATGTTCTGGGCGCGCGCGTGACAGGCGAGATGGACGCTGACGCCGCCTTCGATCGGCTCGAGCCCCGGCGCCAGTCCATGCTTATTGGCGACGTCGACCACATACTCCGACAGGTCGAAGGTTGCCTGGGACAGTCGCTCGACGTCGGGATCCTTGGCCAGCAGCAGCGGCCATTCGAACTTCAGCATCAGGGCGCAGGAAGGCGTGAGCGCGATCACGTCGTAGCCCTTGTCGACCCAGGGCAGCAGCGCCGCCGACACCTGCCTCGCCGCGGCAGCCGTGCCCTCGAGGTCGCCCAGCTCGAACTTCGGCATGCCGCAGCAGGCGGGATGGACGACTTCGGTCTCGACGCCGTTCTTGGCCAGGACCGCGCGGGCCGCCGCGCCGATGCCGGTGTTGTTGAAATTGACGAAGCAGGTGGCGTAGAGCACCGCCTTGCGCTTGCCGAAGGCCGGCGCCGCCTCGTTCAGCACCGCGCCCTCGCGCGCCGCCCTGATCTCGAAAGTCTCCCCCGCATACTTCGGCAGGCGGGCGCCATGATGGATGCCGCCAATGCGTTCCAGCGCCGGGCGCGTCAGCGTATTGCCCTCGTCAGTGGCCCAGTTGGCAAGGCCCGCAACGAAGGTTCCGAGCCGGCCGGTTCGGTCGGTATCGGCGAGCTGGCGGTCGACGAAGTCGACGCCCTTCTTCCGCGCCTGGACCGCGCGATGGCGCAGCATGAGATGGGGGAAGTCCAGCGCCCACTCGTGCGGCGGCACGTAGGGACACTTGGTCATGAAGCACATGTCGCAGAGCGTGCAGGCTTCCTCGACCTGCGCGTAGTCTTCCTTCTTCACGCCGTCGAGTTCGCCGGTCGGGCCGTTGTCGATCAGATCGAACAGCCGCGGGAAGGAGTCGCACAGGTTGAAGCAACGCCGGCAGCCGTGGCAGATGTCGAAGGTGCGCTCCATTTCCTTTTCGAGCGCCTTTTCATCCCAGAACCAAGGGTTCTGCCACTCCATGGGGTGACGGATGGGGGCGTCGAGGCTGCCTTCGCGCATATCAGATTCGCTTGGTTGCAAGCAAAAGAAGGTGGGAAGCAAAAGGGGACCCTCGCGGGTCCCCTTCATTGAGCCCGTAGGGCTCAGGCCATCGTGTCGAGCGCTTTCTGGAAGCGGCCGGCGTGGCTCTTCTCCGCCTTCGCCAGCGTCTCGAACCAGTCGGCGATCTCCGCCATGCCTTCCTCGCGCGCCGTGCGCGCCATGCCCGGGTACATGTCGGTGTACTCGTGCGTCTCGCCGGCGATCGCCGCTTTCAGGTTCGACGAGGTGGCGCCGATCGGCAGCCCGGTCGCCGGATCGCCCACCGCCTCGAGGAACTCGAGGTGGCCGTGCGCGTGGCCGGTTTCGCCTTCGGCCGTCGAACGGAAGACTGCGGCGACATCGTTGTAACCTTCGACGTCGGCCTTCTGAGCGAAGTAGAGATACCGGCGATTGGCCTGGCTCTCGCCCGCGAAAGCGGCTTTCAGATTGCCTTCGGTCTTGGATCCCTTGAGATTTGCCATGGTGCTTCTCCCGATTTGATCAGCCCATCCGCCGATCCACGATCAGGATTTAGGACGCGTCCGCGGACCCGTCAAGGAGTTTAGAACAATTCTAAATACTGCAAGTGATTCGCAGCGCAGGGACCTAGCGCCGCACCCGCACGATGACATCGACGCGCGCCAGCCGCGTTCCCTTGGGCGGTGCCGGCAGACCCGCGATCGTCACCTTGTCGGAGGGAAAATCGTGCAACTCACCGTCGGGCTCGACGAAGAAGTGATGGTGATGGCCGGTGTTGGTATCGAAGTAGGACCGGCCGGGCGCCACCACCACTTCGCGCAACAGCCCTGCATCGCGGAACTGATTGAGCGCGTTGTAGACGGTGGCCAGGGACACCGGCATCCGCGTCGCCTTGACCTCGACGTGCAGGCCTTCCGCCGTGACATGGCGATGGCCGCCCTCGAACAGCAGACGCGCCAGCGCCACCCGCTGCCGGGTGGGGCGCAGGCCGGCCGCACGCAGGCGGGCAGGAAAGTCGGGGCTAGTGCCGGTCATGGTCGGCCCCATATGTAAGCAGTGGCAAGAGACAAGAAAAGGGCC
>JACPVT010000357.1 GCA_016191685.1 Rhodospirillales bacterium | reverse complement strand
GTCGGTGCCTGTCACCAGAAACTCGAAGCCGTGCAGGTGCATCGGGTGGTTGGTCATGGTCAGGTTGCCCGTGCGGATGCGCACCCGTTCACCCAGTCGCACGTTCATCGACTCAATGCCCGGGAATACGCGGCTGTTCCAGGACCAGAGGTTGAAGTCCAGCATGGTGTTGACGCGCGGCGTCATGCTGCCCGGGTCCACATCAAAGGCACTGAGCAGGAAGGCAAAGTCGCGCTGCACCTCGGCAATCAGCGGGTGTTTCTGCCTGGGGTGGGTGATCCACAAACCCATCATGCCCATGGCCATCTGGGTCATTTCGTCGGCATGCGGGTGGTACATGAAGGTCCCGCTTTTCATGAGTTGGAACTCGTAGACGAAGGTCTGGCCCGGCTTGATGTGCGGCTGGGTGAGGCCGCCGACCCCGTCCATGCCGCAGGGCAGCAGCATGCCGTGCCAGTGGACCGTCGTGTGCTCGGGCAACCGGTTGGTGACGAAGATCCGTACCTTGTCGCCTTCCACTGCCTCGATGGTGGGGCCCGGGCTCTGGCCGTTGTAGCCCCACAGGCGGGCGATCATACCCGGCGCCATTTCGCGCTCGACCGGCTCGGCCACGAGATGGAACTCCTTCCAGTCGCCGTTCTGCCGCCATGGCAGGGTCCAGCCGTTGAGCGTCACCACCGGCTGGTAGTCCGGTCCGCTCGTGGGGTAGAGCGGCGGCTGCATGGTGTTGGTCGTGGTCGTCGGCGCTTCGGGAATCGATTGTGCCTGCACGCGACCGCTGACGGCGGCGGCGCTGAGAAGGGCGAGGCCGGAAGCCCCGACGAGGTCGCGTCTGGAGAGACTCATGATGATCTCCTTGGCCTAGAATCCGAGAGGAATGGTTTCGGGTGGGGGCGTTGTGTTGATGACCCCCGACGGCGGAACGGTGCCGCCGACGATGAGGGCCGCCTGGAGATCGGCGACCGCCAGATGGTAGTCGCGCTGCGCATCCAGGGCCGCGACGTTGGCCAGGATGCGCTCGCGCTCTTCGACCAGGAGTTCGAAGACGTCGACCAGCATGCCGTTGTAGCGCAACAGCACTTCCGCGGCGATCTGGCGGCGCAGCGGCAGGATACGCGTCTGATAGTATCGTGCGATGTCGTAGGTCGCGCGATAGGTCGTATAGGCGACGCGCGCTTCGGAGCGGGCGTTTACCGAACGCTCGGTCAGCCGGTTGACCGCCCGCATGTAGGTTTCGCGAGCGGTCGTCACCCTCGCTTCGCCGGTGTCGAAGATCGGGATCACGATGCCGAGCTCGAAGCCGTAGCGATTCTTCGACGTCTGCTCGCCGGCATCGTTGGTCTCGACCTCGTTTCTGTAGCCCAGGGCCAACTCGAGGAAGGATAGATACCGCGTCGCGTCCACGAACCCGACCGACTTGGCCAGGGTGACGATCTCGTAGCGGAGAATGATGAGATCGACCCGCCGCCGCATGGCCTCGACCTCGACGTCGGCCAGGGCGTCCGGCGTGGCGGGCAGCGCGGGAAGCCGCGCCGGCAGCCTGTAGCCGAGGTCGGGACCCCACAGACCCAGTATCCGGTTGAGCGTCTCCCGCGTCCCGGCGACGCTCAGCCGGGCCTGCGCGACCTGGGCGCTGAGATCGGCGTAGAAGACGGAGACGCGGGCCTGATCGAGCTTGTTGGCGGCGCCGGTCTCGCCAAGTTGCTTCATCAGTCGGGCGGAAGCATCGGCCGTCTGGCGCGACTGTTCCAGCAATGCCAGCCGCTGCTGCGCTGCGATGGCACGCACATAGGCTCGGCGAACGTCCACGGTGAGGCTGAGCGTCGTCGCGACGGCCCGATAGCGTGCTTCCTCGAACTCGCGCTTCGCGATTTCCGTCCGTCTCGGCAGGGTGGCGAACGCGAGCAGGTTGCCGACGAGCTGGAATCCGAATTCGACGAAACCGCCCGTGCCGAAGGTACGTCCCACGGTGATCGCGGGATTGGGCGGCAGGCTTGATTGGACGTATTCCGCTTCGGAGATCCCGAGGTCATTGTAGGCGGCCTGCAGTCCGCGATTGTTGAGGAGGGCGATCTGTACGGCGGCA
Organism: Rhodospirillales bacterium; assembly: GCA_016191685.1. GTDB lineage: Bacteria > Pseudomonadota > Alphaproteobacteria > Reyranellales > Reyranellaceae > Reyranella. The sequence continues at coordinate 7,259 of JACPVT010000357.1, read as the reverse complement.
TCTTCATTGAGCGGCTCAGACAACAAGGCTTGTACACGCTCGCGCGCACGTCGGGTTTCCTCGGCGGAGGAAAGTTTCACGGCATCCTTGCCGATCTCCTGGCGGATGCTATCCGTGACAGGCGCCATGCCACCGTCGCCGGTGAACTTGGCGCATCCCGCCGCCAGCAAGCCGAGCAGGGTCGCCATTGCGATTTTCGACGGCGCGTTCACGGCGACCGTCCGGCGCCGGGCGCCACGCTGTCATTCAACTCGCGCCAAGGCTTCAGCCCAACCGGCACATACGCGGCGGTGCCGGCCAGGACAGGCTTGTAGGTCGTGACGGTGACGGGCGCCTGGGGATCGGCAGGATCGGGCGACGTGGCCTGGGGCAACGGCGCCGAATTGCATCCGGCGACCGTTGAAGCCAACGCCGCGACGGCCACGATGACGCGTCGAAACGACATGATAACTCTCCGTGTCTGAAGGGAACCGTGGGCGACGGTTCAGACTCGGGGAGGCGGCGGATCCTGGGTAAAGGTGAGACCGGTGAGGCTGCGCGCAGGCGCTGCCAGCCAGACGTGAAGCAGCGCTGGCGCGCCATCTGCCGAAGCCGGCGGCAACACGGCGACCGTGCACGACATCATCGGACAGCATTGCCCGGCGGCATGCTTGGCCGTGCCCTCTGCAGGGCAGTCTTGCGGTGGCGGTGCGCGGTCGGGGCAGTCGACCGAAGCCGTCTGCGCGCCGTGCGCCATGGGCTGCGTCATCGCATGGCTTGCCGCCGCGGCCCCGAAAGAGGGGACGACGAAGGCCACCAGGGCGATCAGCCAGACCAAGGTGCGGGTGCGTGTCATGTCAGCGGCGCCGACTATCCAACACTTCGAGCAGTTCGTCGATCTTGGTCTGGCGGTCGTTTTCGGAACCGGCATGGAAGGCGTGCGCCACGCAGTGCTGCAGGTGGTCGCTCAGCGTTTCCTGTTCGACCCTGTCGAGGGCGGCACGCACCGCGCGGATCTGCGTCAGCACGTCGATGCAGTAGCGCCCCTCCTCGATCATGCGCGCCACGCCGCGCACCTGGCCTTCGATGCGGCCAAGCCGGGCGAGCTGGGATTTCTTGAGCTTCTCGTCCATACCTTGAACCATACCCCCGTAGGGTATATATGGCAAGTCATGAAACACGATTGCTGCAGCGGCCACGCCCACACTCCTCATGCCTCCGGCCCCGAGGAGATCGCGACGGATCCCGTCTGCGGCATGAAGGTGAAGACGGCTGGCGCGAAGAACACGACCGTCCACGACGGTCAGACCTATTACTTCTGCAATCCCAAGTGCCTGCAGAAGTTCACGGCCGAGCCCGACCGCTACCTCAAGCCGGCCGAAGCCGCGCCGGCGCCGGACGTTCCGACGGGCACCATCTACACCTGCCCCATGCACCCCGAGATCCGCCAGATCGGCCCGGGAAGCTGCCCGATCTGCGGCATGGCGCTGGAGCCGGCCGAGGCCTCGCTCGACCACGGGCCCAACGAAGAACTGATCGACATGACGCGCCGCATGTGGATCGGCCTGGTGCTCAGCCTGCCGGTCGTGGCGCTGGAAATGGGCGGCCACCTCACCAACCTGCACATGCTGCTCGGGCAGACGACGTCGAACTGGCTGCAGTTCGTGCTGGCCACGCCGGTGGTGCTGTGGTGCGGCTGGCCCTTCTTCGTGCGCGGCTGGCAGTCGCTCAAGACGCGCAACCTCAACATGTTCACCCTGATCGCCATGGGCACGGGTGTCGCCTGGGTCTACAGCGTCATTGCCGTCACCCTGCCCGGGCTTTTCCCGCAGGCGTTCCGCAGTCCCGACGGGTCGGTCGCGGTCTACTTCGAGGCGGCGGCGGTCATCACCGTGCTCGTCCTTCTCGGCCAGGTGCTGGAGCTGCGTGCCCGCGAACAGACGTCGGGCGCCATCAAGGCGCTGCTCGACCTGGCGCCAAAGACGGCGCGGCGCCTGAAGGACGACGGAACCGACGAAGAAGTCTCCCTCGACGCCATCGCGGTCGGCGACCGCCTCCGGGTCCGTCCCGGCGAGAAGGTGCCGGTCGACGGCGAGCTGGTCGACGGCCGCTCATCGCTCGACGAATCGATGGTGACCGGCGAGTCCATGCCGGTGACCAAGGAACGCGGCGCCAAGGTGATCGCCGGCACGCTGAACGCCACCGGCGGCTTCGTCATGCGGGCCGAAAAGGTCGGGCGCGACACCATGCTCGCGCGCATCGTCCAGATGGTGGCCGAGGCGCAGCGCAGCCGCGCGCCGATCCAGCGGCTGGCCGATCAGGTCGCGGGCTGGTTCGTTCCCGTCGTGATCGGGATCGCCGTTGTCGCCTTCGCGGCCTGGGCGATGTTCGGGCCCGAGCCGCGGCTGGCGTTCGGGCTTGTGGCCGCGGTGACCGTCCTCATCATCGCCTGCCCGTGCGCCCTCGGCCTCGCGACGCCGATGTCGATCATGGTTGGCGTCGGCCGCGGCGCACAGGCCGGCGTGCTGATCAAGAACGCCGAGGCGCTCGAGCGGATGGAGCGGGTCGACACGCTGGTCGTCGACAAGACCGGCACCCTCACCGAAGGCAAGCCGAAGGTCGTGGCGATCGTTCCGGCGGCGGGATTTGAGGAAGGCGACGTGCTGCGCCTGGCGGCCAGCGTCGAAAAAGCGAGCGAACATCCCCTGGCGCTCGCGATCGTCGCCGCCGCCCAGGACCGCAAGCTCATCCTGTCCGAGGTATCGGCCTTCGACTCGCCCACCGGCAAAGGCGTGGTCGGCACCATCGACGGCCGCAACGTGGTGCTGGGCAACGCCAGGTTCCTGAACGAAACCGGCGTGGATCCCGCGGCGCTCGAGGAAGCGGCGGATCGCCTGCGCCAGGAAGGGGCGACCGCGATCTTCCTCGGTGTCGACGGCAAGGCCGCGGCGGTGTTCGCCATCGCCGATCCGGTCAAGGACACGACGGCCGAGGCGCTGAAGGCGCTGGCAAGGGAAAATGTCCGCGTCGTGATGCTGACCGGCGACAACCGCACGACGGCCGAGGCGGTCGCGCGACGGCTCGGCATTTCCGAGGTCGAGGCCGAGGTGCTGCCCGAGCAGAAGAGCGCGGTCGTCGAGAAGCTGCGCCGCGAGGGGCGGGTCGTGGCCATGGCCGGCGACGGCGTGAACGACGCGCCGGCGCTCGCGGCGGCCGAGGTCGGCATCGCCATGGGCACCGGCACGGACGTCGCCATCGAGAGCGCCGGCGTCACCCTTCTCAAGGGCGACCTGATGGGCATCGTGAAGGCGAGGCGCCTCTCCCAGGCGACCATGAGCAACATCCGCCAGAATCTCTTCTTCGCCTTCGTCTACAACGCCGCCGGCGTGCCGATCGCCGCCGGCATCCTCTACCCGACGTTCGACATCCTGCTGTCACCGATCATCGCGGCGGCGGCCATGGCGCTTTCCTCGGTGAGCGTCGTCGGCAATGCGCTTCGGCTGCGGCGGCTGCATTTGTGAGGGGCGCGCCACTAGGACCACGGCGAGGGCCAACGGCGAGGAGCGGCTAGGATGGAACCAGAACCTCAGGCAGATGGAAAAAGCTGGCGCGCGCGGCTGATCGGAACGCCGCTGGGCTGGACGCTCTCCCTCGCGGTCGCCGCGCTGGGCGTCTATCTGTTCGTTGCCCACACCGGCCACCTGTTCGCAGCACTGCCCTACCTTCTGCTGGTTGCCTGCCCGCTCATGCACCTCTTCGGACACGGCAAGCACAAGCACCATCGCCCGAACGGCAAGTAACTGCGCGATGGGCTGCCGGCCTATCCCTGCGACATTTGGGGACGGTCCTGTCGCTTTGCGCTTGATCCGCAATCGGCAAAGCCGGAAATTGGCCGAGCCATGTTGCTGATCCATCGCTCGTCCCGCGCTGCCAACGCCGTCCGGACCGTGTCTCCCGGCGGCGAGCTGTTCGTGGCGTCGGTCGTGATCTGCATGATCTTGGCGTCGTTCGGCGACGCCATCGACCCGGCATGGATCGGCGAGGCGGGGCTCGAGGTTGCCCTGTTCGACCTCGGCGGCGAGTTCTCCGTATTGGCGATGCGGCACTGGCATCTCCTGCAACTCCTGCTGGCCGGCACCATCCTGGCCGCCGGCATCACCGTGCTCCGCGTCTGCAGCAACGCCTTCTACAAGGCCCTGCGCCCTGCCCCGACCGGCGGCGTCGAGAAGGTCCCCATAAAGCTCTGACGACAGACTGAAACTGTCGGCGGCCCTTTTGCTCTGTGCCGAGGGCCGGCGGCTCGCGTTCATTTTTCGTTGGAGATCGTCGTGGAATTCGAACTCTTTTCGGCTGCCTTTCTGTCGGCCCTGTTCGCCATCATCCTGATCGACCTGGTGCTGGCGGGCGATAACGCCCTCATCATCGGCCTGGTCGCCCGCAACCTGCCGAAAGACACCCAAGGCAAGGTCATCTTCTGGGGCACCTTCGGCGCCATCGCCATCCGCGCCGCAATGGCCATCCTGGTCGTCTACATCCTGGCCGTCCCGGGCTTCATGCTGGGCGGCGGCCTTGCCCTGGTCTGGATCGCGCGCAAGCTGCTCATGCCCGATCCCGACGCCGCGATCAGCCATCTCGCCAAAGCGCCGGCCGCGACCTTCGCCGGCGCGGTGCGGACCATCGTGATCGCCGACGCAATCATGGGTGTCGACAACGTGCTGGCGATTGGCGGCGCCGCTCACGGCAGCGTCCTGCTGATCGTGCTGGGCCTCGCCATCAGCGTGCCGATCATCGTCTGGGGCAGCCAGCTCGTCATCAAGCTGGTCGACCGCTATCCCTCGGTCATCCTGCTGGGTGGCGCGGTGCTGGCCTGGACCGCCTACTCGATGATCGTGCGCGAGCCACTGCTGGCGGCATGGTTCGAAGCCCACACCGCGACCAAGCTGGTGATCGCCATCCTGATCTTCTCGATCTCGCTTGGTCCCTGGTACAGCGAGCGGCTGGCGGAACGCATGAAGCCGCTGGTTGTCCTGTTGCCGGCGCTACTGGTCTGGATGCTGGCCTTCGAAGTCGCGGCCAGCGTCTGGAAGGTGCAGGTCGACTACCTGCTTGCCCGCGACCACGGCGAGTACCTGCTCGAGAGCCTGCGCTGGCTGGGCTGGCTGCCGCCAGCCGTCCTCTTCCTGTGGGCGCGCGAGCAGCTTGTTCAGCGCATCCGCCGGATCGCGCGAGGTTGAAGGCCTCAGCACGGAAGTGGCGGAGCTTGCGGGTCCCATCGTCGCGGCGTAACACCGCGACATGGCTCGCAAGCTTCTTCTTTTTGCGCTCGTTCTCGCGGCTCCCCAGGCGGCGCTCGCCGACGATGCCTCTTATTGCGCCGAGCTGTCGGCCCTCTATCGCCGCTACCTCGGCACGGTCGGCGAGCGCTCTTTCCCCGACGCCACGGCCGCAACGGCCATGGACCAGTGCGAGAAGGGCAATTACGCCCAGGGCATCCCGCCGCTCGAGAAGAAGCTGCGTGACGCGCGCTTCACCCTGCCGAAACGGTCATGACACGTTGAGGTCGGCTCCGGTCAGCCGGCGGTAGGCTTCGAGGTAGCGCTTGCTCGTCGCTTCGACGACCTCAGTCGGCAGCTTGGGCGGCGGCGCCTCGCCGTTCCACCGGCCGGCATGGCGCTCGACGTCGAGCCAGTCGCGCAGCGGCTGCTTGTCGAAGCTGGGCTGCGGATGGCCGGGCGCATAGCCCTCGGCCGGCCAGAAGCGTGAGCTGTCCGGGGTCATCACCTCGTCGATCAGCAGGATCTCGCCCGATTTGGTGCGGCCGAACTCGAATTTTGTGTCGGCAATGATGATTCCCTGCTTGAGCGCGATGTCGCGTCCCCTAGTGTAGACGAGTCGCGTCAAGCGTTCGAGCTCGGCCGTGACGTCTGCACCCAGCACCTTCTTCATCTGTGCGATGGTGATGTTCTCGTCGTGGCCGCTCTCGGCCTTGGTTGCCGGGCTGAAGATCGGCGGCTCGAGCCGGCCGCTTTCCATCAGGCCCACCGGCAGCGTCTCGCCCGCCAGCGTGCCGGTCTTGGCATATTCCCGCCACGCCGAGCCGGTGATGTAGCCGCGCACCACACATTCGATCGGAAATACCGTGCCACGCCGGCAAAGCATCGCGCGGCCGGCGATCGCCCCCAGGTGCGGCTTGAGCGCCGGCACGGCAGCAATGATCTCGCCGGCGTCGGCCGAGATCATGTGATGCTTCACCACGTCGCCCAGTTGCCGGAACCACCAGGCACTGACCTGCGTCAGCACCGCGCCCTTGTACGGGATCGGCTCCGCCATCACCACGTCGTAGGCGCTGACCCGGTCGGTCGCCACCAGCAGCAACCGGTCGGCGTCGACTACATAGACATCGCGTACTTTGCCCCGCGCAATCCGCTCCAGAGGCAGATCGCTGATCGTCATCGCCACCATGCTATTTCTCGCTCCGCATTTCGTGGAAGACTTCCTTGGCGGTCAGCATCGCCTCGCGCACCGACGGCAGCCCGATGTAACCGCAGAGGTGCATCAGCGCCTCGCTGAGCTCATCCTCGGTCCAGCCCTGGTTGCGCGCCATGCGCAGATGGATCGCCAGTTCCGGCCAGCGCGCCTGGGAAGTATCGGAGATGACACAGATCAGCGCCCGCGTCTTCATGTCGAGTCCGGGCCGCGTCCACAGCATGCCAAACACGGCCTCACGGGAGTAGTCGCCGAACTTCTTCATCATCGGGTCGTCGTAGACGCTCTTGTTCATCCTGTCGGCGTAGGCCGCGCCCATCAGCTTGCTGCGAACCTCGGTACCCTTCTTGTAGTTGTCACTTTCGGCCATTTTCCCCTCCGTCGACATTTCCGGCTGCAGCCTCGGGGAAATCACGCGTAGGATCAATCGCCTGTACGGGGGAACAGACGAATATCAGCATGACGGACAACGGTTCGCGGGCGGCACCTGCCGACCACAAGCGCACAGCGGCGCTGACGCTGGCGGCGCTCGGCGTCGTCTTCGGCGACATCGGCACCAGCCCGCTCTACACCGTCAGCACGTGCTTCAGCGATTATACGGGGATCAAACCGACCGCCGACAACGTGCTTGGCATACTGTCGCTGATCACCTGGGCCCTGATCATCGTCGTCACCCTGAAATACGTCGTCGTGGTGATGCGTGCCGACAACCATGGCGAAGGTGGCGTGCTGGCGCTGATGGCGCTGGTGCTGCAGGAGACCGGGCTCTCCGAGCGCCGACGGCGGATCTACAT
>JACPVT010000356.1 GCA_016191685.1 Rhodospirillales bacterium | reverse complement strand
CCTCTCCCCCTAGCGGGTAGGGCAATCGCATATGAATCAAGGATCCTTCGCTGCGCTCAGGATGACATCCATCCTTTGCATGGGCGCAGTGCGTAAATCCCAGCAATAGTGTCATCCTGAGCGCAGCGAAGGATCTTTCTCTTCCCCTTGGAATGCGAGCTGCCAAGGCAATTTGGGCCATATGCGATTGCCCTACCCGCTAGGGGGAGAGGAGTATGAAAGTTACCTGAGTCGACCCGCCGAATTGGCCGCCATGTCGCGCAGCTCGGGCACCGGCGAGACGACGGGCTTGCCGGCAAAATGGGCGTCAAGGTTCTGGCGGACGAGCGAGGTCATGCGGCGCTGGGCATGCTCGGTGCCGCCGCCGAAATGCGGCGTCATCACCAGATTGTCGAGGGCCAGGAGTTCCGTGCCCTCGTAGGGCTCCTCGTCGAAGACGTCGAGGGCGGCGCCCTCGATCACGTTGGTGCGTAGTGCCTCGGCCAGGGCCGCCTCGTCGACTGCCCAGCCGCGACTGATGTTGACCAGATGGCCGCGCGGACCCAGCGCCTTCAGCACCTCGGCGTTGATGATATGTCTGTTGGAGGCGTCGGAGCGCAGGCAGACGACCAGGTAGTCGGCCCAGGTCGCCAGCGCCATCACGTTGGGGAAATAGGGGAAATCGACGTCGCTGCGCTTGCTGCGGTTGCAGTAGCCGATCTCGAGGTCGAAGCCCTTGGCGCGCTTGGCCAGTTCCATGCCGATGGCGCCCAGTCCCAGGATGCCGAGCTTGCCGCCGGTCATGCCGGCGATGGCGCCGAAACGGTTGGGGATGCGCTTGGTCCAGTCGCCGCGGCGGATCATCTTGTCGGCGCGCACGATGCGACGGGTCGAGGCGAGCAGCACGCCGAAGGCCATCTCGGCCACGTCGGGCGCATTGGCGTCGGCGCCGTGGGTGACCATGATGTTGCGCTTGCGGGCGGCCGCGAGATCGACCCGTTCGTAGCCGGTGCCGTAGCAGCAGAACAGCGAGAGGCGGGGCAGCGCCGCCATCAGGGCATCGGACAGGCCGACGCTGCCGGTGCTGACGATGGCCTGCACGTCGCCGGCTGCGGCACGCGGCACCAGGGCCGGGTCGGGTTTGTCCATGTGGCCGGCAATCTCGTAGTGCTCGGAGAAGGCGGCCAGGGTGGTCTTGGTGAAGTGGAAACCGGTGAGGATGACGGGACGCTGAACCATATTTTGCCCTATCACGCCGTTGCGGTGGCGGTAAATGAAGCTTTACCACGCGGCGAAAAACCGGCTTGGCAAAGAACGGCACGCTGTGCATGGTGCGGCGCACTGCCGGCAATTTCGCGTCTCCAACCGACCCAAAGCGCTCCATGAAAATCGCCATTCTCAAAGAACGCCGGCCACATGAGACCCGCGTGGCCGCGACCCCCGAAACCGTCAAGAAGCTGAAGGCGCTGGGTGCGGAAGAAATCGTGATCGAGGCCGGTGCCGGCCTCGCCGCCGCCTACACCGACGAAGCCTACGCCGAAGCCGGCGCAAGCATCGTGCCAGACGCCGCCGCCGCGATGGCCGTGGCCGATATCGTCTTCAAGATCCAGCGCCCGATGTCGGCCGCCGAGGGCATCGACGAACTTGCCCTGCTGCGGAGCGGCCAGACCCTGATGTCGCCGCTGGGCGCGCTCACCAACAAGGAACTGGTTGCCGCCCTCGCGTCGAAGGGCGTGACGTCGTTCGCGCTGGAGCTGATCCCGCGCATCACGCGCGCCCAGTCGATGGACATCCTCTCCTCGCAGGCCAACCTCGCGGGCTACAAGGCGGTCCTGCTGGCGGCCAACAATTTCGGCCGCATCTTCCCGCAGATGATGACACCGGGCGGAACGCTCGCGCCGGCGCGTGTCTTCATCATGGGCGTGGGCGTTGCCGGCCTCCAGGCGATCGCCACGGCGCGGCGTCTGGGCGCCATCCCGACGGCGACCGACGTCCGGCCTGCGACCAAGGAGCAGGTCCAGTCGCTGGGGGGCAAGTTCGTGGCCGTCGAGGACGAGGAATTCAAGGCGGCGGAAACGGCCGGCGGCTATGCCAAGGAGATGAGCGCCGAGTACCGCGCCAAGCAGGCGGCGCTGGTAGCCGAGCACATCGCCAAGCAGGACATCGTGATCACCACGGCGCTGATCCCCGGCCGCAAGGCGCCGGTGCTGGTCACCGAGGCCATGGTGAAGTCCATGAAGCCCGGTTCGGTGATCGTCGACATGGCGGTCGAGCAGGGCGGCAACTGCCCGCTCTCGGAATTCGGCAGGACCGTCGAGAAGTACGGCGTCAAGATCGTGGGACCGGCCAATCTGCCGGGCGAAGTCCCGACCGACTCCTCGGCGCTGTTCGCACGCAATCTGCTGAACTTCATCACGCCCATGGTCGACAAGGAGACCAAGGCGTTGAGGATCGATCTCAACGACGAAGTGGTGAAGGGGACCCTGGTGACCCAGGGCGGCCAGATCGTGCACCCCTCGCTCAGCCAGACCTAGGAGCGGCCAGATGAACGACAAATTAGCAGGCGAGGCGGCCAAACTCGCGACCCAGGCACAGGAGCTGGCCACCAACCTCAAGGCCGTGGCGCAGCAGGTCACCGATGTCGCCGCCCAGAGCACGCTGGCGCTGCCCGACGGCCACATGCCGTTCGTGGCGCTGCTCACCATCTTCGCGCTGGCCTGTTTCATCGGCTACTACGTGGTGTGGCGTGTGACGCCGGCGCTGCATTCGCCGCTGATGGCCGTCACCAACGCCATATCGTCGGTGATCATCGTCGGTGCCCTGCTGGCCGCCGGCCTCAAGGGCCTGGGCGCCGCGCAGTTCTTCGGCGCCATCGCCGTGGCGCTAGCTGCCGTCAACATCTTCGGCGGGTTCATCGTCACGCACCGCATGTTGTCGATGTTCAAGAAGAAACAGCCGGTCAAGAAGTAGGCGGGGGACAAGAGGGATGATCACCCAGGAACTGGCCGCCTACGGCTATCTGTTTTCGGCCATCTGCTTCATCATGGCGCTGCGCGGGCTCTCCTCGCCGGTGACGTCGCGGCAAGGCAACCTCTTCGGCATCGTCGGCATGGTGGTGGCGATCGGCGTCACCGTCGCGACCCCGGGCGTCGTCTCGCCGTGGATGATCGTGGCCGGCCTGGCGATCGGCGGCGCGATCGGTGCGGTCGTCGCCTGGCGCATCCAGATGACGGCGCTGCCGCAGCTCGTGGCCGCCTTTCATTCGCTGGTCGGCCTTGCCGCGGTATTCGTGGCGGCGGCGGCCTTCGTCTCGCCCGACGCCTTCGGCATCGGCTCGCCGGGCAAGATCAAGATACACAGCCTGATCGAGATGGGCCTCGGCACCGTGATCGGCGCCATCACCTTCACCGGCTCGATCGTGGCCTTCGCCAAGCTGCAGGGCCTGGTCTCGGGCTCGCCGCTGGTCTTCCGCGGCCAACATCCGCTGAACGCCCTGATCGGCATCGCCATCGTGGTGCTGCTGGTGTGGTTCGCCGCAAAGGGCGGCCATCCCATGGTCTTCATCCTGCTGATCGTGCTGTCGCTGGCGGTGGGATTCCTGCTCATATTGCCGATCGGTGGCGCCGACATGACGGTCGTGGTGTCGATGCTCAACTCCTACACGGGATGGGCGGCGGCCGGCATCGGGTTCACCTTGGGCAACACCGCGCTGATCGTGACCGGCGCGCTGGTCGGCTCCTCGGGCGCGATCCTGAGCTACATCATGTGCAAGGGCATGAACCGCTCGATCTTCAACGTGATCCTGGGCGGCTTCGGCACCGACAGCGGCGCGGCCGGCCCGGCCGGCGCCAAGAGCGACAAGCCGGTCAAGGCGGGCTCGGCCGAGGACGCGGCCTTCCTGATGAAGAACGGCTCGAGCGTCATCATCGTGCCGGGTTACGGCATGGCGGTGGCGCAGGCCCAGCACGCGCTGCGCGAGATGGCCGATCTGCTGAAGAAAAAGGGCGTCGACGTGCGCTACGCCATTCACCCGGTGGCCGGCCGCATGCCCGGCCACATGAACGTGCTGCTGGCGGAAGCCAACGTTCCCTATGACGAGGT
>JACPVT010000355.1 GCA_016191685.1 Rhodospirillales bacterium | reverse complement strand
TCGGGGCCGCGCTCGTCGACCGCGACGCCCAGCGCCGGGCTGCCCTCGCTCACGAAGCGCCTGGCGTGGCGGTTCACCAGGATGACGTGCGGCGCATAGGTTTCCAGCAGCGGCTGGGCGTGGCGGCGGCCCTCGTAGGTCGTGAAGGTGGCGGGCGAGATCAGCGCCTGGTCCATGTGCGCGAGCTCGGCCCCCGCCGCGGCCGCCATCGCCTGGCCGTCGCCGGTGTTGGTGTCGGGCGCGCCGGTGAGGTCGAGGCCGGGGAAGTGCTTCGCCATCAGCTCGGCATTCCAGTCGAAGCCGCCGGTCGCCAGCACCACGCCGCGCGCCGCGATCAAGGGCCGCTTTTCGCCATCAATCAAGGCCTCGACGCCCACGACCGACTCGTTCTCCATCAACAGCCGCGTCACCGGCGACTCGAGTTGGATCACGCAGCCCTTGTCGAGACAGCCGCGCGCGAGGCCGGTGACGAGCGCGTTGCCGGCGCCGACCGACGCCGTCAGCAATCGCCACAGCAAGGCGGGCGCCATGCCCAAGGCGCCGCGCACCGGGTTCTTCAACACGCCGTCGACCAGTTCGCGATAGGTGAAGAGCTGCGTCTTTACCGAGGGCCGCACGCGGTTCCACAGGCGGCCGAGAAGAAAACGGCTGATCGGCCGGGTCGACACCATGCGGCCGAACTTCTTGCCGCCCGGCGCCTCGGCATAGAGATCGGGATGATTGACCAGCTCGAAGCGCAGCGGCGTCTCCTCCTCGAGGAACTTCAGCATCGGCGCCGACTGCTCGGCCAGCACCTGCCACAGCTCGTCCTCGTCCTGCTGCCAGCCCGGCGGCGCGGCGCCACGTATGTATTCCAGCGTCTCCTCGGGCGAATCGGCGATGCCCGCCGCCGCCATGTGATGGTTGCCCGGCACCCAGGTGCCGGCGCCCGACATTGCCGTGGTGCCCCCGAGCCAGCGCGACTTCTCCAGCACCAGGACCTTGGCACCGTCGTGCGCGGCCGCCAGTGCCGCGGAGAGCCCCGCCGCGCCAGAGCCGACCACGATCACGTCGGCGTCGAGGGGTTGGTTCATCGTCCCCGCCCCCGTCGTCCCGACCGGAGCGACGCGGAGTGGTGGGACCTTGTCTCCACATCATCCGGCTTTGCAATTGAGAGAAGGTCCCTCCACTGCGCGCCTTCGGCGCTTCGGTCGGGACGACGGGAACTCACGGCTCCGGCCATTTCTTCTGCGGGCCGCGCGCGGTTTCGAACCACTTGGAGATCCGCATGACGCCGAGGTCGTCGAAGCGGCGGCCGGCGATCTGCAGGCCGATCGGCTTGCCCTCCTTGGTGTAGCCGCAGTTGATCGAGGACGCCGGCTGTTCGCTCATGTTGTAGGGGCAGGGTGAAGCCGATATGGTCCATCGCGCGGTTGACGTCGTTCGAGGGCATCTCCCACTCGGCCGGGAAGGTCGGCACCGGCGAGGTCGGCGACAGCACGAAGTCGAACGGCTGGGTCGCCTTCACCGTGGCGGCGCGCATCGCCATGTAGTTGTTGAGGCCGCGGATCACCATCACGCCCGAGACGTCGGCGCCGCCGCGGCACCACTGGGCGATGAAGGGCAGCACCTTGGCCTGCTTCTCGTGGGAGAGTGCCGCGAAATCGTTCCAGCTCCGCACGCGCCAGAAGAGATCCTGCAGGTCGAGCATCGCCGGGGTCATGAACGGCGCCACCGGCTCGAGGTGGGCGCCAGCCTTTTCGAACAGCTTCGCCGCCGCCTCGACCGCCGCGCGGGTCTCGGGCTCGAGCGGCATGCCGCAGCCCGCGTCCATGTGCAGGCCGATCTTCAAGCCCTTGGGATCGAGCGGTCCGGCGCTGAAATCGATGGTGGCCGGCGGCAGGCTCATGTGATCGCGCCAGTCGGGCTTATGGAGCTCGGCCATCAGCAGGCACGAATCGGCCACGGTGCGCGTCATCGGCCCGATCGCGCGTCCCAGATAGGGCGGATCGACCGGCACGCGGCCGAGGCTGGGCTTTAGCGTAAAGATGCCGTTCCACGCGGCCGGCAGGCGCACCGAGCCGCCGATGTCGGTGCCGATATGCAGCGGGCCATATCCCGCCGCCGCCGCCGCGCCCGCGCCGGCGCTGGAGCCGCCGGGATTCCAGGCGAGGTTCCAGGGATTGCGCGTCAGCGGATGGAACGAGCTGCGGCCCGACGACAGCATGCCGTAATCGGGCATGGTGGTCTTGCTGAGCAGGATGGCGCCGGCCTCGCGCACCCTTGCAGACGCGGGCGCATCAGTCGCCGCCGGGACGAGGTCGGTGGCCGCCGTGCCGAGCGGCACCGGCACGCCCTTGGTCGCGATGTTCTCCTTGATGGTGATCGGCACGCCATCGAGCGCACCCTGCGGTGCACCATTCTGCCAGCGCTTCTCGGACTCCCTGGCAGCCTTGCGGGCGCTACCGAAATCCGGGGCATAAAGCGCCTTCAACCTCGGCTCCCACGCCTCGATGCGGGCGATCACGCCATCGACGGCTTCGACCGGCGAGAGCTTCCTGGATTTGTAGGCGGCGAGCAGCTCGACGGCGCTCATGTCATGGATGTTGGTCATGCCCGCACGCTAGCTCCTCCGCGCCCGGCAAGCCACAGATCGAGGGCGGCTGCGCTGGCGAGACGCACCGGCCGCTCGTCGTCGCGGGGAAACTCGAAGCGCGCGTGATGATGGGCGAAGACGTCGGGGGCGATGTGAGGACGAGCCTTTGTCCGCGCGTTCTCCGCGATACGCGTCTCGATGACGGCAAGCGGCGTGTCGACGAACAGCAGCACGAACGACGCCCCCGCCGCCGCGGCAACCGCGGCGAAGCGCTGGCGCAGGAAGCGATGCGAGAAGGTGTCGTCGACCACGACGCTGCGGCCCGACGCCAGCGCGGCATGCGCCATCGACGCGGCCTTCAGGCCGGTCTTCTCCCACTCCGAGTCGTCCATCACCGTGCCGCCATCGAAGCCGCGCGCGGCATTGAGGAGGTCGTAGGAGATCAGCTCGGCGCCCGTTTCGGCCGCGACCCGGCGGGCGATCGTCGACTTGCCGGAAAAGGCGAGACCGCAGAGCGCGATGAGTTCAGGTTTCATCCTTCTTCTTCTCCCCCTCACCTAGCCTCTCCCCCTCGCGGGGGAGAGGAACATGAGAGCACGTCTTCTCGGACTCCTCTCCCCCGCTTGGGGGAGAGGCGGGGTGAGGGGGCGGCGCGACCTCCACGAC
>JACPVT010000354.1 GCA_016191685.1 Rhodospirillales bacterium | reverse complement strand
TGGCGGGCGAAGAGGCCAAGCGCGACTACGAGGAATGGAAGAAGCGCCAGGGATAGGAGAAGTCGCTAGGCAAGCTTCGTCCTGATCTCGAGCCCGCCCTTCAGGGTAAGGGTGACGGGCGTGCGTTCGGCGATGTCGGCCATGCGCTTTTTCTGCGCGTCGCCGACTGTGCCCTCGATGGTGAGCACGCGATCGATGCGCTGCTTGTCGCCTTCGCGGACGAAATGGACATCGGCATGCACCGCCGTCACCGGCCATTGCTTGCGCTCGGCGTACATGCGGAGCGTGATCACCGTGCAGGCGCCCAGCGCCGAGGTCAGCAGGTCGTAGGGGGCGGGCCCTGCGTCCTTGCCGCCCAGTTCCGGGCCTTCGTCGACGGTGAACCGGTGACGCCCGGTCACGATCGCCGTGGCGTAATTCTCCGTGCCGATGCTTGCTCTTGCGTGCGCCATGTCGAACTCCAGGCTTACGTGAGACGAATGAATGAGCGGCCTTCGGTGCGTGGCTGGACCTCGCCGATCACGATGCCGTCGATGCGGTTCACGCTGTCGGCCGGCACCGCGGCCAGCAGGCCGCCGGCGGTCTGGGGATCGAACAGCAGCGCCAGCTTGGGATGGCTCGCATGGATATCCATGCCGTCGATCAGGTGGCGGGCGCGCAGGTTCTCCGGCTGCAGCGAGCTGGCGAAGCCCTGGGCGAACAGTTCAACGGCGCCGTCGAGTGCCGGCAGCGCGTCGAGATGGAGATCGACCGAGACCTCGTCGCCGCGACCGGTGGCCCGGATCATCTCTGCGAGATGGCCGGCGAGGCCGAAGCCGGTGACGTCGGTGCAGGCATGGGCGCCGGCCGCGATCAGCGCTTCGGCGGCGGCCGACGACGGCCGGCGCATCGAGGCGAGGGCCGCGGCGATCCAGGTGCCGCGGGCCACGCCGCGCATGGCGGCGGCGAAGATCACCCCGGTGCCGAGCGGCTTGGTGAGCACGAGCTTGTCGCCGGCCTTCAAGCCGCCCTTGCGCAGCGCGCGGGCCGGATCGACCAGGCCGTTCACGGAAAAGCCCAGCGCCGCCTCCGGACCCTCGCCGGAATGGCCGCCGATCAGGGCCGAGCCCGCGTGGTCGAGAATGCGGCGCGCGCCCGACAGCATCTGGAAGAGATCCTCCTCCATCAGCCGCTCGGCGGCAGCGGGGACGACCGCCAGCGCCAGCGCGCTGTGCGGCCTGGCGCCCATCGCCCAGACGTCGCCCAACGCATGGACTGCCGCTACTTCGCCGAAGACGAAGGGATCGTCGACGAAGGTGCGGAAGAAATCGACCGACTGCACCAGCGCCTGGCCCGGCGGCACCTCGATCATTGCGGCGTCGTCGGGTGCGTCGAGGCCGATCGTGACGCTTGATCCGGGCGAGGGGCCGAGCCGGGCCAGCACCCGCGTCAGGACCCCGGCGCCGACCTTGGCGCCGCAGCCGCCGCAGCGCATGCCGATGTCGGCCAGCAGGCGGCGGGCGTCGGCGTCGGCCAGCGCCGGATCGGGCGGCGCCACGCGCGCGCTCATGTCCATCGGCTTGGCCGGCGGCTCGCGATACATGCGCATCCACTTACGATCGATATGGTCCTTCCAGCGCCACACCCACGCGCCCTCGACCGACCAGCCCCCACGAGTCGCCAGCGCCCGGCCATCGCCGGTGCCGATGATCGAGAGATAGCGCCGTTGCGGCGTGAACGGTTCCGGTTCCTGGCCGAGCAGCGCACGCCGCAGGTTCTTGGCGAGCGGCGGCCCCTGGCGCACGGCGAAGACGCCGGCCTTGGGCCGGGGATGGGCCAGCACGGTGGCGCAATCGCCGACTGCGAAGATGTTCTTGTCACCGGTCGTGCGTAGCGTATCGTCTACCGTGAAAAAGCCGCGATCATCGAGCGGCAGGCCGGTCGCGGCAAACCACGACGAGGCGCTTGCTTCCGTGACGATGAAGGTCTCGTCGGCCGCCAGTTGCTCGCCGCCGTTGAGACGAAGCGCGCCGCCTTCGATCCTGTTCGTCGACTTGTTCTCGACCAGCCGGATGCCACGCTGCGCCAGGATCGTGCGCATCGCCCTCTGCGCCGAGGTGGCATTGCCGGCCAGGATTTCGCCGCGCGTGACAAGGGCGACGTCGATCGTTGCTGCGGGCGCGATTTCGCGCAGGCGATGATCGATCGCCAGCGCCAGTTCGACGCCGCCTGCACCGCCGCCGATCACGGCGATGCGGAGCGGCGCTTTCCGGCCCGTCATGCGCTCGATGAAGGCCAGCCAGCGGCGGCCAAGTTCGGCGATCGGCTTCACCGGCGTTGCATGATCGGCGGCACCGGGAATGGCATCGAGACTGGGGGCGGCGCCGACGTCGATCGACAGCAGGTCGTAGGAGACCGCCGGGCGGTCCTTCAACAGCACCTGGCGGCCGACGCGATCGAGGCCGATGGCCTCGGCCTGGATCAGGCGCGTGCCGGTCCAGGCCGCCAGCCGGGCGAGGTCGATGTGGCATTCGTCGAAGGAATAGTGGCCCGCGACGAAGCCCGGGATCATGCCAGAGTAGGGCGTCTCGATGTCCCGTCCGATCAGGGTGAGGCGGACGCCGGGCATCGGCTTCATGCCGAAGCTTTTCAGGACATGGACGTGGGCATGGCCGCCGCCAACCAGCACGAGGTCCTTGAGGAAGGGCGCGGCTTGCATCCCGACTCGTATATCCGATCGGAGACAGCACTGGTACAATGCTAAAAAATATTGTATATCAATAGATTATATATCTTTCTTATATTGATTTCGGAGCCTCTTTATGGCCGTTACTTCTGGCCTCTCGGTTTCCCGCGACTTTCATGACGGCAGCCACGCGTCGCTGAAGCCGCGTTCGACCTGGGCATTGTCCTGGCCGCTCGTGCTCGGGATGGTGCTGTTCGTCTGTCTGACGAACGCCGACGGCCTGCCGCTGCTCGCCGATCCGGACAGCCATTGGCATATCGCGGTCGGCAACTGGATGCTGGCCCACGGCACCGCGCCGACCGTCGATACCTTCTCCTTCACCTTCGCCGGCCAGCCGTGGATCGCCAAGGAGTGGCTGTCGCAACTCCTGCTGGCGCTCGCCTACAACGCCGGCGGCTGGGGTGGCGTGACCGCATTGTCGGCGGCGGCAGTCGGTGCGAGCTTCGCACTGCTGCTGCGTTTCCTGCTGCGTGATCTCACGCCCCTGCCGGCCGCGCTGTTCACGCTCGCCGCCATCGTGATGACGGCGCCGCATTTCCTGGCACGGCCGCATCTGCTGGCCTTTCCCGTCATGCTGTGGTGGGTGGCCGGTCTCGTCCGCGCGGTCGAGGAGCGTCGGGCGCCCGAGCCGATACTTCTGCTGGCGATGCTGCTGTGGGCCAACCTGCACGGCGGCTTTACCCTGGGCCTGGTGCTGTGCGGCGCGTTCGCACTCGATGCGATCGTCGGTGCGCGCGATGCAGTGGAGCGCAAGACCCTGTTCGTCGCCTGGGCGAAGTTCGGCGTCGCCGCGGTGCTGGTGGCCTGCATCACGCCCTACGGCCCCGAATCGATCCTGGTGACCTTGCGCATCTTCGGCCTCGGCGAGGCGCTCGGTACGATCTCCGAATGGAAGTCGCCCGACTTCCAGGGCCAGCCGCTGCAGGAGCTCATCCTGCTGGTGGCGCTCTATGCAGCCCTTTCGCGCGGCCTCAAGCTGCCGCTGATCCGGCTGCTGATCGTGATCGGCCTGGTGCATCTCTATTTGCGCTACGCCCGCAACGCCGAATTGCTGGCCATGCTGGCGCCGCTCGTCATCGCGCCGCTGCTGGCCCGGCAATGGCCGTCGCTGCGGCCCGATCCAGACGCCGACGGCGGCAGCCTCCTGCTTCAACGGATGCGCGCGCTTGCCCGGCCCGCCGGCCACGCCGCCATGGCGCTCTGTCTCGCCGTCGCCGTATTGTATGCCGGCGGCATGATCCGCCTGGCTGGAATCACACCGCCGTCGGCCACGATGCCCTCGGCGGCGCTCGACTACGCCCGCGACGCCGGGCTCAAGGGCCGGGTCCTCAATCACTACAATTACGGCGGCTACCTGATCGGGGCCGGCGTGCCCACCTTTATCGACGGTCGCGGCGAACTCTACGGCGGCGAATTCATCAAGCGCTTTGCCGACGTGGTGAACATGCGCGGCGAGGAGTCCCTGGAACAGCTGCTCGAGCAACACGCGATCGAATGGACGCTGTTTCCCAAGAATCAGCCGGCCAACAAACTGTTTGCACGTCTACCCGGCTGGCGACAGGCCTACAGCGACGAGTCGTCGACCATTTTCGTGCGCGTACCCTAGGTCGGCGCTAGCTCCTGATCACGATCCAGGTGCAATGGCCGATCGCGCAGAGCCGGCCCTGCTCGGTGTAGAGCGCGGTGCCCGAATAGAGCTTGCGACCCTCGGCGCCGATCCTCCAGCCAACCACGGCGCAACGCTCACCGACCTTCGGCGGCGTCAGCACCTTGGCCGTCATACGGCCGGTCAGTGCCGGCCGCCAATCGTCGGGGTCCTGGACCGCCCATGCGCCCGGGCAATCGAGCACGCCCCACAGGAACTCCGGCCTGATGCGTCCTTCGCCGTCGGCATGCGCGGCGTGCGGGACATAGCACGAGAGCGAGCGGCCCGGTCCGGGCCCCGAGTCGCCGAACACGCGCAGCCCGTCGCCCACGGCGCGGCCGCGGCCGCACACGATGCACCAGTGGAAGTCGCTGTCCTCCGGGCTACCGCCTTCTTCGCCACGGCGCATGACGTCGGCCCAGTCGCCGGGCGGCGGTGGCGGGCTGAGATGATCGACGGAGCCGGCGCGCGCCTCGCACAGCAGCGTCTCGCCGTGGCTGAGCTGCATCGCGCCGTCGGTGCGCGTAACCCGAAGCGGCGTCTCGATCGGAATCGGCGCGCGTAGCGTGATCTCGACGGCGCCGTCGCCGCCGAAGGCGTGTGTGAACCGGCCGGCCAGCACGCCGCCGACATAGCCGCCGTTGCCGGACAGGCGCGGGCCATTGAAACCCCGTTCGATGACGATCGTGTCGGACACATTCTCCTCCGCGGCGCGGAACGTGGCGTGCACATGCGGGGAATGCAAGCCTGCCGGCCCGTCAGGCGGCTTGCGCCGGAACGGGCGCTCGTCGAGGTTGGGCTGATGGGATCGATCATGCCGTGGGCGCTGGTGGCGCTGTGCTTCGCGCTTGGCGTCGGGAGCCGTTCGATCAGCGACACCTTCGTGGTGTTCGTGCCGGCCCTGCAGCAGGCCTTCGACGCGCACCGCGGTTCGGTCACCCTGATCTACAGCTTCGCCCTGCTGGTCGGCGGCATAGCCGCGCCGATCGCCGGTTGGATCGTCGATCGCTTCGGCCTGCGTGCGCTGACGCTGGTGGGCGTGACGGCGGCAACGCTCGCCACGGCGAGCGCCTCGCAGGCGACCGAACTCTGGCACCTCTATCTCGGGCTCGGCGTCGTGATGGGTTTCGGCAGTGCGTCGCTCTCCGGCGTGCTGAGTTCCTCGCTGCTCGGCCGCTGGTTCCCGGCGCGACGCCTGGGTGTGGCGCTGGCCGTTGCCTGGTCGGCTTCGGGCGTCGGCTCCATGGTGACCTTCCCGGTGGCCCAGCATCTGATCGCCGGGGACGGTTGGCGCCACGCCTACATCGTCTTCGCCCTGGTGAGCGCACTGTTCGTCCCGCTGCTGCTGGTCCTGCCCTGGGCGCGGATCGAACGCGGCGCGCCGGGCCTGGCGTTGCAGCGTGCCGCCGCCGAGCGCGGCCCGACCGTCGGCGAGGCGGTTCGGGGATGGCCTTTCTGGGCGCTCGCCTCGTCGTTCGGGCTCACCTCGGTCGGCATCTTCGCACTGGTGCCGCAGGCGATGGTCTATCTGCTGGAGCGCGGCATCGACGGCCCCTATGCCGCCCGCGCGCTCGCCGTCGCAGGCCTGCTGACGCCGCTCGGCATGGTCGGTTTCAGCTGGCTCGCCGACCGTGGCGGCCGGCGCCTCGCGGCGCTGATCGCCTATGCCTGCTCGATCGCCGGCGTTGGGGCGCTGGCGCTGGTCGGCGGGCCCCAGGACGATCTCTGGCTCTGGCTCTACGTGCTGCTGTTCGGCGGCAGCATGGGCTCGCGCGGCCCGATGATCTCCACGCTGGCGACACTGCGCTATCGCGGCGGCCATTTCGGCCGCATCTACGGTCTGATCGGCATCGGCATGGGGCTGGGCGGCTTCCTCGGCGCCTGGATCGGCGGCGTGCTCCACGACCTCACCGGCGGCTACACCGCGGTCATGGTCCTGTCGGTGGCAGCACTTGCCATTGCCGCCGCTTCGCTCGGTTCCGAGGCCGGCGCCCGCGAGCGCCTCGGCCGCTAAGGGATCCTGCTAGACGATGGCGCTGTGCACCAGGTTCGCCACCAGGTCGAGGCGCCGGCTGTGCCAGGGGTCGGCCATGCGGTTGTTGGTGATGTAGGCGAAGGAGACGCCCGAGTCGGGATCGCCACAGCAGTAGGAGGTGCCGACGCCGCCATGGCCGAAGGCGCGCGGGCTGGCGAAGCCGCCGAGGCCGCGGACGTTCTCGGTCGTGCCGCGCAGGTGGGGACCGAGGCCGCGATGCATCGGCATGCCCATGAACTCGTCGATCCGATCACCGGTGTGGTTGCGGATGGCGTACTGCAGCAGGCGCGGCGAGACGACGCGCCGACCGGCGAGTTCGCCGCCGTTCAGCATCATCTGATAGAGCGCGGCCATCGCGCGCGCCGTTGCGTAGCCGCCGGCGCCGGGCGCACCGCTCTTGCGCCACGCCGCCGAGTTGTTGTCGGCGAGAGGCCGGGAGCCGCCTCCAGTGGGAAGCGGCTCGTGCATGTCAGCGGCGCGGCCGAATTCGCTTTCCGGCAGGCCGACATAGAGTTCGCGGCCGAGGCCCAGCTTGTCGCAGACGGTCTCCTGGATGACGTCGCGGAAATCCTTGCCGGTCAGCGCCTCGATCAGAACGCCCAGCGTCCAGTGTGCGCTCTGTCCGTGATAGTGGACTTTCGAGCCCGGCGACCATTCGAGCGGGAAGTCGCAGACCACCTCGCGCAGTCGCTTGTGGTCGGCCCAGGCGTCGGGTCCGACGACGGCATTGGGGAAGCCCGCCTGATGGGTGATCACCTGCAAGACGGTGATGTTGCCCTTGGCGTTCCTGGCGAACTCCGGCACGTGGTCGGCGATCCTGTCGGAGAAGGAGAACAGGCCGCGTTCGGCCAGCGGCCACAGGGCGACGGCGGTAACCACCTTGGTGTTGGAATAGAGCAGCCACAGCGTGTCGTCGGCCGCGGCGCGGGGCTTGGGTTCGATCTCGGCATTGCCGAAACTCCGGAACAGGGCGAGTTTGC
>JACPVT010000318.1 GCA_016191685.1 Rhodospirillales bacterium | reverse complement strand
CATGACATCGTGTCGGTTCATCGTGGCACTAGCCGTCGCCTTGACGGTTCCGCCGCTGGCCGGCGCCCAGGCGCAATGGGAGACCACCTATCGCCAGCGCTTCATGGAGGAAGCGCAGCGCAAGATCCCGCCGCTGGTGGTGGCGCCGCCCGGTGCCGCCGAACGCGCGGCGGCCCGCGCGCCGGCGTCGCAGGGCATCGACCTCAACGAGGCCCGGGCGATCATGGGCCTCAGCCAGCCCGTCCTCGCCGCGCGCCTGCCAGGTGGCAAGCTCGCGATCATCGACGGCGGGTTCCGTGGCATCCGCGAACGGCTGGAGGCCTTCCCGCACGAGAAGGCGTTGACGACGGTGATGCGGCCCGGCGCATCGCCCGTCGACAAGCCCGTGCCCGATACCGCTTACGCCGGGCCATGGGAAGAGGATCACGGCTACTGGGTCTATCGGGTGGTCCGTGCCGTCGCGCCCGACGTGCATGTCCTTCTTTATACCGTCGACGATCTCGACTGGGTGGCGGGTGCGCTCCTCCATGCCGGAACGCAGGGTGTCGTGCTGTCCAATGTCAGCCTCTCCTTCCCGTCGCATTTCCAGATCTTCTCTCAGGAGGAGGATGCGGTTTCGAAGTATCTGCGCGTGTACCTGCCGCAACAGGAGGCGTTTGCCTTCATCTCGTCCGGCAACCAGCGGCAGAACGTCCATTCCTTCGTCTCGGCCGATCGCAACAACAACGGCTATGTCGACCTGCACGATACGGCGGCCCACGGGCGCGACCTCGACAGCCTGCGCCTCAAGCTGCGGGCGGGAAAATTCCGTACCGTTCTGACCTGGGACGCCAGCGCCCATCCCGATGCCGACTACGAACTGCAGGCCGTCGGCGCCGGCAACGTCGTCTACTACTCCGCCCGCGTTGGCCCGACGGACAAGGTCAAGGGCCGCATCATCCTGCGCCATGCCTACAGTCAGCCGGCCGACGCCGCACTCCGCGTCAAGCGGCTCGCCGGACCGGCAGGCGGCGTGTTCATGCGGATCAACGCCTATCCCATCGGTGTGAGTGCGGATTTCAACGGCCTGCAGACAACCAACGCCTACCTGTTCCGCGAGAATCCCTTCGTCACCTTCGTGGGTTCGTTCGGCAAGGCCGCCGGCGGCCGATTTGCGCCGTCGCCCTTCTCCAACGTCGGCACCGCGCCCGACGGACGGCTGACGCCGCACGTGCTGGGCCCCGGCCAGCTCCTGATCGACGGCAAACCAACCAACGGCACGTCGTTCTCCTCGCCCTTCATCACCGCGATGTACGCCACCCAGGTCGGCTATAATTTCAAGAACCTGATCGCCCGGTCGTCGAATTTCACGCGCTTCGCGCCCGGCGTGGCGCCGCATGAACGCTCGCGCTGGGGCATTCCCGACCCGGCACTGCTCGCTAAGTTGGACGATCTGGTCGGACCGACCAGGATCGAGGAAGTCTCACACCGCATCGACGACGGCAACCTCGTCGTAAAGTTTGCCGTCACCCGCTGCTGCATGGAAAGCCTGAGCTGGGGCATCGCCGTCGACCTCGTGGATCCGGCCGACGGCAAGACGCTGGGCGGTGCCCTGGCCGTGGTGCGCTCGGACAAGGCCGACTTCGTGCGCCATCCCCTGGAAGTGCGCTTTCCCTTGAAGTCACTCGAAGCCTTCAAGGGCAAGACGGCGAAGCTCAGGTTCGACATCAAAGCCCGGCGCTGGGCCAATCCACCGCCGGGCACGCTCAAGATCCACCAGGCAGCGGCCTACGACATCGTGCTTTAGCGCGCCCTCAATCCAGCCGCTTGAGCAGCTTGTCGCGCACGACCGGGTCCTTCTCCGCCACCCTTATGATGGCGGTGTATTCCTCGACCGACAGGCCATGCTTGGCGACGGCCTTGGTCATGGCATCGTCGGCCTCGTCGATGAGGCGCTGCTTTTCTGCGGCCGGCGCCCGGGCGACCTTCTGATCGTAGGTCTCCATGACGACGGACACGCTTTTTACGGCGCCTGCCACCGCATCGATCTTGTCGTCGGGAATATTCGAGGGCGTCGTCGGTGTCTTCTCGGGCGGCGTGATCACCGACTGCGCCAGGATCACTTTCTCCTGCGCGTTTGCAGGCGCGCAGACGCCAGGCACGAGCAGAAGACAGCCCGCGGCAAGCGTCATTGTGCCAAGTCGGATCGTCGATGTGATGGTCATGTCGGATCTCCTTTCCTTCGGACAGACGTCCGGTCAGTGGCGGCTGTCGGTTCCGAGATCGACCACCAGGTCCGTCGATTCGGGCTGGTGGGGCTGCAGGCTTTCGGCATTCTCGTCGGCCCAGCTGGCGACGTTCACCACCACGCCGCGCCGGCCGTTGCTCTTGTCCGCCTCGACGGGCTCCACGATGTTGAGGCCATTGCCGTCGAGAAAGTAGGTGTGGCTGCCGAACAGCCGCTCGAGCTGCGGCATCATCGGATGTTCCTTGGGAATGGCCTCGGCCTGGAACTGATTCAGGGTCTTCTCGATCTGTGCGGGATTCATCTTCATCGCACACTCCTCTCGATTGGAGTTGGGGGGTTCACGCTTCGGGTTCTTGCGGGGCCTCCCACTTGAGCGTGGTCGGGGGCGTGGTCGAGAACCAACGTTCGTCCATTTCGGCCGTTCCGCTATTGTCAGCTTAAGACGGTCGCTTATGCGATCAACCCGCCGGCCTGTGTCAAAGCTGTCACCGACAATTCGCGCGCGCCGGGCAGCAACTATCCCCGCAGCACCATGTCTGCTGCCTTCTCGCCGATCATGATCGAGGGCGCGTTCGTATTGCCCGAAGTGAGGGTCGGCATGATCGAGGCATCGGCGATGCGCAGGCCGGCAATGCCGTGGACGCGGAGCCAGGCATCGACGACGGCCATCGCGTCGGAGCCCATCTTGCAGGTGCCGACCGGATGATAGGTCGTCTCGGCCGCGCTCTTCACCCAATCGAGGATTTCATCGTCGCTATTCCGCTCGACGCCGGGTGCCATCTCGCTCACCTGCATCGGCGCCATCGCCGGCGCCGTCATGATGGCCTGCGCGATGCGGACGGCGCGCACCGTGAGAGCGGCGTCGACCGCCGATGACAGGAAATTGAAATTGATCGCGGGCGGCTTCCCCGGATCGGACGAGACGATGTGGATGTGGCCCCTGCTCTCAGGGCGCATCGGGTGCGCGTAGCAGGTGACGCCGGACTGCCGGGATATTTTCGGCCCCTTGGGGCCGGGTTCGGTCAGCATCGGCACCCAGCCCAGCAGCAGATCGGGCGCCGCAAGGCCGTCGCGCGAGCGCACGAAAGCGCGCAGCGGCGCCCCCACGCTGCCGAGCAGCCCTCGGCCGGAGAGGGCGTAGCGCAGCGCCTGGCGCACCAGACCGAGGCCGCGGGCCGTGTCGTTATAGGTGATGCCCTTGGCGCCGATCGCCCATTTAGTCCGCGGCGCGTAGTGATCGCGCAGATTCTCGCCGACGCCTGGCAAGGCATGGCGCACTTCAATACCGAGCGACTGCAGGCGCTCGGGCTGGCCGATGCCCGACAGCTCGAGCAGCTGTGGCGAGTTGATCGTGCCGCCGCTGACCACGACTTCACGCGCCGCCCGCGCCTCGTGTACTTCGTCGCCGACCGAGTAGCGGACTCCGATGCAGCGCTTGCCGTCGAACAGGAGACCATCGGCGAACGCGCCCGTTTCGACGCGGAGATTCGGACGCCTGCGCACCGGATCGAGATAGCAGCGGGCCGTACTCATGCGCCGACCCGAGGCGATCGTGGCCTGGCTCATGGCGATGCCGTCCTGCCGCGCACCATTGTAGTCGGGGTTGTGCACGATCCCGACCTCGCCCGCCGCCTTGATCACCGCGGCGAAGAAGGGCTCGCGGGGCTCGGGGTTGGTGACGCGCAGCGGCCCATCGCGGCCGCGAAAGGCATCGTCGCCGCCGCCGTCATAGCTTTCCATGCGCTTGAAGAACGGCAGGACGTTCTCGTAGCTCCAGCCCTGGTTGCCCATCTGCGCCCAGGTGTCGAAGTCCTGCGCCTGGCCGCGTACGAACGCCATGCCGTTCAGCGCACTGGAGCCGCCCAGCATGCGACCGCGCGGCACCGGAATCCGGCGGCCATTGGTGGTGGCTTCGGGCTCCGAACTGTAGAGCCAGTTGACGGCGGGGTTGGTGATCATCCGGGCCGAGCCGACGGGGATGCGGGTCCAGCGATAATCGGCGGGGCCTGCTTCCAGCAGCAGCACCTTGTTGCGCGGGTCGGCCGAGAGCCTGTTGGCGACGACGGCGCCGGCCGATCCGGCACCCACAACGATGTAGTCGTATTGCATCGCCAGCATTGTCGACGGTCTTGCAATCCCTGCCAAGGCTCGTCAGAGTGCCGGCGCTTCGGGGATATTTCGAAATGGATCAGCGCTAACTCACCTCTTTCGGTCTCCTGTCGTCGGACAGGAAGGGCGCGGCATGGCCGTGCGAGTGCGCTGTTTTCGGAGTCCCCCCCCTTGTCCCATCCTCTTTTGACGGCGCCCATCGGGCGGAGCCTGCTGCGCCTGGCCGGCCCCACCACCTGGTTCATGGCGGTGCAGATCGTCGTTGCCATCGCCGAGACCTGGTTCATCGCCCGGATGGGCGCCGACGCGCTGGCGGGCTTTGCGCTGGTCCTGCCCTTCATGGTGCTGATGCACAACATGGCCAACGGTGGCATGGGCGGCGGCGTCGCCTCGGCTTTCGCCCGGGCCGTGGGCGGCGAACGCCTCGAGGATGCGCGTGCCCTGGCGCTGCACGCGCTGGTCCTGGCCGCAGCCTTCGCCCTGATCTTCGCGGTCCTTGGCTGGACCGTGGCGCCCCTCTTCTACCGACTGATGGGCGGCAGCGGGCTGGCACTCGCGGAGGCGCTTGCCTTCAGCGATGTCATCTTCAGCGGTTGCGTGGTGGTATGGACGAGCGCCTTTCTCGCCGCCCTCCTGCGCGGTGCCGGCGACGCGGCAACACCTGGCCGCTACGGGATCGCGATGTCGATCGTCTACGTGCCGCTGGCGGGTGTGCTGACGCTCGGTATCGGCAGCTGGCCCGGCCTCGGCATGGCAGGACCGGGCGCTGCCGGGATCGTGACCATGGGCGCTCAGACTCTATTACTGGCGCGCGCTGTGTGGCGCGGCCGGCTGGGCGTCGTCCCGCACGTCCCTGGCGTGAAACTGCAGCGCCGGCTGTTCGGCGAGATCTTGCGCGTCGGCGTCATGGGTTCCTTCACGACGGTAGTGGCTAGCCTCGCCGCGCTGCTGATGACCGGCCTGGTCGGCCGCTTCGGCATCGAGGCGCTGGCGGGCTACGGTGTCGGCATCCGCCTGGAATACATGGTGTCGCCGCTGGCCTACGGCATCGGCACAGGGCTGACGACCCTGGTCGGCGTGGCGGCGGGCGCCCAGGATTCCAAGCGGGCGGCGCGGGTCGCGTGGATCGGCGGGCTCGCCTCCTTCGCCCTGATCGGCACCATCGGCTGGGCAGCAGCGCTGTTGCCGGAGGCCTGGTCGCGCCTGTTCACCTCGGATCCGCAGGTGATCGCAGCCAGCACCGCCTACCTCACCCATGTGGCGCCGTTCTATTGCCTGCTGGGCCTCGGCCTTGCGCTCTACTTTGCAAGCCAGGGCGCCGGTCGCATGACGGTACCGGTCGTGGCCGGCCTCGGACGCGTGGCGGTGGCGACCGCTGGCGGCTGGTTCGCCGTCGAGCACATGGGATCGGGGCTGGACGGCGTGTTCGCCGCGATGGCAGCCGGCATGGCGGTCTACGGCTGCGCGATTGCAGCACCACTTCTCATCAGGCCGTGGCATTTTAGTGATCTGAATCGCGGTTCGGTGTAAAGTGCCGGTTGAATGATCTCGCGTAGAAAAACACTTTGGGGATGGCCGGTTTGACGCTGCCGGCCCT
>JACPVT010000317.1 GCA_016191685.1 Rhodospirillales bacterium | reverse complement strand
TGATCAACACCGAGGTGATGGTGCCGCCGTACATGGCGCCGTAGTAGATGGCGCTCAGCATGATGATGGCGCCTGTGGGATCGAGGCTGAAAGTGAGTGGGATCAGGATCGCCGTGCCCGCCGCCGGACCGAGGCCGGGCAGCACGCCGATCAGCGTTCCGAGCACGCAGCCCGCCAGCGCGAACAGCAGATACTTGACCGTGAGGGCGGCGGCGAAACCTGCGAGCAGGTGGTGAAAGGCCTCCATCGCCTAGCTCCAGATCCGGCCAGCCGGCAGGAGCACGTCCAGCCAGGTGGTGAAGACGTAGTGCACGCCGAAGCTGCCGGCCGCGGCGAACAGCGCGATCAGCCACCAGCGCCGTTCGCCCAGCGCAACCACCAGGGCGGCGTTGAAGACCAGCATGGCGAGGCGGAAGCCCACGATCTCCATCGCCGCCGCGGCGGCGGCCACCAGCACGACGATGGCCAGCCAGCGCCTGGCTCCCGGTCCATGCGGCAGGATGCGAACCTCGGCGTCGGCCGGATCGATCGGCTCGCGAAACGTCGTGACGAGGAGTGCGACCGCGAGCGCCGCGCCGATCAGCGCCAGCCAAAACGGAAAGAAGCCCGGGCCGGGGCCCAGGCGATCCGTCAACGACAGCAGCAAAGCCTGCCAGAGTGCAAACAGGCAGAACGCCAGCATCACACCCGTCGCAACCAACCGACCTTGGCGCATGCCTGGCGGTCCTCCTCGTTTCTTTTCTTGTTCTGCCCGGAGCATAGCTGCAAACAGGACGGGCGCAAATCGAGACAATGCCGGAGGAAGCGGATGAACAGGCTGGATGGCAAGGTCGCCTTTCTATCGGGCGCGGCGCGCGGCATCGGCGCGGCGACGGCGAAGCTCATGGTCGAGGCGGGCGCCAAGGTGGCGATCGGCGACGTGCTTGACGAGCGCGGCCGACAGACCGTCAAGGAGCTCGGGGACGCGGCGATCTACGCGCACCTCGACGTCACCAGCGAGGCGAGTTGGACCGAGGCAATGGACGCCACGATCGCGAAGTTCGGCAAGCTCGACGTGCTGGTGAACAATGCCGGCATCTTCAACGGCAAGGGCGTCGAGGAGGCGAGCCTCGACGACTGGCACAGGCTCGTGGCCGTCAACCTGACCGGCGTGGTGCTGGGCACGCGCGCAGCGCTGCCGCACCTCAAGAAGTCCAAGGGCAACATCGTCAACCTGGCTTCTATCGCCGGTTTGGTGGGTTCGCAGCTCGACCCGCTCTATTCACTGACCAAGGGCGGTGTAACGCTGTTCACCAAGTCGACGGCCCTGGAGTTCGGCCGAAAGGGCTACGGCATCCGCGTCAACTCGATCCATCCCGGCCTGATCGAGACGGACATGGGCGAGAAGACCTTCGTCATGCGCGCCGCCCAGACCGGCACCAACGACACCGAGCAGGCGCGCAAAACCACGCTCGGTCTCCATCCGATCGGCCGGCTCGGCGTCGCTCAGGACATTGCCAAGGGGATCGTGTTTCTGGCGTCGGACGATGCGGGTTTCATGACCGGCGCCGGCCTGGTGGTCGACGGTGGCTGGACCGCCCACTAGTCAGAAGATGCCGGCGGCGAGACCTGCTGCCATGGCGGCGCCCAGTTCTTCGCATTGCCCGACGAAGCCGGACTGCCACGTGCCCCTGCAGATCAGTGGCTCCTGCACCGCGCGCCAGCGCAGCCCGGTGGTGATCGTCTCGACGCCGCGGCGCGTGCCGGTGCCGTCGCTGCCGGCCCGGATGTAAAGCGCGTAGGGCAGGCCCTGGGTCTTCTCCAGGCAGGGGTTGTAGCTGCGATCGAAGAAGTCCTTCAGGGCACCGCTCATGTAGCCGAGGTTCTCGGTCGTTCCCAGGATGACGGCCTGCGCCGCCAGCACGTCTTCAGGTCCGGCCTGCAGCGGCGCCACGACCCGGACATCGAGGCCCGTTTCGCTCCGCGCGCCGCGTTCCACCGCCTCGCGCAGCGAGAGGGTGTTCTCCGAGGGAGCGTGGGCCACAATCAGCAGTAGTTTCGACATACCAGGCTTTTACCTCGATACTCGGTGCCATGCTCAAGAAACTCCTGATCGCCAATCGCGGCGAAATTGCCATTCGCATTGCCCAGGCCGCCGCCGAACTCGGCATCGCCACGGTGGGAATCCATTCCGAAGACGACGCCACGTCCCTGCATGTCAGGCGGGTCGACGAGGCGCGCGTACTCAAGGGCAAAGGCGCTGCGGCCTATCTCGACATCTCGGGCGTCGTGGCGGTGGCCAAGGCAACGGGCTGTGATGCGATCCATCCTGGCTACGGCTTCCTGTCGGAGAACGCGGCCTTCGCCAAGGCCTGTGCCGCGGCCGGAATCACCTTCGTCGGTCCGACGCCCGAGCAGCTCGACCTGTTCGGCGACAAGGCGCGTGCGCGCAAGCATGCCGGCAGGAACAAAGTGCCGCTGCTGCCGGGTACCGATGGCGCAGCAGACATCAAGGGCATCCGCACCTTCTACGGCAAACACACGAAGTCCGGTGTGATGATCAAGGCGATTGCAGGCGGCGGCGGTCGTGGCATGCGCGCGGTGCGCAATCCGGGCGACATCGCCGCAGCCTTCGAACGCTGTGCGGCCGAGGCGAAGGCCGCTTTCGGCAATCCCGCGCTGTACGCCGAGCGCCTGGTCGATCGCGCCCGTCACATTGAGATCCAGATCGTGGGTGACGGTCGGGGCGGCATCGCAGCCCTTGGCGAGCGCGACTGCACGATCCAGCGCCGCAACCAGAAGATCGTCGAGCTGGCGCCCAGTCCACACCTCAAGCCGGCACTGCGCAAGAAGATCGTCCAGGCTGCCATCGGCATGGCCAAGGCGGTGAAGTATCGCAGCCTCGGCACGTTCGAGTTCCTGGTCGACGATGCCACCGGCGACTTCTTCTTCATCGAGGCCAACCCGCGCCTGCAGGTCGAGCACACGGTGACCGAGGAAGTCTATGGCGTCGATCTGGTGAAGACGCAGCTTCGCCTCGCCGCGGGAAAGAGCCTCAAGGAGACCGGCGTGGAGGGCGCGATACCGCGGGGCCATGCGATCCAGCTTCGCGTCAACATGGAAACGATGACGGTCGATGGCTCGGCGAAACCCGGAGGCGGTACGCTGACGGCCTTCGAGCCGCCGTCGGGGCCGGGCGTTCGCGTCGACACCTATGGCTATGCGGGCTATCGGACCAATCCGAACTTCGATTCGCTGCTCGCCAAGGTAATCGTCCACGCGCCGTCGGCCGATTTCGCCGATGCGATTTCGAGTGCCGAGCGTGCGCTGGCGGCGTTCCGGCTGGAAGGCGCGCCCTCGAACCTCGCCTTCCTGCGCGCCCTGATCGCCCATCGCGATTTCAAGGCCGACAAGGTCTACACGCGCTTCGTCGACGACCACGCCGCATCGCTGATCGAGACAGCGGGCAAGCTGAAGTCCGGCCTCTTCTTCGCCGCGACGCCGCCCGCAGATTGGTCGGCGCGCCAGGCCGGTGCACGGGTCGACAGCGTCGACCCGCTGGCCGTGCTGGCCTTCGGCAAGGCGAGGGCCGGAGCCGCGGCGCCGAGCGAGGCGGGCGACGCACCCGAGGGCACGGTCGCGGTGTCGGCACCGATGCAGGGCACCATCGTCAGCATCGCGGTGAAGGAGGGCGACGCCGTCGCGGCGGGCCAGGCGCTGCTGGTCATGGATGCAATGAAGATGCAGCACGAGATCAGGAGTCCGGCGCGGGGCTACGTGCGGCGGATCGCGGTCGAGGCCGGCGAGACGATCTACGAGGGGCATGCGCTGCTGTTCGTCGAGGAAGCCGATGTTGAGGTGAAGGGCGCGGCGGCCGAAGACAGGATCGACCTCGACCATGTCCGGCCCGACCTCGCGGAGTATCTCGAACGCCGTGCAATGACGCTCGACGAGAAGCGGCCGGATGCGGTGGCGCGCCGGCGCAAGACCAACCAGCGCACGGCGCGGCAGAACCTGGACGATCTGGTCGATCCCGGAAGCTTCGTCGAGTATGGCGCCTTTGCCATCGCCAGCCAGCGCACGCGCCGCACCGTCGAGGACCTGATCGAGAAGACGCCGGCCGACGGGCTGATCACCGGCATCGGCCGGGTCAACGGCTCGCTGTTTGGACCCGAGCGGAGTCGTGTTGCGGTGGCGCACTATGACTACACCGTGCTCGCCGGCACCCAGGGCAAGAACAACCATCACAAGAAGGATCGGCTGTTCGAGATCGTCGAGAAGCAGCGCATCCCGCTGGTCTTCTTCACCGAGGGCGGCGGCGGCCGGCCGGGCGACATCGACGTGCAGTCGGTCGCCGGCCTCAACACCATGGCCTTTCACATCTTCGGACGGCTGAGCGGTGCGGTGCCCCTGGTCGGGATCAATTCCGGCCGCTGCTTCGCCGGCAATGCGGCGATCCTCGGCTGCTGCGACGTGGTGATCGCCACGAAGAACTCGTCGATCGGCATGGGTGGGCCCGCCATGATCGAGGGCGGCAATCTCGGCGTGTTTTCGCCAGAGGAAGTGGGCCCGATGAGCGTCCAGGTGCCCAACGGCATGGTCGACATCGCCGTCGAGGACGAGGCCGAGGCGGTTGCCGTGGCCAAGAAGTACCTCTCCTATTTCCAGGGGGCGTTGCCGGAGTGGCGGGCCGCCGACCAGCGGCTGTTACGCCGCGTGATCCCCGAGAATCGCCTGCGGGTCTATGACGTGCGCGACGTGATCGCGACGCTGTGCGACGAGGGCTCGGTACTGGAACTGCGCCGTGCCTTCGGGCCCGGCATGGTGACGGCCTTTGCCCGCATCGAAGGCAGGCCGCTCGGCGTCGTGGCCAACAATCCGACGCACCTTGCCGGTGCCATCGATTCGGACGGTTCCGACAAGGCTGCGCGTTTCCTGCAGCTTTGCGATGCCTTCGATATCCCGATCCTGTTCCTGTGCGATACCCCGGGCATGATGGTCGGGCCGGAGGTCGAGAAGACCGCGCTGGTCCGGCACTGCTCCCGACTGTTCGTGACCGGTGCCAACCTCACCGTCCCCTTCGGCACCATCGTGCTGCGCAAGGCCTACGGACTCGGCGCCCAGGCGATGGCCGGCGGCTCCTTCCATGCCCCGACCTTTGCGCTCTCCTGGCCGACCGGCGAGTTCGGCGGCATGGGGCTGGAGGGTGCAGTCAAGCTCGGTTATCGCAAGGAACTGGAGGCGATCGCCGATCCGGCGGAGCGGCGTGCCTTGTTCGACAAGATGGTGGCGGCCGCTTACGCGCGCGGCAAGGCGCTCAGTACGGCGACCTACTTCGAGGTCGACGAGGTCATCGATCCCGCCGATTCGCGGCGCTGGATCGCGACCGCACTGCTCGACGACAAGCCGCGCCCGGCGCATCGCCACAAGAAGCGGCCGAATATCGATACATGGTGAGGAGCGGGGCATGAAGGATCTAGCAGGGCGGTTGGCCGTCGTTACCGGCGGCGGTTCGGGCATGGGTCGCGAACTGGTCCGACAGCTCGTGGCCGAAGGTTGCAGCATCGCCATGTGCGACGTCTCCGCGGCCGGCCTGGCGGAGACCAGGCGGTTGAGCGAGCAGGAGCGGTTGCCGCAGGGCCTGCGGATCACGACGCATATCGTCGACGTGTCCGACGAGGCCCAGGTCCAGCGCTTCCGCGACGAAGTCGCCCGGCAGCACGAGACCGACAGGATCCACCTCCTGTTCAACAACGCCGGTATCGGCGGCGGCGGCAGCATGATCGCCAACGACCGCGACGAATGGGAACGCGTGTTCGACATCTGCTGGGGCGGCGTCTACCGCTGCACGCGCGCCTTCCTGCCGATGATGCTGAAGGCCGACAAGGGCCACATCATCAAGGTCGCCGGGCCGGCCGACGCACCGAGGTCCTGCAAGGCCTCGCGCGACAGCTCGTGCGCCGCGAGATCGAGGCTCGGGTAGA
>JACPVT010000316.1 GCA_016191685.1 Rhodospirillales bacterium | reverse complement strand
GGGCGTGCTCCAGAAAACGGCCGATCATGCTGCGAACCCGGATGTTCTCGCTCAGGCCCTTCACACCCGGCCGCAGGCAGCAGATGCCGCGCACCACCAGGTCGACATGCACGCCCGCTCGCGAGGCGGCGTAAAGACGATCGATCAGCCCGGCATCGACCAGCGAATTCAGCTTGATCCACATTCCGGCGGGTTTGCCGGCACGGGCATTGGCGATCTCGGCATCGATCAGGCTGTAAAGCGTGGGGCGGAGCGTCACCGGCGCGAAGGCGATCTTCTCCATCTGCTCGGGTCGCGCGTAGCCGGTCATATAGTTGAACAGGCGCGCTGCATCGCGACACATCGCCGGGTCGCATGTGAAGAACGACAGGTCGGTATAAATGCGCGCGGTGATCGGGTGGTAGTTGCCGGTGCCGAAATGGACGTAGGTCCGGATCGACTGGGCCTCGCGACGCACCACCATCGACACCTTGGCGTGGGTCTTGAGATCGATGAAACCGTAGACCACCTGCACGCCGGCTCGCTCGAGGTCGCGCGCCCAGCGGATGTTGGCTTCCTCGTCGAAGCGCGCCTTGAGTTCGACCAGCGCCGTCACGGTCTTGCCCGCTTCCGCCGCCGAAATCAGCTCCTTGACGATCGGAGAGTCGTGGCTGGTCCGGTAGAGCGTCTGCTTGATGGCTACCACCGCGGGATCCCGCGCCGCCTGCCGCAGGAACTGCACCACGACGTCGAAACTCTCGTAGGGATGGTGAACAACGATGTCCTTGGCGCGGATGGCGGCAAAACAATCGCCGCCGAAATCGCGGATACGTTCGGGGAAGCGGGCGTTGTAGGGCGCGAACTTGAGATCGGGCAGGTCGTCGACGATCACCGCCTTGACGTCGCCGATATTGAGCATGCGGTCGAGGTGAAAGACATGCACCGTCGGGGTCTGGGCCGGTATCTCGAGTTGGTCGAACAGGAAGTCGCGCAGCTCGGCCGGCATGGCGCTGTTGACCGAGATCGAGATCAGATCGCCGCGACGGCGGCGCTTGAGCGCGCTTTCGTAGAGCAGGACGAGATCCTCGGCTTCCTCGTTGATCTCCACGTCGCTATCGCGGATCACGCGGAAGAAAGCCTGCTCGATGACCTCGTAACCCGGAAAGAGCCGCGGCAGGTAGAGGTCGACCAGATCCTCAAGCGGCAGGAAGCGGATCGCCGAGCCCGGCAGGCGCACGAACCGGTCGACCTGCGGCGGCAACGGCAGCAGCGCCATCAGAGGACGCC
>JACPVT010000315.1 GCA_016191685.1 Rhodospirillales bacterium | reverse complement strand
GAAGACAATGAAATACAATGACAAAAATAAAATCAATGAAACTCCCTAGATCTAGATGATGAATGAATATGTATAGATTATAATGAAGGGACGATCGAAGAATCTACGAAATCAACACCCGGGCCGCCGCCCGCGACGCGGCGCAGCACCGAGACGATGGAGAAGGCGGCATAGAGGCCGGTGCCGGTGTCGGAGACGGGCACGCCGCATTTCACCGGCGCGCCGCCCTCCTCGCCGGTCACGCTCATGATGCCGCTCATCGCCTGCACCGTGACGTCGAAGCCGCCCTCGGCCGAGCGCGGCCCGCTCTGGCCGAAGGCCGAGATCGAGCAGTAGACCAGGCTGGGCTTTTCGGCGCGGAACGACTCCCAGCCGAGACCGAGACGATCCATCACGCCCGGCCGGTTGTTCTCGAGCACGACGTCGGCTGAAAGAATCAGCCGGCGCGCCGCAGCCTTGTGCGCGGGGTTTTTCAGATCGAGCACGACCGAGCGCTTGTTGCGGTTGATCGAGGCGAAGTTCTCGCTGAAGCCTTCATTGATGGGCGGCCACTGGCGCATCATGTCGCCCTCGGGCGGCTCGACCTTGATCACCTCGGCGCCCATGTCGGCCAGCAGCATGCCGCAGTAGGGACCTGCCAAAACCTGGCAGAATTCGACGACCTTTACTCCCGCCAGCGGCAACATGGGCTAGCGCCGCGTATCTTGCGCTGTGTAGCGCGGCCATTCGTGGGCGGCGATCTGGTCGAGCGACGGCGTCGGCTGGCCGAGGCGGACCTGGTAGAGCCAGTAGTTCGCCAGCACGCGCTGCACGAAGTCGCGCGTCTCGTGGAGCGGGATCGAGGCGATGTAGAGCAGCGGGTCCTGCGCTGCGTTCAGCGTGCCGTCCCACTTCATCACATTGCCCGGACCGCCGTTGTAGCCGGCCGTGGTGCGCACCAGGTTGCCGTCGACGTCGTTCAGGAGCTGCGAGATGTAGGCTTGTCCAAGTGCCACATTGGTCGACGGCTCGTAGGGATTGCCGCCGCCGTGGTCGGGAATATACCGCGTCGCCACGAGCCGCGCGGTACCGGGCATCAATTGCATGAGCCCCATCGCGCCGACGTAGGAGCGCGCCTTGGGATTGAACGCCGATTCCTGACGCATGAAGCCGTAGACCAGCGCGCGGTCGACGGTGAAGCCGCCCGAGGGCTGCCACGGCGGGATCGGATACATGGCGCCGTCGTAGCCCTTGATGTTGTGTCGCTGGTCCCAGTTGGCGTTGCCGACACGGACCGAAAGGGCCGGCAACGACGCCTTGAGGGCCAGCGCCATCACGGCTTCGATGTATCTCGGGTCGGCATCGATGGAGCCGGCATAGAGCTCGCGCTCGGCGGCGGTCGTGGCGCCGAGCTGCAGCAGGGCGAGCGCGCGGCGGCCGACACGATCGTCGCGCAGCAGGTCGGCCTTGCGGCGATCGAGCGCCGGAACGTCCCAATCGGGCTTGATCTGCATGCCCAGCGCCTTCTGCGCCACCAGGCCATAGAAGGTCCGGCCATGCAGCGCCGCGCGCTTGAGGTAGGGCGCGAATTTCTGTGGATTGCCGGCCAGCAGATTGGCGCGCGCCGCCCAGAACGAGCCGGCGGAGAGCGTCCACGACGAGGCCTGGTCGGGCGGCGCGTCGGCCACCAGCTCGAAGCGGCGCGCCGCCTCGGCCATGTTGCCGCGGGTGAAGGCTTGAAGCGCCGCCGTCCAGTTGGCGTCGGGCGGCAGGCCGACCTCGACCGGCACCTGCACGCCGCGTTGCGAATCGGCCTCGAGTGCGCGTGTCCGGATACGCCCGCGCCACAGTTCGACCTCCTGCGGGCCCAACGTGTCGGCGGTCGACTTGCGGTCGAGCAGGATGAAGGCGGCATTGAAGCCGCCATCGTCCGCCATGTGCTGAAGACGTGCCCGCAGTTCGGCGGCCCGCGCCGCATCGGCGCCCGTCACGGTGCGCGCGGCAGCGAAGCTCGGCGATCCCGGCGTGAAGCCGACGAAACTCGCCGGTGTCAGCTCCGGTCCGCCCGGCGTGCGACGGGCCAGCGCCAGCTTGTAGATTGCCGGCGCGTCGGGATGGTCGTTGTACTCCTGCAGCCAGGCGGCGAGCTGGTCGTAGCGCGCGGAATAGCCCTGGCTCAGCAGCCGCTGGGCGCCGACGTAGCCCATCAGGGTCTTGTCCTTGAGCTGCGCCACCTCGGCATCTGCCTGGGCCCACTGGCCGGCGGCCTGGGCCTGGAATATGCGCCGGTAACGGTCGCGGGCTTCGCTATCGAGCACAGTCGGCAGATCGGCCACCACCGGCGCTTCGTCGAGTTCGATGACTGGAGGGGGCGGCACAAAGACGGGGCGGCGGGCCTGGATCGCCGGGCGCGGCGCGGGCCGTGCAGCGGGCCGGGCCGCCGCCGCCGCGGGCTTGGCCGCCGTCGGCGGTTTGGCGGGCGGCTTGGTCGTCGTCTGAGCCAGCGCCGACGCCGCCATCAGGGTCGCTGCGCCCAGCAGAACGGCGGAAAGGATCCTTTTCATGGCCGCACCGTAGTTGGACTAGGCGTGTGGCGACAAGCGCCGGATCGCTATACTGCGCTCAACGGAGGATCAAATGAACCTGCATCAAGAGCGTGCTGCCGCCGTGCGGCGCCTGGTCGATGAAGCCCGCCGCATCGAAAAGGCCGGCGTGACCACCGCCAACCTGGACAAGATCAGTGGCCTCCTGTCGTCGCTGGCGAGCCGTGCCGAGCTATTTCCCCAGGACGAGTTCCCGCTCGGGCCCGACGGCGGCATCTATCGCCTGAGCGAGGATCCCGACCATCGCTTCGCGCTCTATGCCTCGGCCGGCGGGCCCGGCAAGAAGGTGCCGCCGCATAATCACACGACCTGGGCGATCATCGCCGGCGTCCACGGCGCCGAGCGCAATGTCGTCTACGAGCGCCTCGACAATGGCGCGCGCGAGGGCGTCGTGCAGTTGCGCGAGGTGCCGGCCAAGGAAAAGACCCTGAAGCGCGGCGACGTCATCGCCTACCTGCCGGACGACTTCCACCACATCGAGACGCCGGTGGGCTCGGGCAACGCACTCCACCTCCACTTCTATGGCCTCAGCCTCGAGCACCTGCCCGATCGCGTCAGCGTCGACATGGCGACAGGCACCGCCAAGCGCTTCATGGCCAAGGCCAAGATCCTGACGCCGTTGCTCACGGTGCAGCAGGTGAAGGCGATGTTGAAGTCGGGAGAGATCTTCGCGCTCTTCGACGTGCGCGAGGAAGGCGAGTTCTCGACCCAGGGTCATCCGCTGTTTGCCACACCCCTTCCCCTCTCCCGTCTCGAGCCGCGCGCGCTGGCACTGCTGCCCGACCCGCACACGCGCATCGTGCTGATGGACAGCGGCGAGGAAGGCCAGCTGGGTCGAGCCGGCCGCGCCGCCGCGCGCCTGTCCACGCTGGGCTACACCAACGTCGCCGTCGTTAAGGGTGGGCTAAATGCCTGGCGCGACGCGGGCTACGAGGTCTTCACCGGCGTCAACGTGCCGAGCAAGGCGTTCGGCGAAGTGGTCGAGCACGGCAACGACACGCCCCGGATCGACGCCGCCGACGTGCAGAAGCTTCTCGATTCCAAGGCCGACATGGTGATCCTCGATTCCCGGCCGCTGCCGGAATTCACCAACATGTCGATCCCGGGCGGTGTCGACTGCCCCGGCGCCGAGCTGGTCTATCGCGTGAAGGACTTCGTGACGCGGCCCGAGACCCTCGTGGTCGTGAATTGCGCCGGCCGCACGCGCTCGATCATCGGTGCCCAGTCGCTGATCAACGCCGGCCTGCCCAACAAGGTGATGGCACTCAAGAACGGCACCATGGGCTGGCACCTCGCCGGCCTGAAAGTGGCGCGCGGCGAGACCAAGAGCTTTGGGCCGCAAGGACCTGAGGCCGCCAAATTCGCCCAGGCGGCGGCGGCAAACATCGCGAAGAGAATGAACATCAGGAAGATCGACAAGGCGGGCATCGCCAAACTCGAAACCAAGGAAGGCCCGCTCTATCGTCTCGACGTGCGTGATCCCGCCGAATACGCCCAGGGTCACCTGAAAGGCTTCCGGCATGCCGCCGGCGGCCAGCTCGTGCAGGCGACCGATCAATACGTCGGCGCCCGCAACGCCACCATCGTGCTGCACGACAACGACGGCGTGCGCGCCACCATGACGGCGCACTGGCTGATGCAGATGGGCTGGAACGAGGTCTACGTGCTCAGCCACAAGCCGGCATCGACCGAGCTCACGACCGAGGCCGAGCTGCGCTATCCCAAAGGCTTCGCGGTGCCGACGCCCAAGTCGGTGACGGCGGCCGAGCTGCACACCTCGCTCGCGGCCACCCTGGTGATCGATCTCGATACCAGCCTCAAGTACCGCGACGGCCATGTCCCCGGTGCCTGGTTCGCCGTGCGCGCCGGCCTCGGCAAGACCATCCCGCAGATGCTGGCGCAGCAGAAGGGCGCGACGCGCGTCGTCCTGGTCTCGCCCGACGGCGAGATCGCAGCGCTCGCGGCGGCCGAAGCTGCGGCGGCTTCAGGCGGATTGCCGGTGGCGATCCTGGCCGGCGGCATGCAGGCCTGGCGCGACGCCAAGCTCGCCCTCGAGACCGGGCATATCCGGATGGCCGACCCGCCGACCGACGTCTGGTACCGGCCGTACGACAACAAGCAAGACGTCGAGGCGGCGATGCGGCAGTACCTCGACTGGGAAGTCGACCTGGTGCCGCAGGTGGAGCGCGACGGCGACGCGACCTTCTCGGTTCTTATGCCGGCTGGGGGCCACTAACCGCTTGGCAAACAACGGGAATCGGTTCCTTGACAGGTCCGGACCCACCCCCTAGACATCCGCGCGCAACCGGCTGGCGAGGGTAGTCTCTATCGACGTCGTCCGAGGGCAGAAGCGATGGAAACACCCGATCCCGTAGGCGACCGCCGGCGTGTCGACGACCTGGATGCCCGCCTCAAGGCGGCGCGCGGAAAGGTCGAAAAACCGCCGCAGAACAGCGGCCAGAGCGGAATGTCGCAGCGGCAAACGGGCGTTGCCTATCGCGTCTTGGCGGATATGATCGCGGGCCTTTTGGTCGGGGGGTTCCTCGGTTACTGGGTCGACCGCTGGTTGGGCTGGGCGCCGTACTCCTTGGTGGCCGGTCTCGTTCTGGGGTTCGCAGCAGGCGCCAACAATGCGTGGCGCGCCATCCGGGTCTACTCGGATGAGGCGGCGAAAGGTGACGACGAGGGTCGGCGCCTGCCCTGAAAGCGGTTTGTGGGCGTCGACATCGGTTGGCGTTGATTGAGTGTGGGGAAGGCCTAAATGCACAGCCCGATGGAGCAGTTCGAGATCAGGCGACTGCTCGATTTCAAGATCGGCGGCCTCGACGCCTCCTTCACGAATTCCTCCCTGTGGATGATCATCGCCGTCATTCTGGCGACCGGCGTGTTCGTGATGGGCATGCGCCAGCGGGCGCTGGTGCCGGGCCGCCTGCAGTCGGTCGCCGAGCTGGGCTACGAGTTCATCGCCAACATGGTGCGCGACAACGTCGGCGACCAGGGCAAGAAGTACTTCCCGTTCATCCTGACGCT
This sequence comes from Rhodospirillales bacterium, assembly GCA_016191685.1. Taxonomy (GTDB): domain Bacteria; phylum Pseudomonadota; class Alphaproteobacteria; order Reyranellales; family Reyranellaceae; genus Reyranella. The sequence goes on along the minus strand of JACPVT010000315.1, from coordinate 1,892 downwards.
CTTCATCTTCATCCTGTTCGCCAACGTGCTGGGCATGGTGCCCTACTCGTTCACGCCGACCAGCCACATCGTCGTTACCTTCGCGATGGCGCTGTTCGTGTTCGTCGGCGTCACCCTCATCGGCTTCGCCCGCCACGGGACGCACTTCCTGTCGCTCTTCGTGCCCAAGGGCGTGCCCTTCGCGCTCCTGCTGCTGCTGGTGCCGATCGAGATCATCTCCTACTTCATCCGCCCCTTCAGCCTGTCGATCCGCCTGTTCGCCAACATGCTGGCCGGCCACACCATGCTGAAGGTGTTCGGCGGTTTCGTCGTCATGCTCGGCCTGATCGGCGGCTGGGCGCCGCTCGCCTTCATCGTCGTGTTCACCGGCCTCGAACTGCTCATCGCCTTCCTGCAGGCCTACGTGTTCGCGATCCTGACCTGCCTTTATCTGAACGACGCCATCCACCTGCATCACTAACGAAGGGACAATCATCATGGACGCCTCTGCAGCCAAGCTCATCGGTGCCGGCCTCGCCACCATCGCCCTCGCCGGCGTCGGCGTCGGCATCGGCAACATTTTCGGCAGCTTCGTTTCGGGCGCGCTGCGCAACCCGGAAGCCGCTCCCCGCGTGTTCGGCAACGTGCTGCTGGGCTTCGCGCTCACCGAGGCCGTGGCGCTGTTCGCGCTGGTCATCGCCTTCATGATCCTGTTCGTGTTCTAAGCCAGCCGGCTTGGGACAGATCATCATGCGTACACCGGTCTACAGCGCACTCGCGGCGGGACTCGTCTCGTTCGCCGTGAGCGGGGCGGCGGCGGCGAAACCCGCCGGCATGCCGCAGCTCGACGTCCACAGCTTCGCACCGCAGCTCGTCTGGCTGGTGATCGCGTTCGTGGCGCTGTACCTGGTGATGTCGAAGCTCGCGGTGCCGGCGATCTCCGACACGCTGGCCAGACGGCAGGCCAAGATCCAGAGCGACCTCGACGCGGCCGAGAAGGCCAACGAGGACACGCGGGCCCTGGTCGCCGCCTACGAGAAGCGCCTGGCCGACGCGCGCGAGGAATCGCGCCGTCTGCAGCGCGAGCAGGCCGAGGCCGACAGCGCGCTTGCCACGGCGCGCTTCACTGAGCTCGGCGAAAAGCTCAACGGCCGCATCGCCGAGGCCGAGAAGCGTATCGCCGGCCAGCGTGACACGGTCATGGCCGGCCTCGAACAGATGGCGGGCGAGATCGCCCACAGCGCCTATGCCAAGCTCGCCGGCCAGCCGGCCGACGGCGCGGCGCTCGGGGCCAAGGTCGCCGCCGCCGTGAAGGGGACCAGCCGATGATCGGCACTGCCTGGGCCGCCGGCGCCGGCGCCGGCCAGGAAAGCCTGTTTTCCGACCCGGCCTTCTGGGTTGCCGTCGCCTTCGTCCTGTTCTTTGCCCTCGCCGGCAAGGTGCTGTGGAAGCGAATCGCGGAAATGCTCGACAAGCGCACGGCGGGCATCGCCAAGGCGCTCGCCGACGCCGATCAGCTGCGCGCCGACGCCCTGAAAGCCAAGACCGAAGCCGACCGCACGCTGGCCCAAGCGGCGACCGAGGCCGGCGCCATCATCCAGCAGGCCCGCCAGGAAGCCGCCCGCATGCAGGCCCGCGCCGCGGCAAGCCTCGAGACGTCGGTCGCGCTGCGCGAGCAGCAGGCGCTCGACCGCATCGCCCAGTCCGAGGCCCAGGCGACCAAGCAGGTGCGCGACACCGCCGTCGACGTGGCGCTGGCCGCCACCCGCGCGCTCTTGCGCGAGCAGGTCGGCTCGGGCCGCACGCAGGCCCTGGTCGACGAGGCGATCGCCGAGCTGCCGAAACGCCTGCACTGACCTTTCAACATTCGAATCGCCCGCACAAAATCAATCGCGGGCTACCTGGTGCCCCCG
>JACPVT010000314.1 GCA_016191685.1 Rhodospirillales bacterium | reverse complement strand
TGCAGTTCAAGAGGCTCGGCCTGGCCTGAACTCCTCAGGCTCTCGCTGACACCGACAATCGCCGGCCACACCGCCGACCGCGACCAAACTCGCTTAGCCCGCTTCTGACGACATAGCTTCACACTCTCTGGAGTGGCGCGCTCCCAGCGAAGATTCCCTAATCTAGCTCAGCGCCCCGCAGGCGCGCTGGATGCGGCGGCCGGCTTCCTCGAGCAGTTCGGTCGCCGTGGCGTAGGAAATGCGGAACGCCGGGCCCTGGCCGAAGGCCGAGCCCTGCACCACCGACAGCCCCTCGGCTTCGAGCAGGTAGTTCACGAAGTCGGTGTCGTTGGCGATCGTCTTGCCGTCGGGCGTCTTCTTGCCGATCGTGCCGGCGCACGACGGGTAGACATAGAAGGCGCCTTCCGGCCGCGGGCATTTCAGGCCCTTGGTCTGGTTCAGCATCGACACGATGAGGTCGCGGCGCTGCTTGAAGACGGCGACGTTCTTCGGGATGAAATCGGTCGGGCCGTTCAGCGCCGCCACCGACGCCGCCTGGCTGATCGAGCTGGCGTTCGACGTGCTCTGCGACTGCACCGTGATCATGGCGTCGATCAGCTTCTGCGGCCCGGCGGCATAGCCGATGCGCCAGCCGGTCATGTTGTAGGCCTTCGATACGCCGTTCATGGTCAGCGTGCGGTCGTAAAGCCGGGGCTCCACTTCCGCCGGCGTCGCGAACTTGAAGTCGTCGTAGACCAGCTTCTCGTACATGTCGTCGGTGAGCACGTGGACCTGCGGGTGCTTCAGCAGCACGTCGCACAGGCCGCGGAGATCGGCGTACGAGGAGGCGGCCCCCGTCGGGTTGCTGGGCGAGTTCAGGATCAGCCACTTGGTCCTGGGCGTGATCGCGCGGTCGAGCGCTTCCGGCGTCAGCTTGAAGCCCGTCGCTTCGGGGCAATCGACGATCACCGGCGTGCCGTCGCCGAACAGCACCATCTCCGGGTAGGACACCCAATAGGGCGCCGGGATGATGACTTCGTCGCCGGGATTGAGCGTCGCCAGCATGGCGTTGAAGATGATCTGCTTGCCGCCCGAGGTGACGACGGTCTGCGACGGCTTGTACTCGAGGCCGTGGTCGCGCTTCATCTTGGCCACGATCGCCTGGCGCAGCGCCGGCGTTCCGGGCACCGCGGTGTACTTGGTGTCGTTGGCGTGAATGGCCTTGATCGCCGCTTCCTTGATGTGGTCGGGCGTGGGGAAGTCGGGCTCGCCGGCGGCCAGGCCGATGACATCCTTGCCCGCCGCCTTCATCTCCAGGAATTTGCCTTGGGCGGCATTGGTCGGAGAGGGCTTGATGCGGCTCAGACGGTCGGCGATGAAAGCCATGACGCAGATGCCTCCTTTCAGGCATTGAAAAAGCGGGCGACCGTACGTGCGGCGGGCTGTTTTCGCAAGGCTGCACGATGTCTGCAGGCCGTCGCGAGGACTATTTCTCGTAGGTTCGCGCCGTACCGCCGTTAATGCCAAGCAAATGAGCGAGCGGGACGCTCGCGGTCCAAAAGACTCATGATCTTCCGGACCGCGAGCGTCTCGCTCGCTCAAATCTTGCTGTCACTCGATGACGCGCACCGAGGCGTCGACGCTCATCCTGGCCTCGCCGAAGCCGACGCGCCGGCCGCTGACCGGGGCTGCGTCGTGGTAGTCGAGCCCGACCGCCACCCTGAGGCTGTCGCCGTGCGGGCTGATGTTGTTGGCGGGATCGAAGCCCACCCATTCGAGGCCGGGCACCCAGGCCTCCGCCCAGGAATGGCTGGTGCGGCCGACGTGCAGCTCGGGATCGTCGTTGCGCAGGTAGCCGCTCACGTAGCGCGCCGGCACGCCAAGGCGGCGGCAACAGGCGATGAAGGCGTGCGCATGGTCCTGGGCCACGCCGGCGCCGCGGGCCAGCGCCTCGGCGGCCGTGGTGTCGACGGTCGAGACGCCGGTCTTGTAGGCGATGCGTTTGCCGATGCGCGCCATGACCTCGTGCAGGACCGCGACGCGCTGGGCCGCATCGGCCGCGCGCTCGGCCAGGCCCTCGATCATCGGATCGAAGCTGGCGTCGTGGCGGGCGAGGCCGGTGTTGCGCAGCCAGAACGGCGCCGGCAGCGTCGGCGTCTCGACATAGCGCAGCCACTGGTCGGCGCCGCTGTGTTCGTAGATGCCGTGCACCGTGATCTCGACGCTGTCGTGCCGGTACGCCGCCGAGAAGGTCGTCACCTGGTTGCCGTGCCCGTCGACCCATTCGGAGCGCTTGCCCGGCCCGTCGATGCGCCACGACACGACGCGCTGGCCGGCCGCCGGCTTGGGTGTGAGCCTGACGTCGTGGATCGAATGGCCGGACGGCTGGTCGAACTGGAAGCGCGTCGTGTGTTCGATGGAAAACCGCATGGCCGTTCAATCCAGCAGGAACTGGCGGCCGATTTCGTCGGACAGGGTGGCGATGTCGTCGCGCACCCCGCCCAGGAACTTGGCCAGGCCGATGTCGAAGATATGGTCGACGCGCGCGTAGCGCAGGCGCGCATGCAGTTCGCCGGCCAGCCGGTCGGCCTCGCCCTTGGCGCTGTAGGTGTCGGCAAGCTCGCGCATGCTGAGATCGACCATCCACAGGCAATGATGCACCGAGCGCGGCACGTCGCGGCGCAGCATCATCAGCTCGGCCACCTTCATCGGGTCGAGTGCGCTGCGATAGATGCGGCGGTAGGTGCGGACGGCGCCGATGCAGGCCAGCACTTCCGACCAGGCGAAATAGTCGGGCTTGTCGGCATGCGGATTGCCGTCCGGTCGCAGCAGGTGGAACTTCACGTCGAGGATGCGGGCGGTATTGTCGCCGCGCTCGAGGAAGGCGCCGAGCTGCAGGAAATTGTAGGCCTCGTCGCGCAGCAGAGTGACCTGCGCGGCGCCAAAAATCATCACGGCCTGCTTCTTCACCGATTCGATCAGGGCGCCGCGGTCGAGCAGGACGCGGTCGCCGCGCAGGCGGCTGCTGAGCTCCAGCCACAGACCGTTCAGGCTTTCCCAGACGTCGACGGTGATGTTGTTGCGTTCCTCGCGGGCGTTGCTGCGCGCGGCCGAGATCGAGCTCACGATCGAGGAGGGGTTGTTCTCGTCCAGCACCAGGAAGTCGATGAGGCTGGCCAGCCGCCCGCCCTGCTGCTGGGTCTGGCGGAATTCGTCCTCCATGCCGAAGATCGCCGCGACCCCCGCCGCCTCCTCGCCGCGCGACTGCAGCGCCATCCGCTGCGTCGCCTCGATCAGCCGCGCCGTCGACTTGGCGCGCTGCAGGTAGCGGCCCATCCAGTAGAGGTTCTTGGCGGTGCTGCTCAGCATGTGCCCACCGCCTTGAGCGCGCAGGATGCGCGCGGTCCAGAAGACTCATGATCTTCCGGACCGCGAGCCTCCGGCTCGCTCATGGACTTGTGAAACATGGCCCTAACCACCCGAGCTGGCTTCGGGCGCGAGAACCCAGGTGTCCTTGGTGCCGCCGCCCTGGCTCGAATTGACGACCAGCGATCCTTCCTTCAGCGCCACGCGCGTCAGCCCGCCGGGAATGATGGTGACCTTGCGCCCCGACAGCACGAAGGGGCGGAGATCGACATGGCGCGGCGCCACGCCCTGGCCGGCGAAGGTCGGGCAGGTGGAAAGCGCCAGCGTCGGCTGGGCGATGTAGTTGTCCGGCCGCGCCCGCACGAAGCCGGCGAAAGCCTCGATCTCGGCCTTGCTCGAGGTCGGCCCGACCAGCATGCCCTTGCCGCCCGAGCCATGCACTTCCTTGACCACCAGCTCGGCCAGGTGCTCGAGCACGTACTTGAAGTCGTCCGGCCGATCGCAGCGCCACGTCGGCACGTTCTGCAGGATCGGCTCCTCGCCGAGATAGAAGCGGATCATCTCGGGCACGTAGGTGTAGGTCGATTTGTCGTCGGCCACGCCGTTGCCCAGCGCATTCACGATATTGACCCGGCCGGCGCGCAGCGCGCCCAGCAGCCCGGCGACGCCGAGGAAGGAATCCGGCCGCATCGCCAGCGGATCGAGGAAGGCGTCGTCGACCCGGCGGTAGATGACGTCGACCCGCTGCGGCCCGCGCGGCGTGCGCATATAGACGCGGCCCTCGTCGACGAACAGGTCCGAACCCTCGCAGAGATCGATGCCCATCTCGTCGGCGAGAAACGCGTGCTCGAAATAGGCGCTGTTGAAATGGCCCGGCGTCAGCAGCACGACGGTGGGCTCGGCGTCGTCGCTGAACGACACCGACCGCAGCGTCGCCAGCAGCTCCTCCGAATAGTCGGCGACCGGCAGCACCCGCATGGCCGAGAACAGCTCGGGTGCCAGGCGCATCATGACCTCGCGGTTCTCCAGCACGTAGGAGACGCCCGACGGCGTGCGGACATTGTCCTCGAGGACGTAGAAATCCTTTTCGCCGACCCGCACCAGGTCGATGCCGGCGATGTGCGCATGCACGCCGCCGGGCAGCGCGAGGTCCTGCGCCATCGCCACGAACTCGGCGTTCATCAGGATCTGGGCCTCGGGGATCACGCCGGCGCGGCAGATCTCGCGCGCGCCGTAGGCATCGACGAGGAAGGCGTTGAGCGCTTTTACGCGCTGCACCAGGCCCTTGTGCAGGTACTCCCACTCGTCCCAGGCGATGACCCGCGGAATGATGTCGAACGGGATCGTCGTCTCGTGGCCGTCGGCCGCGCCGTAGGCGCCGAAGGTGATGCCGTGGCGGCGGTAGAACAGGTCGACCTCGTGGCGCGTCGCCGCGATCCGCTCGGCCGACGTGCGCGCGAGCCAGTCCGCGACGCTGCGGTAGGGCGCCCGGATCGGGTTCCCGGTTCCGGAATTCATTTCGTCAAATGCCTTGGCGGCCATCCGGCGTTTCACCCCCTGTCGAATCACCTTATAAGCAATCACCGGGCCAACAAAGTGGGCCCCTGGTGGAGACAGTGAGCGAGCCGGAGGCTCGCGGTCCAGAGGACTCATGATCTTCCGGACCGCGAGCCTCCGGCTCGCTCATGGGAGCGGAGGAACGGCGTGAAGCAGGTGCTGATCGACAGCTACGGAACGCCCTGGGATGTCGCGCGTTGCGCCGAGGTGCCGGACGTCGGCCAGCCGGCCGCGGACGAAGTCGTCTTCGACGTCCTGGCCTTTCCCATCAATCCCGCCGACATGTGGTTCTGCAAGGGAAGCTATCGGCTGAAGCCGCCGCTGCCCGCCACGCCGGGCGCCGAATGCGTCGGCCGCGTGACGGCAGTCGGCGCCGCGGTGCGCCACGTGAAGAAGGGCGACCTCGTCATCAACCTGCAGCGCGAGAACTGGACCCAGCGCCGGCGCGTGAAGGGCAGCGACGCCGTCCCGCTGCCCGCCGGCATCGATCTCCGCCAGGCCGCCATGGTCCGCATCAATCCGCCGACGGCCAGGCTCATGCTGTCCGACTTCGTCGACCTCGCGGCGGGCGACTGGGTGATCCAGAACGTCGCCAACTCGGCGGTCGGCCGGTTGCTGATCGTGCAGGCCCGGCAACGCGGCCTCCGCACCGTCAACGTCGTGCGCCGCTCCGGGCTCGAGGGCGAGCTGAAGGCGCTGGGCGCCGACATCGTGATCGCGGACGGCGACGATCTTGCGGCGCGGGTCGCCCAGGCCACCGGCGATGCCGCGATAAAACTCGGCGTCGAGGCGATCGGCGGCGCCGCCACGGGCCGCATCGTCGATTGCGTCGCGACCGACGGCACGGTGGTGCACTACGGTTCGATGAGCGGCGAGGATCCCAGGGTCGCGCGCGGCAACTTCATCTATCGTGGCGTGCGCCTGACGGGTTTCATGCTGGGGCGCGGCCTTGCCAGGCGCAGTCCGGAAAAAATCCGCGAGATCTACGCCGATCTCGCGGGCCAGGTTATGGCCGGCAAGCTCTCCGCGCCGGTGGACACGGTCTATCCGATCGACAAGATCAAGGAGGCGCTGGCGCACGCCGACAAGGGCGGACGCGACGGCAAGATTTTGGTCGCGCCCAACGGCGCCATCTGAACCAGGGAGACGACAATGCAATCCGACGTCGCTGAGATCGAGAAGGTGCTAAGAGTCTATTTCGACGGCCTCCACGAGGGCGACACCAAGAAACTCGCCGAGGCGTTTCATCCCGCCTCGCATCTCTATGCTGCCGACGACAAGGGCAAGGCCGCCGACATGCCGCGCGCCGACTGGTTCAAGATGGTGGAAAGCCGCCCGTCGGCCAAATCCAAGGGCAGCCCGCGCGCCGACCGCATCGTGTCGATCGACTTCTCCGGCCCAGCCACCGCCTTCGCCAAGGTCGAATGCCAGCTCCCGCCGCGCTATTTCACCGACTACCTGACCTTGCTCAAGGTCGACGGCCGCTGGCAGGTCATCTCCAAGGCCTACCACGCGGTGACGCGCGAGGGGTGAGCGACCTCTTCCTCCTCTCCCGTCAGCGGGGGAGGTGGCGCGTAGCGCCGGAGGGGGCGTGAACCCGCCGCCGGCCTGTGCCATCATGGCACCGTCATTCCAGAGGTGGGACATGGGTGAGTTTTCCAGGCGCATGCAGCGGGCACTGGACGCGGTGCGTACGATGTCGCCGGAGCATCAGGACCTCCTTGCGGCGGAACTGATCGAACACGCGCGGCTTCTGGCGCAGCCGCCGGCGAAGCTGACCGTCGAGGAGCGCGCCGAACTGGAGGCCGGGCTGGCCGCCGCGCGGCGTGGCGAGTTCGCGAGCGAAGCCGACGTGAACGCGATGTACGCCCGGCATGGCCTATAGGATCCGGTATCTGCCGACGGCCGTCCGACAGCTCGACGAGATATTCGCCTACATCGATGCCCGCCATCGGCCGGCGGCCCGGCGCGTGGCCGTCGTGATCCGGCGCAGCATCGAGCGCCTTGCCGATTTTCCCTATAGCTCCCGGCCGAGCGAGGTGCCCGGCGTCCGCGAGCTGCCGATCGTCCGCTATCCCTACATCGTGTTCTATGCTGTCGACGACGACGCGCGGGAGGTCCATGTCCTGCGCGTGCGCCATACGGCGCAGGATCCGGCGCGACATCTGTCGGATTGAACGGGCCGGGTGATGCAGCGGCAAGCCCTTGCCGTAGATCAGCCGCCAACCGTTCGACCGGCCTCGGACGGCGCGAGGGCGGCACACGCGAGCGACGCTGCGGCGATCAGGATGACTTTATGGATCATCGCGGCAGCCACCCGATCGTGCGCGCGGTCAGGCTGTGGATGTAGAGGCGCTCCGCCGTCTCGGTGGCGCCTGTGGTCGAGGGATAGGCGCCGCTCGGGTCCTGCAGGTCCTCGGTGACGCGGCCCTGCTCGTCGAAGGCGAAGACATGGCCGTAGGGCGCGCCTAGCGGCAGCCACGAGCGCGGCAGCCGCTGCAATATTTTCCGCAGGAACGGCCGCCCGGCGAGGCCGTCCGCCGCCGGGTTGCGCGGCCGGAACAGCCCGACCCAGATGCGGCCGTCGCGTCCGCGCATCAGGTTGTCGGGATAGCCCGGCAGGTTGTCGATCAGCACGCTCGCCCCCGGTGCGCCGCTCTGCACGTCGAGGTCGCGCGCGCTGCCGTCGATCGTCCAGATCCGGTAGCGGCCGGTCTCGGTCACGAACAGCGTGCGGCCGTCGGCCGACAGGGCGATCCCGTTGGCGAACGAGAGGCCGCGGGCCACGATCCGGGTGCTGCCCGTCGCCGGCTCGTAGGCCAGCACGCGGCCGCTCGCGGATTGCTCCAGGATGTCGAGCACGCTCGCCTCCAGGGTGCCGCCCCAAAACGCGGGTGCAAAACGCGTGGACGCGTCGGTGAAATAGATCGTGCCATCGGGCGCCACGACGATGGAATTGGCATAGCGAATCGGATCGCCGACGCTCAGCCGATCGGCCAGCACGCTCACGCGCGCGTCGGCGGTAATGGCGAGGAGCCCCTTCATCGGGTTGGCGGCGATCATTCGTCCCTTCGCGTCGAAGTCGAAGCCCAGCACCCGCCCGCCCGTGGTGGCGAAGACTTCGCGCCGGCCGCCATCGGGATCCAGGCGCAACAGGACGCCGCCCTCCATCGCCGCATAGAGCCGGCCGTCCGGCCCGATCGCGATGTGCTCCGGTCCGACCGCGTCGCCGATGT
>JACPVT010000313.1 GCA_016191685.1 Rhodospirillales bacterium | reverse complement strand
GCTGGTGCTGGCCATCACCTTCGTCGCCATGCTGCTGCTCGGCATCGACTTCCAGCGTATCTCGCTCGGCGCCCTGATCATTGCCTTGGGCCTGCTGGTCGACGACGCCATCATCGCCGTGGAGATGATGATGGTGAAGCTCGAGCAGGGTTTCAGCCGCATGGAGGCCGCCACCTTCGCCTACACCTCGACGGCCTTCCCGATGCTGACCGGCACGCTGGTCACGGCAGCGGGCTTCGTGCCGGTGGGCTTCGCCAGGTCGAGCGCCGGCGAATACACCAACTCGATCTTCTGGGTGGTCGGCATCTCGCTGATCGTCTCGTGGTTCGTGGCCGTGCTGTTCACGCCCTGGCTGGGCTACCGGCTGCTGCCACAGCCCAAGGCGCAGCACGCCGACCCCTATCAGGGCCGGCTCTACACGCTGTTCCGCCGGCTCGTCGTGTGGTGCGTGACCTGGCGCAAGACCACCATCGCCATCACCGCCCTCGCCTTCCTCGGCGCCATGGGCCTGTTCGGCCTGGTGCAGAAGCAGTTCTTCCCGACCTCGAACCGACCCGAGCTGATCGTCGATATACGGCTGGCCCAGGGCGCGTCGTTCGCCGCCACCGACGCCGAGGTGAAGAAGCTCGAGCGCCTGCTCGGCACCAATCCCGACGTCAGCCACTACACCGCCTATGTCGGTGCCGGCAGCCCGCGCTTCTACCTGCCGACCGTTCCGGAATTGGCCAATGCCAGCTTCGGGCAGGTGATCGTCATGACCAAGGACCTGGAAGCCCGCGAGCGCGTGCTGGCGGCGCTCGACAAGGCCTTCGCCGAGGATTTCGAGGCCGTGCGGGCCCGCGTCCAACGCCTGCAGAACGGCCCGCCGGTCGCCTACCCAGTCATGTTTCGCGTGTTGGGCGAGGATCCGCAGCAGGTCCGCGCCATCGCCGAGCGGGTCCGCCAGGTCTTCAAGACCGATCCGGCCACGCGCGACATCAATTTCGACTGGAACGAACTCGCCAAGACCGTGCGGCTGGAAGTCGATCAGAACAAGGCGCGCGCACTCGGCGTCGATTCACAGCTGCTCGGCAACACCTTGCAGACCCTGCTGTCGGGCGTCGTGGTGACCCAGTATCGCGACCGCGCCGAGTCGATCGACGTGGTCGCCCGCGCCGTGCCAGGCGAGCGGTTGAGCCTGGAAGGGCTGGAGGCGATCAACCTCCGGACCGCCAACGGCGGCGTGGTCTCCCTCGCCCAGCTCGCGACGCTGCGGTTCGAGCTCGAGGAGCCGATCCTGTGGCGGCGCAACAAGGACCTGCTGATGACGGTGCGGGCCGGCGTGATCGACGGCGCGCAGGGCCCCGACGTCGCCGCCCGCATCGACACGGCGCTGGCGCCGCTGCGTGCCGACCTGCCGGCCGGCTATCGCATCGAGGTCGGCGGCGACAAGGAGGAGAGCGCCCGCAGCCAAGGCTCGATCTTCAAGATGATGCCGGTGATGGCCTTCCTGATGGTGCTGTTCCTGATGCTGCAGCTCCAGAGCTTCTCCAAGCTCGCGCTGGTCATGTTGACGGCGCCGCTCGGCATGATCGGCGTGTCGCTGTTCCTGCTGGCCTTCAACCAGCCCTTCGGCTTCGTCGCGCTGCTGGGCACGATCGCGCTCGCCGGCATGATCATGCGCAACTCGGTGATCCTGGTCGACCAGATCGACCAGGACATCGAAGCCGGCCACACGCCGTGGGATGCCGTGATCGACGCCACCGTGCGCCGCGCCCGGCCGATCCTGCTCACCGCAGGAACGGCGATCTTCGCCATGGTCCCGCTGTCGCGCAGCGTGTTCTTCGGGCCCATGGCGGTCGCTCTGATGGGCGGCCTGCTGGTGGCCACCGCGCTCACGCTCCTGTTCCTGCCGGCCCTCTATGCCGCCTGGTTCCGGGTGAAGCGGCCGGCCGCCGTCGAGGCAGCGCCGGTGCGGCATGTCCCGCCACCGCTGGCGCTCGCCGCGGAATGACCTTGCTGAGCTGACACCGACTGCGAATTGATCCTCAGATAAATGGAGAACAGCGGACTTCCCCAGGCTTCAACCGCATCTGTCGCACTGACTCCGAGGCTTCACCAGCGATGATCCGGCGTCATGAGGCCGCTTAGCTGTCTTGCTTCTTGCGGGTACTTTCGAGTGCGTCCGGCGGAATCGGAGTAGCGAAGAGAAAATATCCAACTGCGAGGAATGCTCCCGCGAGCAGGCTCATGACCAAGCCAAGTGCAATAAACTTGCCCCAAGGTAGAGTAATCCAACTGCTCCAGGGCAAGTCCCATCCCTTCACTGCTAAAACGAACGGGAACGCGAACAGGCAGAAGGCCGCGCCGGCGGTGAAGCCAATCATGAAATGATAGGGAAACAATCGGTACTTCAGTCCGAAGTAGAGCTT
>JACPVT010000376.1 GCA_016191685.1 Rhodospirillales bacterium | reverse complement strand
GGACGGCCCTACGCGCTGGTGGATCCCGAACCACCACGCCGCGGGAAAGCCGATCAGCCAGTAGGCGACGAAGTTGAGCGCCATCGGCACGTTCGCGTCCTTGAAGCCGCGCAGCGCGCCTGCCGCGCCGACCTGCAGGCCGCGCCGGCCGACGTGTTCGACGGGCTGCGTGCCGGCGACGTGCTGTTCATCGATTCGAGCCACATCCTGATGCCGGGCAGCGACGTCGATATTCTGTTCAACCGCGTCCTGCCGCGCCTGCCGTCGGGCGCCCTCGTGCACATTCACGACATCTTCCTGCCTTTCGACTATCCGCCAGCGTGGGGCTGGCGGAACTACAACGAACAGCAGGGCGTGCTGCCCCTGCTGACGACCGGCGCCTGGCGGCCGCTGTTCTCCAGCGTCTGGGCGACGCGCCGGATGGGCGAGCGCCTCGCGGCCTCGGTGGTGGCGCGGCTGCCGCAGCCGGCCGATGCGATAGCCACGAGCCTGTGGCTGGAGAAGGCCTGATGCTGGCCCGCCTTGGCGGCTGGTTGTTCGACGGCGGCGGGCCGGAAAACATTCCGGACCGCGTGCGCGACACCATCCGGCTGCAGCAGGAGCGCAGCGAAATCCTGATCGGCTGGATCCAGCTCGTCATCGTCGGGCTGGTCACCGGCCTCTACCAGAGCACCGCCATGGCCGAGGGCCTGGTGCAGGACGAATACTCCCTGGAGCTGCAGGTGCTGCTCCTCTACGCGGCGTTCTGCGTCGTCCGCATCGTGCTGGCCCACACCAAGCACCTGGCGCGCTGGATGCTCTACGTGTCGGTGATCGCCGACGTCGCGCTGCTGATGGGGCTGATCTGGAGTTTTCACTTCAAGTATGCCCAGCCGGCGGCGTTCTACCTGAAGGTGCCGACGCTGTTCTACGCCTTCCTGTTCATCGCCTTGCGGGCCTTGCGCTTCGAGGCGCGCTTCGTGATCTTCACCGGCTTCGCGGTCGCGGCGGGATGGGCGTACCTCACCTACTACGTCGCTTCGGGGCGCGGCGGGCCGCCCAACCGGACGCACAATTTCGTCGACTACATGACCTCGAATTCCCTGCTGGTGGGCGCCGAGATCGACAAGATCATCGCCATCCTGCTCACCACGGCCGTACTGGCGCTCGCCATCTCACGGGCCCGCCACCTGCTGGTGCGATCCGTCAGCGAGGGCGCCGCGGCGCGCGACTTGTCGCGCTTCTTCGACCCCGGCGTCGCCGCTCGCATCCGGACCGCGGCACTGTCGATCAAGGCCGGTGAAGGCGAGCTGCGCGACGTGGCCATCCTGACCGTCGATCTGCGCGGCTTCACCCGGCTGTCGACCGAGCTCGAGCCGGACGAAGTGATGAAGGTGTTGCAGGACTACCAGGGCCGGGTCTGCCCGTTGGTCGCGGCCAACGGTGGCAGCATCGACAAATTCCTGGGCGACGGCATCCTGGCCTCCTTCGGCGCCGTTGCCCCCTCGCCGACGGCTGCCGCCGACGCTTTGCGCGCGGCTGACGCAGTGATCGATGCGGCGGACCGCTGGATCGCCGAACGCCGGGCCGCCGGCCAGACGCCGCTCACGATCGGCCTGGCGGTGTCGTCCGGCCGCGTCGTCTTTGGCGCCGTCGGCGACGGCGAAAGGCTGGAATTCACCGTGATCGGCGATGCCGTCAATTTCGCGGCGAAACTCGAGAAGCACAACAAGGATGAAGGGACCCGGGGCATCACGGACGGCGCCACCTACGCCCTGGCCGAACAACAGGGCTATGTCTCACCCGTGGCGCGCACGTCGCGGACGGGCCGGCGGGTCGGCGGGGTCGCAGATTTGGTCGATATTGTGGTCCTGGCGACGTAAAATTGAGGGTGGTCTGGTTGCCTTGCCCTTTCCGCATTCGGGGCTTATGTAATTTGAAGCGAGTTGGAGACGGGTTGGCGGAGCGCCATCGTGGGTAACAACTACGACATCATTCTCATCGGGCTAGTCGCGGTATTTCTGATCCTGCGGCTACGTTCCGTCCTCGGCAAACGCACCGGCAGCGAGCGTCCGCCGGCGCGTGACCCGTTCGCACCCCCGCCGCCGCCGTCGGGCCCATCGCCGCGCGTCGGCGACGCGCCGGCCGGCGCCTCCGGTCGCGCCGACAACGTCGTGCCGCTGCCGACTGCCAATGCGCCAGCGCCGCGGCCCTCGATGGCCGCGACCGGGCCGGGCGGCATTCGCGCCACGGTGATGCCGACCGCCGCCGCCACGATCGCCGCCATCCGCGCCGCTGATCCCACCGTCGACCCCCTGGGCGGCTGCGCCGGCGCTCGCGCCGCCTTCACCGCCATCGTCGAGGCCTTCGCCAAGGACGATGTCGCGACACTGCGCACGCTGCTCGACAACCAGACCTTCTCGAGCTTCGAGGCGGCGATCCGGGCCCGCGCCGAACGCAAGGAGAAGGCCGAAACCACGCTGATCGGTTTCGAAGCCTCCGACATAGCCGCAGCCGAGCTGCAGGGCACCCACGCCTCGGTCACCGTGCGCTTCGTCAGCGAGCAGATAAATGTCGTGCGCAACGCCGATGGCCAGATCGCCGACGGCAACCCCAATGAAGTGCAGAAGGTCGTCGATCTCTGGACATTCCGCCGCGACACCAAGTCCAGCGATCCCAACTGGCTGCTGACGAAGACTGAAAGCGAAGGCTGAGGGAGGCTTTCCGAATATGCGTTGGAGCGTCCTGTCCGGTGGCGCGGCCCTGCTCGTCGCCGCCGGCGTTCTGTCTGCGTGCGCCGGCAGCGGGGTAGGCACGCCCGAAAAGCGGGTGGCGATGGCACCGATCTCGTTCAACGAGATCGCCGGCTGGGCCGACGACAAGCATGCTGAAGCGCTCGCCACCTTTCGTCGTTCCTGCCCCAAGCTCGTGGCCGGACCCGAGGTCAAGATCGCCACCGATGGCGGCGAAAAAGTCATCACCCCGGCGGAATGGAAGCGCATCTGCGACACCGGCGCCGGGATCAAGGCCGGCGATTCGAAGGCCGCCCGTCTTTTCTTCGAGGAGAATTTCCGGCCGCTCGTCGTCAAGGAGCCGGGCAAGTTCACCGGCTACTTCGAACCCGAGATGCGTGGCAGCAAGGCGCCGTCCCGCCTGTTCACCGTGCCGGTCTATCGCCGCCCGCCCGACCTCACCGACAAGCCCTACTACACGCGCGCCGAGATCGAACAGGGCGTTCTCAAGGGCAAGGGGCTCGAGATCGCCTGGGTGCAGGATCCGGTCGGACTGTTCGAAGTCCAGGTCCAGGGCAGCGGCAAGATCCAGCTTGCCGAGGGCGGCACGATGACCCTCGGCTTCGACGGCTCCAACAATCGCCCCTACACGGCCATCGGCAAGGTGCTGGTCGAGATGGGCGTGATGAAGAAGGACGACGCCACCTGGCCGGCGATTCGCGACTGGCTGAAGCGCAACCCGAAGCAGGCGCGCGACGTGATGCGCAAGAACGAGCGCTACATCTTCTTCAGGGATACAAGGAGCCAGAGCGCATCTGGCGCCGAGGGCGTGCCGTTGACGGCCCAGCGCAGCATGGCGGTCGATACCAGCCTCACGCCCTTCGGCACGCCGATCTGGATCGACACCGTACGGCCCGTGGCACGCAAGGCGGGCGCCACCGAGCCCTATCGTCGCCTGATGATTGCCCAGGATGCCGGCGCCGCCATTGTCGGCCCGGCGCGCGGCGACGTGTTCTTCGGTAACGGACCGCTGGCCGCCGACTGGGCCGGCCGCATGAACAGCAGCGGCCGGGCCATTGTTCTGGTGCCCAACAAGGGCTGACGCTTCCGGGCGCCTTTCCTCCGGGATCAGGCGAGGTCGAAGCGATCGAGGTTCATCACCTTGGTCCAGACGGCCACGAAGTCGCGCACGAACTTCTTTTGCGAGTCGTCGCAGGCATAGACCTCCGCAAGGGCCCGAAGCTGCGAGTTCGAACCGAAGATGAGATCGACACGTGTGCCGGTCCACTTCGGTTCTCCCGTCGCACGATCGCGGCCTTCGAAAACGCCCCCGGCTTCCGGGACCGCCTTCCACGTCGTGGCCATGTCGAGCAGGTTCACGAAGAAGTCGTTGCTGAGAGTCCCGGGACGCTTCGTGAAGACGCCGTGCGGCGAGCGGCCGAAGTTCGCCTCCAGCACGCGCATGCCGCCGACAAGAACCGTCATTTCAGGGGCGGTCAACGTCAAGAGCTGGGCCCGATCCACCAGCATCTCCTCCGCCGGAACGTTGTTTCCGGCCTTGAGGTAGTTGCGGAACCCGTCGGCGGCCGGTTCGAGCACCGCGAAGGATTCGACATCGGTCTGGTCCTGCGAGGCATCCCCGCGACCTGGCGGGAAGGGAACCTCCACGTCATGGCCGGCGCTCTTCGCGGCCTGTTCGACGGCGGCGGCCCCGCCGAGGACGATCAGGTCGGCGATAGAGACTCTCTTCCCGCCGGTCTGTGCGGCGTCGAACTTCTTCCCGATGCCCGCCAGGGTTTCGAGCACGGTCTTCAGTTGAGCCGGCTGGTTGACCTCCCAATCCTTCTGGGGCGCGAGGCGGATGCGCGCGCCGTTCGCGCCACCGCGCTTGTCGGAGCCACGGAAGGTTGCAGCCGATGCCCAGGCGGTCGAGACCAGTTGGGAAATGGACAGCCCCGACGCGAGGATCGTGGCCTTGAGCGCACGGACGTCCTGCGCGTCGATCAGGGCATGATCGACCGCGGGGATGGGATCCTGCCATAGAAGCTCCTCTGCCGGGACTTCCGGGCCGAGATAACGCGCGCGCGGGCCCATGTCGCGATGGGTCAGCTTGTACCAAGCCCGTGCGAACGCGTCGGCGAACTGATCCGGGTTCTCGTGAAAGCGCCGCGAAATCTTTTCGTAGGCAGGATCGAACCGCAAGGCGAGGTCGGTGGTCAGCATGGATGGCGCGTGACGCTTCGAGCGGTCGTGGGCGTCCGGCACCGTGCCGGCGCCGGCGCCATGCTTCGGTGTCCACTGATGCGCGCCGGCCGGACTCTTGGTCAGTTCCCAGTCGTAGCCGAACAGGTTCCAGAAGAAGTTGTTGCTCCACTTCGTGGGCGTCGTGGTCCAGATGACTTCCAGGCCGCTGCCGATTGCGTCACCTCCTTTGCCCGTGCCGAACTTGCTTCGCCAGCCGAGGCCCTGCTCCTCGATGCCGGCGGCTTCCGGTGCTGGACCCACCAGCGACGCATCGCCGGCGCCGTGCGTCTTGCCGAAGGTGTGACCGCCGGCAATGAGTGCCACGGTCTCCTCATCATTCATCGCCATGCGGGCAAAGGTCTCGCGGATGTCCTTGGCCGCAGCGAGCGGATCGGGCTTGCCGTTCGGGCCTTCCGGATTGACGTAGATCAGCCCCATCTGAACGGCGGCGAGGGGATTCTCGAGGTCGCGATCGCCCGAGTAGCGCTTGTCGCCGAGCCACGTGTCCTCGTGGCCCCAATAGACGTCGTCTTCGGGCTCCCAGACGTCCGCACGCCCGCCGCCGAAGCCGAAGG
>JACPVT010000312.1 GCA_016191685.1 Rhodospirillales bacterium | reverse complement strand
GTCGGCGAAGCCGGTATGGCCGCCGATCGTCGGCACTTCCTCGGCGCTGAACACCGCGCCCTTGGCCTGCACCGGCATGTAGGTGCTGTCGCAGTGCCAGCCCATGTTGCCTTTCAGTATCTTCATCATGTCGTCGTTGTCGGCTTCGAGGCGCAGCGAGCCATCGGCCTTGACGTTGCTGATCGCCGCCATCTCGAACTCGAGCGGTCCGAAGCGCTTGGCGAAGGTGATCTGTTCGTCGCGCCTGAGGTGCTGGCCGGGGAAGATGAGGAGGGCGTATTGCAACCAGGCGGCATGGAGCTCGCGCCACGTGGTGTCGTCGAGCGCGGCCACCTTCACGCCTTTGACGACGGCGCCGAAGGTGGTGCCCGGCAGCGGTTCGATGCTGAGAGTGCGTGCCATGTCGGGTGCCTCCATCGAGTCCCGGACGCTTGTGCGCCTCTGTTGGAAGTCTACCCCTTGCCGCCGAGGAGGCCTAGCCCGTACGCTCCTTGCAGCAAGGGGAACCTCTTCCATGACCGTCTCCGACAAGCGAAACCGTGCCGCCTCTAAACTGCTGGCCGATGTGCACGCCATCACCGCAAGGGAGGGCATCACGCCCTCGGCGCTGCATGCGCTGAAACTGAAGCTGGTAGCGCTGGCAGCAAGGAAGGAGCTGTTTCCGCTCGCCGACTTCGCCATGCCGGTGGCCGAGGGGCGCAACCACCCGCTGTTGGTCGAGGACAATGACGGCCACGGCCTCTATCTCACCATCGGCCTGCCGGGCAAGGAAGCCGCGCCGCACGATCACGGCATCTGGTGTGTCAACGCCGCCATCTCCGGTCGCGAGCGCCACAAGTTCTTCCGTCGCACCGACAATCTCGCCCAACCCGGCTACGCCACGGTCGAGCAGGTGGGCGAGGTGATGGTCGAGCCGGGCAGCGGCATGGCGATGGCCGATCATGACATTCACGGCACCGTGGTGGTGGGCGATCGGCCGGCGATCGGCCTCGCGCTCTACGGCTATGCCCTGGTGCGCTTCCCGTCGGTGTCCTGGTACGTCCCGCAGTTCAATTCCGTCCGGACGACGCCGTCGCGCCGCCACGCGGCGATGGCGTGAGCGCCGGCATGGCCCGCACTCCCAAGTCCCATCGCCTGACGATCGCCAACACCCGGCAGACCATCGATTGCGCCGCCAACCAGACCGTGCTGGAAGCAGCCATCGCCGCCGGCATCGACTATCCCTTCGCCTGCGCCACCGGCAACTGCGGCACCTGCACCAGCCGTCTCGATTTCGGCAAGGTCACCTTGCTGCCGCGCAACGACGCCTGCCTCAGCCCGCAGCAGATCAAGGCGGGACAAACGCTCGCCTGCCGCGCTCGTCCGCGCAGCGACCTCACGATCACCTGGCTGAGCCGGGCCGAACGGTAGGGCGACGCAATGCGGATCTGTGTTTTTGGAGCCGGCGCGATCGGCGGCAACTTCGCCGCGCGCCTTGCCGAGGCGGGCAACGAGCTGTCGGTGGTGGCACGCGGCGCGCATCTCGAGACCATCCGCGCCCGTGGCCTCACCCTGCTGACCGGCGACCGCAAGATCGTGGTGCCGGTCCGCGCCAGCGACCGGCCGGCCGATCTCGGGCCGCAGGATGCGGTGCTGGTGACCATGAAGTCGTCCGGCCTTCATGCGCTGGCGGAAAATGTCGGCCCGTTGCTGCGCCCCGACACCTCAGTGGCTTTCGTGCAGAACGGCATTCCCTGGTGGTACGGCCATGGCCTTGCAGCCTCGCGGCCGCCGGCGCCCGATCTGTCGCGGCTCGATCCCGGCGGGGCGCTCGCCAGGGCGGTGGGCCTGGACCGCGCCGTCGGCGCCGTCGTCACCTCGTCGAACCATGTCATCGAGCCCGGCGTCGTGCGCAACATCTCGCCCGAGCGCAACACGCTCTGGGTGGCGGAGACCGACGATCGGCCCAGTCCGCGCATCGACGCGCTCCGCGCGGCGCTGGTGGCAGCCGGCATCGCCTCGCCGGCCACGCGCGATATCCGCTACGACATCTGGCACAAGCTGATGGCCAATCTCACCGGCTCGACGGTCTGTCTCATCCTGGGGCAGCCCAACACGATCCAGAAGACGCCCGAGGTCAATCGCCTCTGCCGCCGCGCGCATGCCGAGGCGCTGGCCGTGGCGGCGGCCCATGGCGTGATGCTCGACGATAGTCCCGAGCAGCGCTATGGGCCGACCCGCGTCTATCCCGATCATCGCCCGTCGATCCTGCAGGACTACGAGCTCGGCCGGCCGATGGAGGTCGAGTCGATCGTACGCGCGCCACTCGCCTTCGCACGCAGCGCCGGCGTCGAGACGCCGACGCTCGATGCCATCGAAGCGCTCTGCGTCAGCCTCGCGGCCTCGAAGGGACTCTACGTGCCATGACTCTGCGCCCATGACGCTCCATTACGATCTCTACTGGTCCTTTCGCTCGCCCTACTCCTATCTCGTGACGCCGCGCCTCGTGGCGCTGGAAAAGGAGTACGACGCCGCGGCCAACGTCCGGGTCGTCTATCCGATCGCGGTGCGCCAGCCGGATTTCTTCGCCAACAGCGACCGTCTCTGGTTCACCTATTTCCTGCGCGACGTGTTCCGCAGCGCCGAGTTCGTCGGCCTGCCGATCGCCTGGCCCTCGCCCGACCCGGTGGTGATGGATCCCAAGACGCGCAGCTATCCCAGGGAGCAGCCCTACATCCATCGCCTGACCCGGCTCGGCCAGGCGGCGACCGAACGCGGCAAGGGGCTCGCCTTCCTGAACGAAGTCAGCACCACGATCTGGAGCGGCAAGGTCAGGAACTGGCACGAGGGCGACCATCTCGCCCAGGCCGCCCGGCGCGCCGGGCTCGATCTCGCCGAGATGGATGGCGCCGTCGCTGCCGCGCCCGAACGCTTCGACGCCATCATCGAGAAGAGCCAGGAAGCCCAGCGCGAGGGCGGGCACTACGGCGTGCCGCTAATGGTGTTCGATGGCGAACCTTTCTTCGGCCAGGACCGATTCGACCAGCTCAAGTGGCGGATGCTGCAGAAGGGTCTCGCGAAGCGCTAGGCAGGCCCGAAGTCGGCCAGTGCGACGGCTGATACAGCCCGCAGTCGTCAGTCGCAGGGCGTCGGCATCGAAGACAAGTGGCTTGTCGGAGCCGCGCTATGGGTCCATCTCATTACCAGCAGATGTCTTGAGGTGCCGATGGCTTGGCAGGCGCGAACCACAGCAGCCCTGTTCTTCGGGCTCGTCTTGTCATCGGTCGTCGTCTTCTGGTCGTCCGGGGCGAAGGCGGAGGATTGCAACGGCGTCGTGCCAGAGGTCTGGCTATCCGGCACCTGGGAAGCGGCAGTGGACCTGCAAACCATGGTCATCCGCCGCGCCGGCGGATCGCTTGTGTGGACCTATGATCGCAAGGCGGGAGTGACCAGCGAGAGATGGGGCGACAAGGTCGCCGCTGCAGGCTCGGGGACGGTCGAAGCACTGGACGGCTGCCGTGCCGTGCTCAAGGGGCAATACACGCGCTTCGACGGGTCAGGGCAGCGGGGCCGGCCCACCGTCGGCTCAGCGATGGAATGGAAATTCCTGCAGACCGCCCCGGGTGTTGTCGCCTCCGAAGGCCTCGGCTATGGGCGGGAAACATTCCGGCTTCGGTGGACGAAGGTGCCATAGCCCTTCGCGCCGCCCTTCACGGAGCTTTACTTGGGCGCTAGGGCCGCCGCGCTGCCGGCTCCTCGGCCTGGGCCTGCTTGCCGCCGAAGACCTGCGTGACGTCGCCGAGGCTGCGCTGGCGACCGGTGTCGATGCTCACCGTCGCGGTCATGCCGGCACGCAGCGGCGGCTCGCCCTGGTGCGGCAGCAGGCGCAGCTTGACCGGCAGGCGCTGCACGACCTTGACCCAGTTGCCGCTGGCATTCTGCGGCGGCAGGATCGCGAACTCCGCGCCGGTCGCCGGACTGACGCTGTCGACCACGGCTTCCCAGGTCGCGTCGGGATAGGTGTCGAGCACGATGCGCGCCCGCTGGCCGACGCGCACGTGCGTCAGTTCGGTTTCCTTGAAGTTCGCCTCGATCCACGGCCGGCTGAGCGCCACCACGGCAAACAGTGGCGTTGAGGCCTTGACCTGCTCGCCGCGCTGCACGCGGAGGTTCACGACCACGCCGTCGACTGGCGCGCGCACCGTCGTCCGCGCAAGGTCGAGCGCTGCGCGCTCGCGGGCAGCGCTCTTCTCGCGCACCAGCGGATGGTCGTCGGCCGGCAGTTCGGGGTCGCCGTTGAGCGCCGTCAGCACGCGGCGCAGCTTGGCGCGTACCGAGGCCACGCGATCGGCCGCGGTATGCGCCTCGTTCTGCGATTCGTCGCGCTTGCTGGCGGAGAGGAAGCCCTTGGCCGCCAGTTCCTTCTGCCGCTGCCACTGGCGCTGGGCGTAGTCCGCCCGCGCCTCGGCGTCGGCCAGTTCGCTCACCACCTCGCGCCAGGTACCGCGCAAGGTCTCGACATGGGCCCGCGCGGTGTCGAGTTCGGCCTCGGCGCTGTCGAGCGCCAGCCGGAACGGGCGGGT
>JACPVT010000024.1 GCA_016191685.1 Rhodospirillales bacterium | reverse complement strand
GGGTTCGTCGTGCCATGCGTCCGCTTCGCTGGGAGCGCGGCACTGGAGTGGTGCGTATTCAGCGTCTATCGTTGGGATCATGAGCAAGCGAACGATTCCCGCCGGCGCCGTCGTGCGCGGCACCGACAAGGGCTACGTCCACGGCGACCTGAAACCCGGCAGCGAACGGCCGGTCGAGAAGGTCGAGCAGACGTACCCGTACATGCGGCCGCGCGATGCCGCGACGCTGATCCTGGTGCGCCAGCGCGGCAAGGTTCCCGAGGTGCTGCTGGGTTGTCGCGACGCCAAGCACGCCTTCATGCCCAACCGCTACGTGTTCCCCGGCGGCCGCGTCGACCGCGCCGACGCGCACGTGCCGGTCGCCACGCCGCTCGACCGCTTCGTGAATGCCCGCCTGCAGAAAGCCGCGACCGCGCAACGTGCCCGGGCGCTGGCCGTCGCCGCCGTGCGCGAGACTTTCGAAGAGACCGGTCTGATGCTGGCCAAGCCGTTCAAGCGCGGCGCGCCCGACAAGGATTTCGGCGAGCACTGGCAGGGCTTCCTCGACACCGGCATGGGCCCTGCGCTCGATTGCCTCGACCTGATTGCGCGCGCGGTGACGCCGCCTGGCCGGCCGCGCCGCTTCAATGCCCGCTTCTTCATGGCCCGGGCCGAGGATGCGACGGGCGAGATCCGGCATTCGAGCGAGATGGGCGACATTCGCTGGGTCCGTCTCGACGAGGCGCGTGAACTGCCGCTGCCGACCATCACCGGTTTGATCCTGGGAGAGATCGGTCGTCTCGTGAAGGAGCCGCCCGATCGCAAGAAGCAGCGCAAGATTCCGCTGTTCACGACAGTCCATCGCAAGCACCTGATGCTCGAGGAGTGATCCGATGACGGTGCGCGCCGAGATCGCCTCGTCGCCTACCGGTCCTGGGCCCGCCAATCCCGGCCTGCCGCGGCGCGGCGTCGTTCGCCTGCGCGCCCTGGTGTTGATCCGCTGGGCCGCAGTCGCCGGACAGCTCTTCACTGCCGCGGTCGTTCAATGGGGCCTGGGATTTGGCCTGCCGGTGCTCGCGGTGGGCGGCACGATTGCGCTCTCGGCGCTGCTCAACCTTACCGTCAGCCTCGGTCGGCCGGCGTCGGCGCGCATCGACGACCGCGAGGCCACGATCTTCCTGGCCTTCGACATCCTGCAGCTCGCCGTGCTGCTCTATCTCACCGGCGGTCTGCTCAATCCCTTCGCGCTGTTGCTCCTGGCGCCCGTCGCCATCGGCGCCACCATCCTGTCGCTGACCAGCAACATCGCCCTGTCGATGCTGACGATTGCAAGCATCGGTGTCCTCGGAGTCTTTCACGAGCCGCTGCCGTGGCGGGGGCCACCCCTCGAATTGCCGGATATCTACCAGACCGGCGCCTGGGCGGGCCTCACGCTCACGACCTTGTTAATCACCTTGTACGGCTGGCGACTGGCGGAGGAAGCGCGGCAGATGGCGGATGCGCTGGCGGCGGCGCAGGCGGCCCTTGCCCGCGAGCAGCGTCTGTCGGCGCTTGGTGCGCTGGCGGCCGCGGCGGCGCATGAACTCGGTTCGCCCCTCTCAACCATCGCCGTCGTCGCCAAGGAGATGTCGCGCGAGATCGAGCAGGACGATCCGCTGCGTGAGGACGTCGAACTGCTGTCGGCCGAGTCCGAGCGTTGCCGCTCGATCCTTGCGCGACTCTCGGTCGATCCGGCCGGCGATGTGTCCGATGCCTATACCTTCGTGCCCCTGCCGGCTCTGATCGAGGCGGCGGCGCAGAACTATGATCGCGGCACCATCGACATTGCCTACGAGTCAGGGCCGGTCGGCGAGGGCGTGCCGGCGATGGCGCCGATCCAGGTGCGCAGCCCGGAGATCATGCAGGGCATCGGCAATATCGTGCAGAACGCCGTTTCCTTCGCACGGCAGGAAGTCAGGATCGTCACGCGCTGGACGGCCGAGTGGTCCGAGGTCGAGGTGACGGACGACGGGCCGGGTTTTTCCGAGGCCATGCTCGACGAACTCGGCACGCCCTTCATTTCGACCCGGCAGGGCCAGGAGGGCCATATGGGCCTCGGCGTCTTCATCGCCAAGACGCTTCTGGAGCGCACCGGAGCTACTGTAACCTTCGGAAATCGCGCCGTTGCGGGGGGAGGTGCCGCCGTCTCCGTGCGCTGGCCAAACCCCGTCTTCAAGGCTACATAGCGGCCGATGTCGAAGGAGTCGCCATGAGCCAGGACGCAGGAGCCGGCCGTCCCATATCGCCCGTGATTGCCGGCACGACGTCAGCCAAGGATCGGACGCTGCTGATCGCGGATGACGACGCCGCGTTCCGCAATCGCATTGCACGGGCCCTCGAGCTGCGTGGCTTCATCGTGACCGCCGTTGGTTCGGTCGCCGAGGCACTGACCCAGACGGCCCGCCCGCCCGCTTTTGCTGTTCTCGACCTGCGTTTGGGCGACGGCAACGGCCTCGAACTCGTGGGTCCGCTGCGCCAGGCGAGGCCCGACATTCGCATCGTGGTGCTGACCGGCTACGGCAACATCGCGACCGCCGTTGCCGCCGTGAAGGAAGGCGCCGTCGACTATCTCGCCAAGCCGGCCGACGCCGATGCCATCGAACAGGCGCTGACCGCCCATGGTCGCAAGCTGCCGCCGCCGCCGAGCAATCCGATGTCGGCCGATCGTGTGCGGTGGGAGCATATCCAGCGCGTTTTCGAGCAGTGCGATCGCAACGTCTCGGAAACGGCACGCCGCCTCAACATGCACCGGCGCACCCTGCAGCGGATCCTGGGCAAGCACGCCCCCCGCGAACACTGAAGCGCCGGCACTGATCACCGTCCAGCTCCTGCTCAACGCGCTGGCGCTGGGCATGGCCTATGCGCTGGTGGCCCTGGGCTTCGTCCTCGCCCTGAACGCTGCCGGCGCCGTCAACTTCGCGCATGGCGATCTCGTGGTACTGGGCGGCGCCATTGCCGTGGTTGCCGGACAATCGACCGGCCTTGCAGCGCCGTTGCTTCTGCCGCTGGTCGCCTTGGCGCTCGGCTGCGCCGGCATCGTCGCGGCGCGGGTCGCGATCCTGCCGCTCGCCGCGCGGCCGCCCGAGGCCACCTTCGTCGCCACCATCGCGCTTGCTGCGATCATCGAGCACGGCCTCACCGTCACCCTGGGGGCGGCACCGCGCACTGCGCCGGCGCTGGTTGGCAGCGGTTCATTCGACATTGCCGGCGTGGCACTCGGTCGCCAGCCGCTCGCCATCGTCGTGGTTGGCGGCGTCCTGGTGGCGGGCGTGTGGTTCCTGCTCGAGCGCACGCAGGTCGGCCGGCGCATGCGCGCCGTCTCGTCCGACCGGCACATGGCGCGCGCCGTCGGTATTCCCGTCGGACGCTACATCATGCTGTCGCTCGCGCTGGCCGGCGCACTTGCCGGAATCGCCGGCCTCCTTCTCGGCCACCAGTTTCTGGTGGCGCCGACGCAGGGCGCCGGCCACATGCTGAAAGCCTACATCGCCGTGGCGCTGGGCGGCTGGGGCAGCGTGCCGGGTGCGCTTCTGGGTGCGCTGGGCATCGGCTTTTTCGAGACCTTCGTGTCGGCAGGATTCGGCGATGCCTGGGCATCCGTCGCACTCTACGTGGGTGTTCTCGTGGTCCTGGCGTTCCGGCCGCAGGGCCTGTTCGGCGAACCCGCAGGTCGGCGCGCCTGACATGCGTCCCCTCGGTGCCTTGTGGCTGGCTGCTCTTCTGGCGCTCCCCTTTTTTGCATTGGCGGTCCTGCCGCCATTCGGCCAACGCATGGTCACGCTCGTCGGGATCTATGCGCTGATGGGCCTGGGCTATCAGCTCGTCTTCGGCCAGCTCGGCGCGCTGAATCTGGCGCAAGGCGCCCTGTTCGGCGTCGGCGCCTACGCTGCCGCCCTGGCCGCGCCGGCGCTCGGCGTGCTCGCCCTGCCGGTGGCGATCCTCGCGGCGTCTCTGCCCGCCGCACTCGCCGCCGGACCGGTCCTGCGCCTTCAGTCGCATTACTTTGCGCTCGCCACACTGGCGCTTGCGTCGATCGTGAACCTCATCGCGGTTCACGCGGAAGGCCTGACCGGCGGCGCCAACGGGATCTCGGGGTTCGCGTCGGTGTTGCCGCGAGGTCCCGTTCTGCTGGCGATGGTCTGGACCTGCCTGATCGCCACCGTGCTGATCTACGTGCACCTCTTCCGCGGCCGGCTGGGCGACGAGGCGCGCCTGTTGCGCGAGGCCCCTCTGGTGGCGGCCACGCTCGGCATCGATGGTGGCCGGTGGCGGCTTGCCGCCTTCGTCGCAGGCGGCGCCTTGGCCGGATTGGCGGGGGCTTTCTCCGCGGCGATCAGTGGCGTGGTCTCGCCCGATGTGACCGGCTTTCCGGTCATGGTGCTTTGCCTCACCTCCGTCGTCGTCGGCGGTTCACGGCATCCGATGGGCGCCGTCGTGGGCGCGCTGTTGGCTGTCTGCCTGCCTGAGATATTGCGCGATTTTCAGGACGCGTGGCTGTTGGTCTATGCCGTGGCGACGCTGGCGATCGTGCGTTGGGCGCCCGGCGGCATCGCCGAGTTGATCGACCGCCTGCGCGGTGCCCGATCGCCCGCTCCGAACAACCCGACGGTGCCGCAACTCATGCCGGCTGTATCGGGAGCGCAACGGCTCGTGCTCGACAATGTCGTCAAACGGTTTGGTGGCGTAGACGCGCTGGCCGGTGTGTCGTTCGCCGTCGGACGCGGCGAGATTGTCGGGCTGATCGGCCCCAACGGTTCGGGCAAGACGACGCTCCTCAACGTGATCGGCGGCCTCGATCGCGCCGACAGCGGGGCGATCACTCTGGACGATGCGCATCTCGAATGTCTGCCGCCGCATGCCATCGCCCGGAAGGGCCTTGGCCGCACATTTCAAACCCTCATGCTGGAAGGTGACACGCGTTCCGCAGACCTGGCGCGCGCTGTGGCGACGGGTGCGATCTTCCTCCTGCTCGACGAGCCGGCGGCGGGGGCCACCGACCGCGAGCGCGGCCAACTCGCGTCGTTGCTGCATCGATTGCGCGATGCCGGACGGGGCATTGTGATCGTCGATCACGACATCGAACTGCTGACCCGCGTCTGCGACCGGCTGGTCTGTCTCGATCGCGGCCGGGTGATCGCCATCGGCCGGCCGGCCGAGGTCCGTGCCGATCCCCAGGTGCGTGCAAGTTTCCTCGGTCTCGCCGAGGTCGCCGCGTGAGCAGGATTTTCCTCGATGTCGGCGACTTCGTCGTCAATGCCGGCGAAGTGGTTGCCTTGCTGGGCGGCAACGGCGCGGGCAAGACGTCACTGTTGGAAGGTATTTTGGGCTTCCGGCCGACAGCACGGACGGTAAAGCTCTTCGGACAGGACGTTTCGTCCTTGGCTGTCGAGCAGCGCGTGGCATTGGGTGTGGGTTACGTGCCCGAGGGCCGGCGGGTGTTTGCCGGCCTCACCGTGCGCGAGAATCTCGAAGCGTGTTCGACGGCATCCGCCGTCGAGCGCCGGCGGCGGGTCGAGCAGATGCTCGCGTTGTTCCCGATGCTGGGCGAGCGACCGGATGCGCGCGCCTGGCTGCTGTCGGGTGGCCAACAGCAGATGCTGGCCCTCGCGCGCGCTCTGATGAATGAGCCGCGCCTGCTGTTGCTGGATGAGCCGACCCTGGGGTTGGCGCCGGTGATCGTTGCCGACCTGTTGGAACATCTGGCGAGGTTGGCCGGCGACGGCATGGCGATCCTGCTCGCCGAGCAACGCGCCGGCCTGGCGCTCGGCGCGGCGGGCCGGGCCGTGGTTCTCAGTCGTGGTCGCGTGGTGCGCATGGCGCCGGCGCGCGAGCTTGCGGCCGACCCAGCCCTCGCCGACCTGATGGCGGCTGGCTGAGATCGCGCCCGGCTTCAGGCCCGCCGGTTGGCGGCGTCCCAGTAGTGCTCGAGGTTGGCGATCAGGGCCGGGCTGAAATGGCAGTAGGCCTGCTCGCGGGCATAGAGCGCGGCATAGCGGCGGAACAGGTCGAGCGGTTCGGCGGTCAGTCGCAGCGCCCGCCGATT
This sequence comes from Rhodospirillales bacterium, assembly GCA_016191685.1. GTDB lineage: Bacteria > Pseudomonadota > Alphaproteobacteria > Reyranellales > Reyranellaceae > Reyranella. Next base: position 1,664 of record JACPVT010000024.1, on the reverse strand, counting down.
GCCGATTGCGCCCACGACGCCCGACCCGGTCAGCCGTTCGACGGCGTGATCGATCGTGCGATCGATCGCGTCCGGTTCGACGACCTCGTCGCAGATCAGCCGCCCTTCGGCCGAGTCGCACTCGAAGCGGCGCTCGTACATGATCGCCTGGCGCGCCATCCGGTCGCCGATGAAACGCGCCAGCCGGAGGTTCGCCATCGCCGGAATGATGCCTTCCTTGCGCGCCGGCAGGGTCATGTAGGCATCGCGGGCGGCGATGTTGAAGTCGGTGGCGAGCAGGATCTGGCAGCCGCCGCCGATGGCGAAAGTATCGACCGCCGAGATCCAGAGCTTTTCGATCGAATCGCCCGAGACCTCGTCGGGCGCCACGTCGGGTCGCGCCAGGCCCCTGGTCATCTTGTTCACGAATCCCATGTCGCGGATCAGGAACCACAGGAAGGGGATCTTGCCGTAGTAGAGATGCGTCAGGTTGATGCCGGCATTGAAGACCCGGCGGCCGGCGTACTTGCCTTCGGGCACGAAGTCGCCGCGCAGCACGGCGACCCGGCTGTGCGGATCGAGGGTGCAAACGTCGGCGGCGATCTCGGTCGACGACTGGGTCGAAAGATCCTCCGAGTTGAGAAAGCGCGGATTGGACAGCAGCATCACCACGGCCTTGCCTTGGCGTTCGACCTTGGCGGTGCCGAGATCGAGCCGGCCGTCGCGCAGGAACTTCGCCAGCGCTTCGGCGGATTCCTCGCGTGGCAACAGCATGCTGTGACAGAGATGCAGCCCACATGCCGGATCGGCGAGGAACTGGTTGCACAGGATGCCCTGGTCGATCTCGACGCCTTCCTTCGCCGACTGGTGCAGCTCCGACTCGGCTGCGACCTGGGCGCGCGTCGGCACCAGACCGGGCACAATCCCGGCTGCGTCGTAGACAAGGCGGTCGATGCGCACGAACTTTCGTCGTCCGTCGGTCAGCCGGTCGTAGAGCGTGCGGGCGTGTGTGCGCAGGAACAGGAATCGCGCCTCGCGCGCGGCGTGCTTGAGCGTTTCGGTCGGCTGCCTGTCGAGTTGCACCCTGGCTTTTTGCCAATAGGCCGAGAAGGCGGCCGCATCGGCGGCAAAGTCGCCGTTGGCCGCGACCGGCGCCGAGATCACCGCATCCATGTCGACGTTCCTGCCTGAAGCGATTGGCCTGCCCGAAACGAATATTGGAGCGGGCGACGGGATTTGAACCCGCGACCTACGGCTTGGGAAGCCGACGCTCTACCCCTGAGCTACACCCGCGTCGCCGGCATTCTAGCCCGCGGTTGCACCGCAGGTCCAATCGTGTATCTGAAGCCGATGCTGGACGAAGTTCTAACCACCGAAGAACGCGCCGCCGTGGCGCGCGCCAAGGCCTTCGCCGAGGCGCATGTCGGTCCCAACGCCGCGCGCTGGGAATGGGAACGCCGCTACCCGCTGGAGACGATCAAGGCGGCCTGCGCCCAGGGCCTGAACACGATCGAACTGGCCTCGTGTCGAGCGGCGCGCCGGGGACGAGCGTGGTCTCCGCGATCGTCAACCCCTCGGGCGCCGCGCCGTTGGCGATGTCTCCGACGGCGAGCGTCGACTTCGTCGCGCCGCTCGATCCCGATGCGCCGCGCTTCTTCGAGTGGGACGACGCGCCCCTCCTCGCG
>JACPVT010000311.1 GCA_016191685.1 Rhodospirillales bacterium | reverse complement strand
GTGCCGTACTCGAGAGTGCACATCGTGAGCCGGGTCTCGGGCTCCAGGAGGACGCGGTTAAGGCCATAGTGGCCGAGGCCGTCGCGCGCCTGGGAGGCGGTCTGGCCGCGCTTGGATTCCGTTACCGACTCGCCCCAGAAGGCCCGTACCCGCCGTGATGCCGGCGTGTCGATGTCGTAATGCGTGATCGGCTCGCCGTAGCCGTAGGGGCCAAGTCCGGTATGGAAGTCGACGACCACGACATCGGCGCGGCCCTTCAAGTATTTGTCGGTGATAGCATGCAGGGTGCGATTGGACCACGACGGTCCGCCACCGCCGAAGAACATGCCGTCCGGATGGCTGTACTGACCGCCTGATACGGCGCGGAAATAAGCGACGTCACCCACCTTCTTGCGATAGGCCGCAAGCTCGGCGTCGGCGGCCTTCGTTCCAGCCTCGCTCAGGTCCCGGGGTACGAGAAAATCGGCGATTTCGAGATAGCCCGCATTCACCGGATAGGGTTTGCTGTGGTCGACATAGTTGCGATTGAGGTCGTTGCCTTCCTCGGTGACCCGTCGCGTCCAGGCGAAGCCGTAGGGATTGATCGCATGGATGAAGAGCGCCGCGGTGTCCATCGGGAGGCCGGCGGCGCCGACCGTCGCCAGCCAGTCGACCTGGAAACCCGAACCGCAAAAGCCTTCGACACCATGCGTGCTGGAAATGGTGACCACGACCTTGGACGCATCCTCGGGACCGACACGGGCGACGTCGGTCGACAGCGCTTCGCCCCTCGGCCCCTTGGTCGGGTTGTCGTAGCGAAAGGTCCGGGCACCAGACAGTCGCGCTGCGGCCAGAAACTTGTCGCGGGCTTCGCTGTAGTCGGCGGCAAAGGAGTGGATGTTGGTCATGGATACGCCTCAAGTACGGAGAGTGAGGCCACCGTCGACCACCAACTCGTGACCCGTGATGAAATCAGCCTCGTCGGAAGCCAGCAGCAGCGCGCCGCGGGCGATATCGATCGGCTGGCCGAGGCGGCGGAGTGCTGCCTTCTTCTCCCACACCGCGCGGATCTCGGGGTTGTCGAAATTGGTGCGTGTCATGCCGCTGTAGATCGCGCCGGGGCAGACGTAGTTGGCCGTGATGTTGAACTTGCCGAGTTCCAGCGCCAGCGTGCGCGTAAGCCCGCCGACGCCAGCCTTGGAAGCGCAATAGGCCGCCAGTCCGAAATCGGTGTCGAAGGCCATCACCGAGGCGGTGTTGACGATACGCGCTCGTCCCTTCTCCTGCGCCCGATCCTTCAGCGCCGGGATGGCTTCACGGCAGAGCCGGAACATTGCCCGCAAGTTGACACCGTTGACCTTGTCCCAATGCTCGTCGGTCATTTCCTCGACAAAGGCTCGGCCGCTGACGCCGGCATTGTTGAAGAGGATATCGATCGCACCGAATTTGGCGAGCGCCGCGGCCACGATGTTCCGGGGCGCATCATCGGTGGCGATGTCGGCGCCGAAAGCCGCGATCGCTGGATTGCCGGCGTGCACCGACTCAATGGCCGAACCGGGAAGATCGACCGCCAGGACACTCGCGCCCTCGTCGGCGAAGAGCTTGGCCGATGCCGCTCCGATGCCCGAAGCGGCACCCGTCACGATCGCAACCCTGCCGGTCAGGCGGCCCATCGCACCCTCCTTGTATCAAGAAACGGCCGCACCGGCGTAGAGTAGCAGGTGCGGTCTCGGTGGAGAGCCCGGCAGCTCCT
>JACPVT010000023.1 GCA_016191685.1 Rhodospirillales bacterium | reverse complement strand
TGCAGAGCATCGCGATTCCGCGCGGCCAGGTGGTCCTGGCGGGCGGAAAGGCGGCGGCCGGCGACAAGCGCATTTCAGTGGAAGCGCGGCGCGGCGATACGCGCTTCGGGATCTGCTCGACGGGCTTTCTCGAGGAGGCGTTCCGCACCGACTATTACCGCATCGACATCACCTTCAACGATGACGGCAGCTGGACCTATGTGACGCGGACGGATCTGGCGGTCCGCGGCAAGGAGCCGGCATTCAACCACAACGATACCAACACCTTGCGGCGGATCGCGTCCCCTGAGCCCAATCCGATGCTCGGTCTGCTGAAGGACGAAAAGCTCGGTTAGACCCGCTCGCCGAGCAAGGCGACGATCGCCCGCCACATCGTCCAGGCATTGGCCAGGCTGACGGCGTTGAACTCGACGTGGCCGATGTCGTCCATCAGGAACAGCGAGACGCGCGCGCCCGACGCCGAAGCCGCCAGGCTCTGGCTCTCGCTGTGGGGCACCAGCGGATCGCCTTGGCCATGCACCAGGATGAGATGGCCGCGCAGCCTGGAGAGATCATAGAACGCGAGATTGAGGCCGTCGATTTCCCGGCGAACGTTCGCCGGCAGCGCGACGATCAGGGCTGCCACTGCATCGGGGTCGCGATTGTCGACCACGGCCAGCACGGCGCGGCCCTGCGGACCTAGGGCCGCCGACAGCGGCGAGATGTCGGCGTCGGCGTCCCGGAAGCGACGCCGCGCGATCTCCTGCAGCAGGCGCGTATCGTCGGCATTCTCGAGCCGTCCGGCATTGGCCTGGAGGAACGCCCAGCGGCCGTATCTGTTGGGCTCCCGCCGGAACTCCCGGCTGCCGCCCATCGGCCGGAAGGCGCCGGTCGTGATGAAGCGGATCGCCGCCGTGATGTCGTGATAGCCGCCGATGCTGACCAGGAACGCGACTCGCGCCGTCAGGTCGTCCTCCAGCATGGCAATGACCGCCGGCCCGACGGCATAGGAGATGGCCGCCACGCCGAGCGGAACGTCAGGCTGCCACTTGCCCAGTTGCCGCAGTGCGTCCGCGACCCGTCCGCCGTCGGCCCGCGAAAGCGCCAGATGGCGCACCTCGGGAAGCTCGGGAACGAGCACGACGAAGCCCGCGCGCGCAAAAGTTCGTGCCAGTGCCTGCAGGCGCGGCTCATCTCGGCCCAGCACCGCCGCGCCCGGCACCAACACCATCGCCGCCCGTACTCTCTCTACCGGTAGATAGAGGTCGCCTTCTCCACTGTCCCAGCGTGTCGGATATTCGCGGGGCGGTTCGGTCACCTCCTGCCAGAGCGTGGGCGCTCCGCCGGCCGCAAGGTCCCACATGACCAACGCCGACTGCACCCAGGTCACCGGCCGGCCAAAGACGAAAAGCAGCGCGATGATCGCCGCTACCCCGATCGTCAACCGGCGCAGCGTCTTCATGCAGCGAGGCGGTAGGTGGCGAGAGTGTCGAGCCTTTCGCCCTCGCGGCGCAGCAGCGACAGCTCCTCGATCCGGCCGCGCATCGGCAGATGCTGGCGTTCAACGATGCGCGCCACCTGCTCAGCCTCGGCGGCGCGGGCGAACAGGCCTAGCGTGATGTGCGGTTGGAAAGGTTCGGCCGCCCCTGCCCCCAGCATTGGCGTGGGATCGAGCGTCTCGTGCAATTCGATCAATTCCGCGGCGCCGTCGAATGGTTCTGCAAAGAGGTAGAGATCGTGCCGCACAATGCGCTCGATCATGAACCAAAATGGCCGTCGATCGATCGCCTTGAGGGTGGCGCGTAGCCTTGCCTCATGCTCCAGCGGAGCGCCAAACACCAACGTGAAGTGCGGACCGATCAGATCCGCTTGCGTCGGGTGATACTGCGCGCGCAGCCGGCGCAGCGCCGCGTCGTCCCCCTCGCCGAGCACCGGCCAGGCGACGACATAGAGCATCTCAGCTGTAGCTCTTGGCCATGCCGAGCGCCGGGTCCATCACCGCGCCGTAGGGCGGGAACGGGTAGCGTAGCCCGTTCTTGCCGAGATGGCCCATGCCCTCGATAGCGCGCAGGAATTCGTCCGGCGGGCAGGCCATCAGCAGCTCATCGTCGGCCACGCCACCATAGCGGCGTTCGGCGAAGCACGGCAGCGACAGCGAGGTTTGCCGCGTGGCAAGAGCGCGCCCCCAGGAGTCCGCACAGGCGCTCTCGCCCGTCACGGTGAAGTCGTAGCGACGATAACGGTGATACTGCAGGCCGTTGATGAAATAGATCATCTGGCCGGGCGTGCCGTAGAACATGCAGATGTCGGGCGGATCGAGGCGTGCCGAGCGCAGAGGCGAGACGACCAGGCCATTGTACTTGCCGTCGGGCACGCGCGGCATCTGCGCATGATGCGCGGCCGATGCCTCCTTGTTGCCGAACCACACGCCGTTCATGTGATCGCCGGAGAGAAAGCCCTCGCCGGGATGATTGAGGCCAACCACGCCGCCGCAGTTGCCGCCGCGCGTGTTGTCGACGGTGATGCCGAGCGTAAAGCCGTACCAGCGCGACTGCGTCACCATCTGGCACATGGTGAACTTGAAGCCCTCGGTCGGCTTACGCACGCCCTGGATCTTTTCCATGTCCTTCGGATCCTCGAACAGGCGCATTCCGATCGGATTGGTGCGGATGCGCAGAAGCTCGATCAGCTTGGCCGACGCCTCCGCCAGCATGGCGCCGGTGATTTTCTCCGGCGGCGTCCACGGCGCGGTCTTGTAGCCGGGCGGCAGGGTCTGGACGTTCATGGTTTCCTCCGTGTCTGGCTAGGTGAGGTTGAGTCCACCATCGGCGATGACGATCTCTCCGGTAACGTAGTCGTTGGCAACGAGGGCGGCCACCAGATCGGCGATGTCCTCGGGCTGCGCCACCCGTCTCATCGGCGACTTGGTGTTCCACAGCTCGTAGGCCGCTTCCCAGCCGGTGCTCATGGGTGTGTCGACCAGGCCGGGCGCCACGCAATTGACCCGGATGGCAGGACCGAGAGACAGCGCCAGCAGGCGCGTGGTGTGGTGCAGGGCTGCCTTGGCCGCGGCATAGGGAATGGACGACCCCTTGGGCCGCACAGCGGCATGGGTGCCGATATTGACGATGCTGGCCGGCCGGCCGCCTTCCGCTGATTTGCGCAAGGCCTGTTCGGCTTCCGCGATCAGCATCCAGGGCGCGATCAGGTTCACGTCCATCATGCGCCGCCACACCTCGGGCGTGGCTGCCTTGAGGTCAGCATGGGGAAAACGTGCCGCCTCCCCGGCGTTGTTCACCAGCACATCGAGCCGGCCGTGATGAGCGACCACGGCCTGCACCAATTCACCCGCATGGGCCACATCGGCAAGGTCAGCCTGGTGATAGCTGGCGCCGGGCAACTCGACCGCCATCTGTTTGCCAACGTCGGCCGACCTGCGTCCATGCAACGCCACGCGATAACCATCCCGCGTCAGGCGACGCGCGATAGCCGCACCGATACCCGAAGTCGAGCCGGTGACGAGAGCGACGCGTTCAGACACAGGCCCTCAGAGCCTCCAGGGTCTCGTCGGGCCGCTCGACCATCATGAAGTGCCCGCAGTTGGGGATGACGACGGTCTTCGAACCCACGATGGCGGCGGCCAGCGGCTTGGCCTTGGCGGCCGGAGTCATCAGATCGCCGTCGCCCAGCACCAGCACGGTAGGACACTTCACTGCCTGGGCGCGTGCAGTTGCGTCCTTGTAGACGTTGCAGGCGGCGAGATCGGCATGAATGACGCCGGGCTTGTTGCCCGACAACACCGCCAGCGATTCGCGTCGCAGCCACAGCCCGGGCGAAACCATGCCGCCCTTGTGCAGCGCATTGCCCATGCCCCAGAAGGTCATCAGCTCCTGGACCTTGAGCGTGTCGGCCTTGGCCGATTCCAGCATCTCCGGATGCACCGGCATCTCGGTCGCCACGCCGCAGAGGCCCAGAGCGCGAACCTTCTCGGGATGGCGCGCCGCGGTATCGAGTGCCACCAGGGCACCCATCGAATGACCGACCAGCGCCGCGCTCTTCAGTCCCGCAGCCTCGATCAGCTTCGCGGTCCAATCTGCAAGTGCTGCGATGCTGGCCAGGGCCGGCCCGTCGGACCAGCCGTGGCCGGGGAAATCGACGGCCAGCACCGAGCGTTCATGATGGGCGAAGAAGCGTGTCTGCAGGCGCCAGGCCGTACGATCGAACCCGGCGCCGTGCAGGAAGATCACCGCGGGCTTTGCCGGATCGAAAGGAGCCCCACCCGTCGTCGCAAAGACGGCGCGGCCGTCGACGTTGAATCGCATGGGCTAGGCCTTTTGCGAGGCGCGCAGCGCCTGCCCGAGGTCGTCGAGGATGTCCTCGGGATCTTCCAGGCCGACCGACAGCCTGATCATGCCCTCGCCGATGCCGGCCGAGGCGAGGCCCGCGGCATCGAGCTGGGCGTGGGTCGTCGAGGCGGGATGGATCACCAGCGACTTGGCATCGCCCACATTGGCGAGGTGCGAAAAGAGACTCAGCCGCTCGATGAAGCGGCGGCCCGCCTCGCGGCCGCCCTTGATGTCGAAGCTGAAGATCGAACCCGCGCCCTTGGGCAGGAGCTTCTGCGCCAGCGCATGGTCGGGATGCTCCGGCAGTTCCGGCGAAGCGATGCGCTCGACAGCGGGGTTGGCGTTCAGGAAGGCGATCACCTTCCGCGCGTTCTCACCGTGGCGGGCGACGCGCAGGGGCAAGGTCTCCAGCCCCTGCAGCAGATAAAATGCCGTCTGCGGCGCCATGCAGCAGCCGAAGTCGCGCACGCCCTCGGTGCGGGCGCGCATGACGAAGGCATGCGGGCCGAACTCCTCGGCAAAGTCGATGCCGTGATAGCCGGCATAGGACTCGGGGCACCGAGCGTCAGCGGCCGGCACAGCACCGGCGAGGCGAAGGTGTTGTCGATCATCAGCGGAATCCTGGCGGCGTGGGCGATGGCGGCGATCGCCGGGATGTCCAGCACCTCGCCGCCGGGATTGCCGATGGTCTCGCCCAGCACCAGTCGCGTGTTCGGCTGGATGGCCTTGGCGAAGCCCACGTGATCGCGTGGATTGACAAAGGTCGTCTCGATGCCGAAGCGCGGCATCGTGAGCGCCAGCATGTTGCGCGTGCCGCCGTAGAGCGAGGTCGAGGCCACGATATGGCCGCCGGCGCCCATCAAGGTGGCGATGGCGATATGGAGCGCCGCCTGCCCGCTCGAGGTCGCGAGCGCACCGGAGCCCTCTTCCAATGCGGCCACCCGCTCCTCGAACACGGCCACGGTCGGATTGGAGATGCGGCTGTAGATGTGGCCGCCGACTTCCAGGTTGAACGGGCTGGCGGCATGGTCGACGTCGCGGAAGACGAACGAAGTCGTCTGATAGATCGGCACCGCCCGCGAGCCTGTCACGGGATCGGGGTGCTGGCCGGCGTGCAGCGCCAGCGTGTCAGGCTTCAGGAACTTGGCTTCGGCCACGAGGCCCTCACTTCTTGAAAAACGATGCGGCGGCCGAGGCGTGGCTCTGCTTGGCCTTGATCTTCTCCTCGACGCGGGCGATCTCCGCCTTGAGGACCGTAATGTATTCCCGGAGCTCCTCGACCGACATCGGATCGAGATTTCTCGGCTGCGATTTCTTCTTGAGAGGTTCGAGATCGTCGGTTTCAAAGGCCATGGCGCGGCTCCACGGAAGCGGCTAAGGACACCTACCATTGCTCCCATCGCTTCGAAAGGCCGACCATGAGCGCTCTTCCCGCTACGATGACCTGCGTCGAAATCACCAAGCCGGGCGGCCCCGAAGTCCTCGTTCCCACGACGCGGCCGGTGCCGGTTCCGAAGGCCGGCGAGGTCCTGATCAAGGTCGCGGCTACGGGCATCAACCGACCCGACATCGCGCAGCGGCAGGGAACCTACGCAGCCCCGCCGGACGCCTCGGACCTGCCGGGCCTCGAAGCCGCCGGCACGGTGGCGGCGGTGGCCGCCGACGTCACGGGATGGAAGGTGGGCGACGCGGTCTGCGCACTGACGCCGGGCGGCTCCTATGCCGAGTACTGCGCCGTCCCTGCCCCGCAGTGCCTGCCGATCCCCAAGGGTTTCGACATGCTGCAGGCGGGGGCATTGCCCGAAAACTATTTCACCGTCTGGCACAATCTCTTCGAACGGGGCCAGCTGGCGGCAGGTGAATCGGTGCTGATCCACGGCGGGGCGAGCGGCATCGGCACGACGGCGATCCAGCTCGCCAAGGCCTTCGGCGCCACAGTCTTCACGACGGTGCGGACACCGGAGAAGGCGGCGGCGGTCAGGGCGCTCGGCGCCGATCACGCCATCCTCTACAAGGACAACGACTGGGCGGCCGAGGTGAAGAAGCTGTCGGGCGGCGTCGATGTCGTGCTCGACATGGTGGCGGGCGACTACCTGCCGAAGAACCTGATGCTGCTGAAGCAGGATGGACGCTGCGTCATCATCGCGGTGCAACTCGGACCCGTCGCCACGGTCAGCGCCGGCATCATCATGGTCAATCGCCTGACCGTCACCGGATCGACGATGCGGCCGCAGAGCATCGCCAACAAGGGCCGGATGGCGCGCGGCTTGAAGGACAAGGTCTGGCCGTTGCTGGAAACCGGCAAGGTGAAGCCGATCATCTACAAGACCTTTCCGCTCCGCGAAGCGGCGGCAGCGCACGCCGAACTGGAGCGCGCCGACCATGTCGGCAAGGTGATGCTGACGGTGTGAGCCGGCTCAGAACTTTCCGGTCACGAAGTACATCGCGATCCAGGGTTGCCAGACGACCATGACCAGGCAGCCCAGCATGAGCAGGATGAAGGGAATGGCCGCCCGGCAAAGCAGCCCGAACGGCTGCTTGAAGGCGCTCATGGCCACGATCAGGTTGAGTCCCACCGGCGGCGTCAGATAGCCGATCTCGAGGTTCAGGATCATGATCAGTCCGAAGATCACCTTGTCGAATCCATAGGCCGCGGCGACCGGCGCCAGCAGCGGCGCCAGCACCAGGATCGCCTCGCCGGTGGTCATCAGGCAGCCGACGATCAGCAGCAGCACATTGACCAGCAGCATGAACATCCACGGGTTGTCGATGTAGCCCTGCATGACGGCGACCATGCCCTGCGGAACGCGGTGCTCGATCAGGATGATGTTGAGGCTGAGCGCCACGGCCAGCACGGGAAAGAGCGAGCCGCCGAGCTTCGAGGCCTCCAGCACGACGTTGTAGAAGTCGACGAACTTCAGCTCCCTGTGCACGAAGATCTCGATCACCATGGCGTAGGCCAGTGCCACGGCGGCGGCCTCGGTGGCGGTGAAGAAGCCGCTGTAGATGCCTCCCAGCATGATGATCGGCATCAGCAGCGCCCAGATGCCGCGGCTGAACGCCGTCACGAACTCGTCGAGGCTGAAGGATTCTGCAGGGCGCTTGCGATTGAACCAGACCGCGTAACCCGAGAGCACGGCCGTGATCAGGATGCCTGGCCCGAAGCCCGCCGCGAACAGGTCGACGATCGAGGTCTCGGTCACGAGGCCATAGATGATCATGGGGATCGACGGCGGGATGATGATGCCCAGCGTGCCGCCCGACATGATGGCGCCCAGGGTGAACTTGATGTCGTAGCCCGCCTGACGCATCGCCGGAAACATGACCGAACCGATCGCCAGCATGGTGACGATCGACGAGCCGGAGATGGCGGCGAACACGGCGCAGGACAGGACGCAGGCCACAGCCAGGCCGCCCGGCAGCGGCCGCGTGATGGCGGCCAGCAGATTGATCAACCGCTGGGCGATCGAGCCGCGGGTCATGACGTTGCCGCAGAGGATGAACAGCGGGATCGACAGGATCAGTTCCTTGTCGAGGCCGATCCACATGTCCTCGATGATGTAGTCGAGCTGGCCCTTGCCCCAAACCAGGTGAATGAAGGCGGTCGCTGACAGTAGGATGACGAGGAGCGGCTGGCGCAGGAACAGGAGCAGGACGACGAGGCCGAGAAGTGCCAGACCGCCGCTCATTCCTGGAACTCCGGCAGCCCGGGCCGGAGTGAGGGCCAGATGGCATAGATGAAGTAGCGGACCGCCGCCGACAGGAAGCCCAGCGGGATCGCGACCTGAAACGGCCATACCACCCAATCGAGCACCGGCGCGCGGAGATCCACGGCATAGCTCGACTCGACGAACTTGATCCCGAACCAGGTCACGGCAATCAGGAAGCAGCCGGTGATGAGATCGGCCAGGCGGTCCATGTTCGGCGCCCATGCCTTGGGCACCCAGCCGAAGCCGACGCGTGGCACGAGGTGGCTGCCGGTGGCGGTGGCGATACCAATGCCGGCGAAGGCGCCGACGACCAGCGCATAGATCGCCATCCGCTGCGAGGCGAAGATTCCGGTCGGTCCGATATCGATGCCGGCGAAGTTCAACAGCGGTGCCAGAAGCTCACGCCCCAGCACGTCGAGGACGAGGATGACGGCGATGAAGGAGAAGCAGACGACGGCGATCCAGCACTCAAGCTTGTGCCACACTGCCAGCATCCGCACCGCACCCCGCGGTGCGGGTACTGCCGGCAGATCGGTCATGGGCCGGGCTTAGCTCTTCTTTTCGCAGGTCGCTCGGGCCGCTTCCATCTGCTTGTAGAAGCCCGGTGCGTCGCCGCCGACCTCCTGGACCATCTTGGGCCACGCCGCCTGCAGCGCCTTGCGCCACAGCTCGCGCTGCTCCGGCGTCGGCGTCGCAATCGTGCCGCCGGCCTTCACGTGCATGTCGCGCAGGACCTGCTCGAAGCCGCGAATCTCCTTGCGGAGCTGGGTCGCGCTGCGGCGGGCAACGGCCTTGTCGAGCGCGGCGCGCTGGTCGGCCGGCAGCTTATCGTAGACGCCCTTGTTGATGAGGATGATGCCCGGCGCATCGGCCAACTCGACCCGTGACAGAACCGGCGCCACCTTGGCGAGGCCCGATGGCAGATAGAAGGTGATGACGGTGGCGTTGACGTCGGTGAGGCCGGTCTGGAACGCCGAGGCGATTTCGGTGATGCCGATCGGTGTCGGATTGGCGCCGAGCGTTGCCCACATCGTTGCCGAGACCTTGTTGGCGGCCGACGCGGCCTTGAGACCCTTGACGTCGGCCGGCACGAGATAGGGCTTCTTGCCGACGATGTCGCCGGTGCCGACTTCAGTCCAGCCGAGGAACTTCACGCCCTTCTTGGCGAGAAGATCCGACACCGGCTTGGTCATGGCGTCGACGGTGCAATCCTGTTCGGTCACGTTCCTGAAGAAGAAGGGCAGGCCGAGCAGCGCCAGCTCCGGTGCCAGCAGCGCCACGGCGCCGTTGGAGAAGCCGCCCATGTCGATGCGGCCGCGCGCCACCTGCTGCACGGTGTCCTGCTCGTTGCCGAGCTGGGCATTGATGAACGAGGCGATCTTGATCTTGCCGCCACTTTCCTCGGCGACGTCCTGCTCAAAGCGCCGCAGCTGCGGCGTGACCCATGGGGTCTTCTCCGGTGCGCCGGTCGTGTAGCGAAGCTCGGTGGCGGCCTGCTGCGCGCTGGCGCCGCCCATCAGGGCAAGAGCCAGGAACGTGCCAGCGGCAAAGATTGCTCCCGCAAAGCGAGTCATGGTGCTTTCTCCTCCACATGCTTGTCCGTCGGCGCGCTTGCGGCGCCGTTCAACTCGCGGGCAGTTTGCCGAGCTTCGCGCACGATGGCGAGCGCGAAGTTGGCGAGAGCGTCAGTTTTGCGTGGTCTCGCCGACGTCGGGCTGATCGGCCTCGGCCGGGTCGACCTCGGCCGCCTTCGCGGCTTCCGCCGCAGCACCGGCCTTGGCCTGCGCCTTCTTCTTGGCAGCGTCCTCGCGGGCAGCCTTGCGGCGCGCCTTGTCGACGGCGTCGTTGAGGTCCTTCAGAGAGCAGAGGCCCAAGGTGACGGGATCGCGCGGCCGCACGTTCTGCATGTTCCAGTGCGAGCGATCGCGCACTGACTGAACGGTACTCTTGGTCGAGCCGACCAGCTTGGCGACCTGGCTGTCCTGCAGTTCGGGGTGGATCTTGAGCAGCCAGGCGATGGCGTCGGGACGGTCCTGGCGCTTGGCCACCGGCGTGTAACGCGGGCCCTTGGAGCGCGCGACCGGCATCGGCACGTCGCGCGGCGTGAGCTTCAGCGCCGCGTTCTTGTCGGCTTCCGCGCGCTTGATCTCTTCCTTGGTGAGCTGGCCGTTGGTTGTCGGGTCGAAGCCCGTCATGCCGCCCGCCACCTCGCCGTCGGCGATCGCCTGGACCTCGAGCGGATGCAGGCCGGTGAAGGCCGAGATCTGATCGAACGTCAGGGTCGTGTTCTCGACCAGCCAAACGGCGGTCGCCTTGGGCATCAACACTTGCGACATGAATGCATTCTCCTGCGCCCGGATATAGAGACCGCTACAGC
>JACPVT010000310.1 GCA_016191685.1 Rhodospirillales bacterium | reverse complement strand
GTCGCGCTACGACAAGGTCGGGCCGGGGGGCGCAGGCGCCGACTACTTCAACTGCCCGATGGACAAGGCGCAGTACGAGGCCTTCGTCGCGGCCTTGCTGGCCGGCGACAAGACCGAGTTCAAGGAGTGGGAGGCGAGCACGCCCTACTTCCAGGGCTGCCAACCGATCGAGGTGATCGCGAAAAGCGGCCCGCAGAGCCTGCGCTTCGGGCCGATGAAGCCTGTCGGCCTGCGCGATCCGCGCACCGGCCATCGTCCGTGGGCGGTGGTGCAGCTTCGCCAGGACAACGCGCTCGGCACCTTGTGGAACATCGTGGGCTTCCAGACCAAGCTGAAGCATGGCGAGCAGACGCGGATCTTCCGCACAATCCCCGGCCTCGAGAAGGCCGAGTTCGCGCGGCTGGGCGGGCTGCACCGCAACACCTTCCTTAACAGCCCGCGCCTGCTCGACGGTACGTTGCGCCTGAAGGCCATGCCGCGCCTCAGGTTTGCCGGCCAGATCACCGGTTGCGAGGGCTATGTCGAGAGCGCCGCCGTCGGCCTGATGACGGGACGTTTTGCGGCGGCCGAGAGACTGGGCCGCGCACTGACCGCTCCCCCGCCGACCACGGCGATGGGCGCCTTGCTCGGGCACATCACGGGCGGCGCGGACGCCGCGACCTTCCAGCCGATGAACATCAATTTCGGCCTGTTCCCGCCGATCGAAGGTTCGTTCAAGGGCAAGGAGCGCAAGCAGGCGATGGCCGCCCGCGCGCTCAGGGATTTCGACCACTGGCTGGAACAACAACATGCGCCTCTTGCAGCCTGACCCCGCCGCCGCCCTGCTGGGGCTGCGCGCCATGAAGACCGTTGCGTCCGCGACCGGCACGATGAGCCCGGTGCGGCGGACGCTGCTCGACGCGGCGCGGCGGGTGATCCTCAAGGTCGACGCCGACATCGACGCGCTCGCCCCCATCACGCCCGCCGAGTTCGCCGCCGGCTTCCCCTCGCCCGAGCTGCGCGAGCAGTTCACCAACGGCATGCTGGTCATGGCGCTGTCGGACGGAGTCCCAGCACGCAAGATGGTGGCCGAGGTCGAGGCGTTTGCGAGAGCGATCGGCGTATCGACGCCGGCTTTGGCGGACCTCAGGTTGCTCGCCGAGCGGCACATGACGATCTTCAAGATCGATTTCCTGCGCCGCAGCCAGATCGCCGACATCATGAAGAACCAGCTCGAGCAGAAAGGTCCACTGGGCCTCGCCAAAGCCGTGCTGACGATGCGCGGCGTGATGGAAGACCCGGCCCTTGCCGCGCGCTACCGCGCCTGGAAGGACCTGCCCGAAGGAACGCTCGGCCGCTCCCTGGTCGAGTTCTATGCGAAGAACGGATTTAGCCTGCCCGGCGAGCGCAAGGGCTTCCCCGAGGCCGGGCTCTATCACGACCTTTGCCACGTGCTGGGCGGCTACGGCACCGATCCGGAGGGCGAAGTCCAGGTCGCGGCCTTCACGGCAGGCTTCAAGCAGAAGACGCCGATCTTCATCGTGCTGTTCGCCGTGCTGGTCTTCAGCGCCGGCGTCAATATGCGGCCCACCAAAGAGGATTTCACGACCGTGGGCGTGCTGGGCAAGCCCGGCATGGCCGAACGCATGTTCGCGGCCATGGAGCGCGGCAGCCACGTGAACCAGGATCTTTCCGACAAGTGGGACTACTGGGCCGTCGCGGCGCTGCCGCTCGACGAGGTGCGCCGGCGACTCAACGTCGTGCCTGCTGCCTGAGACGAAACAATCTGTAACGATCCGCAACGTTGGGTAACCAAACGTTATTTCACAAGCACCCACAAATGCGCTGACATGACTCTACCCCCGACGGAGAGAGCCATGCAGGCCACCTACGATCTCGCCGCCCCCTCGGCACCTTCGCTGCAATTCAACGTCATGCAGGAAATATTCCGTCTCCTGGCGCCCTACCAGGCCGGCGGCAAGGCGATCACGCCGCAGACCGTGATCTCGAGCGGCACGACCGTCGATTCGCTCACCATCATGGACGTGATCATGGAGCTGGAGGACCGCTTCGACGTCTCGATCCCGATGAACGTCTCGGCGGGCATCGACACCATCGACCAGCTGGCCGAAACCGTGGTGCGGCTCGCCGCCCGGCGCTGATGGCCTCCGGCTGATACCCCTATGAGATAAGTTCGCGAGCACGCGGCACGTGGCGTGCTAACTAGTCTGCGATGACCCCCGCAGAACGCCGGCAGATGATGCTGGCCGGGCCGATCGTGCCCACCATCGTGGCGCTGGCCACCCCCAATGTCCTGAACGTGGCCATGCAGAGCCTGGTCAGCATTTCCGACGGCTGGTTCGTTGGCCAGCTCGGCAGCACCACCGCGCTCGCAGCCCTGGCGCTGGTCTTCCCGGCGCAGATGACGCTCGGCATGATGTCGGCCGGCGCCATGGGCGGCGGCATCTCCTCCTCGGTGGCGCGCGCCCTGGGCTCGGGCAACAAGGCGGCGGCGGAAGCGGCGGCGGCTCATGCGCTCGCCATCGCGCTTGGCATGGCCGCCCTGTTCGCGGTCATCTTCGTGGGCTTCGGCCGGCTGATCTTCGGCGCGCTGGGCGGCAGCGGCGGTGCGCTCGATGGCGCAGAAGCCTTCGCCACCATCCTCTTCCTCGGCTGCATCGTGCATTGGGTGGCCAACTCGATGGCCTCGGTGCTGCGCGGCACCGGCGACATGAAGACGCCGGGCTATGCGCTGGTCGCAAGTGCGGCCCTGCAGATCCCGCTCACCGGCGCCTTGACCCTGGGCTGGTTCGGCCTGCCGGCACTGGGCATCCGCGGTCCGGCCGCGGCGGCCGTGATCTCCTTCGCCTTCGCCGCGGTCTGGATGCTGACCCGGCTCACCGGCGAGAAAGCCACCGTTCGCCTGCGCTGGCCGGTCGGCGGCTTCCGCTGGCAGCCCTTCCGCGACATCCTGAAGGTGGGCGCCATCGCCTGCGTCGTGGTCGTGCTCACCAACGGCACGGTGCTGATCGTGACCGGCCTGATCGGCCGGCAGGGCGACGCCGCGATCGCGGGCTACGGCATCGGCAGCCGCCTCGAGTACATGCTGATCCCCATCAGCTTCGGTATCGGCGCGACGCTCACCGCGCTGGTCGGCACCAACATCGGCGCCCGCCAGTATGCCCGCGCCCAGCGCCTGGCCTGGACCGGCGCGCTGATGGCGGGTTGCGTGGCGGCCCTGATCGGCATCGTCGTGGCGCTGTGGCCCGACCTCTGGCTCGGCCTGTTCACCAGGGATCCGGGCGCGCTGGCCTCGGGCCGCCACTATCTCAGCATCGTGGGACCAGTCTACGGCTTCTTCGGCGTCGCCATGGCGCTCTACTTCGCCTCGCAGGGCACCGGCGAGATGTACTGGCCGGTCGGCGCCAACCTCACGCGCATCACCATCGCCGCCGGCGGCAGCCTGCTTGCGCTGGACACCTTCGGCTGGGGCGTCTCGGGCCTCTACGCCTGCGTGGCCACCGGCATCGTGGCCTTCTCCCTGGTGCTGGCCTTCTCGACGACGCGCCGCGCCTGGACCGGTTGAGGCGACTTTCCGGACGCGAGTTGTTCGGAATGTGTCCGTTCGGAATTTCACAAATCGCCGGCCCGCTTGAACCAGACGATTCTTTTCAACGCAGGCCCGAATCGCGGACCTGTTCGGAAATCCGATCGTCCCGAACACCATGAACGACGGCGGCAACACGGCCGAACGTCTGTTCATGGTGTTCTCTCCACGCAGATTCAGAGTCCGGCAAAACCGGCAAAACCCGTCCACGGGGTTCGTAAGGCCAGTGGCCGCGTGGCATCGTCCATTGGCCCGGGACGAAGAAAGCGGGCTTGGCGGGGTTTCTCCCGGCTCTTGCGTCGATCCCAGCGGAGCGGCC
>JACPVT010000375.1 GCA_016191685.1 Rhodospirillales bacterium | reverse complement strand
GACAAAGCCGGTCAGCCGATAGAAGGAACAGTCAAAGGTTCGCGTCGTGATTACTGGCAGTTACAAAAAGAGCTGGCCGGAAAAGTTGCCAGTCTATTGAGGGCCCGAGGACGAGGAGCTGACGCCGACCATGAAGCTGAAACGCAGCTTCGTTAACAAGAAGTACAAGGACGAGATCGACGCCATGTATCGTGCCCAGGCGGCCTAGCCTGGCCCTGTAATTCGTTCGCCGGCATGGCATAGTGCGGCCAGCCGGGGCACACCGGATGGGAGAGGGACGGCGCCCGCTTCTCCCGCCAACAAAGACGGGCGCCGTTTCGCAGGAGGCAACGAATGAGACTGAGCATATTGAGGGCGGCCCTGTTGGGCGCCGCAGTCGGGCTCGCTACCGGTCCGGCATTGGCACAGACCAAGGTCACCAACCAGGGTGTCACGGCCACCGAGATCGTACTCGGCACGCACCAGGACCTGTCGGGCCCGATCAAGGTGTGGGGCGTGCCGGTTCTGAACGGCATGCAGCTCGGCGTCGACGAGGTCAACGGCAAGGGCGGCATCAACGGTCGCAAGCTGCGTCTGATCGCCGAGGACAGCCAGTACGACCCGAAGAAGGCCGTGCTCGCCAGCCAGAAGATGGTCGAGAAGGACAAGGTCTTCGCCATGGTCGGTCCGATGGGATCGCCGACGGTGCTGGCCTCGCAGGATGTCCTGTTCGACGCCGGCGTGCCGCAGCTCTTCCCGCTGACGGCGGCCGAGTTCACCTTCAAGTTCGATCCGAAGAAGCCGCAGGAGCGGCTGAAGTTCAGCAACCTCCTGCCCTACGTCGAGAGCACGCGGGCGGGCGTGAAGTACATGGTCGAATGGAAGAAGCCCAAGGCCTTCTGCATCATGTACCAGGACGACGAATACGGTAAGAACGTGTTCGACGGCTTCACCCAGCAGCTCGACGCCATGAAGATGAAGGCGGCGTCGGTCACCACCTACAAGCGCGGCGCCTCGGACTTCTCCGCCCAGGCCGCCAAGATGAAGTCCGACGGTTGCGACATGGTGCTGATGGGCACCGTCATCCGCGAGACCATCGGCCTGATGGCCGAGGCCAAGAAGATCGGCTTCGCGCCGGTCTGGCTCGGCGCCACGCCGGTCAACGTGCTGGAGATCCCGGCACTGGGCAAGGAACTGGTCGAAGGCCTCTACGCCATCGCCGGCTTCGTCATCCCCTACCGCGACACCTCGACCGGTGCGGTCAAGGCGTGGTGTGAGGCCTACTTCAAGAAGTTCGGCATCGAACCCAACAGCCAGGCGGTCATCGGCTACAACGTCATCATGACCTTTGCCCACTATGCCGAACTGGCAGGCAAGGATCTGACCGGCCAGAAGCTGCTTGCCGCGCTCGAGTCGGGCAAGGAGTTCAAGGACATCTTCGGCTCCCCGCCGACCAAGTTCTCCACGACCAATCACCTGGCGACGACCATCACCCAGATCCAGGAGGTCAAGAACGGCCGCTGGGTGCTGGTCAAGGGCGACCTGCTCTTCTAGGGCGGCGGCCTCATCCGACACGAGAAGCCCGGGCGGGCAACCGCCCGGGCTTTTTCTTTGCCGGCAAATCCCCTGATCGAACCGGTCAGGCGGACGGCGGCGGCACCGGGACCCTGGCGTCGCGCAGCCTGTTCTGCAGCGTCGGTATTCCCTTGGCGGTATTGCCTTCCTCGCATTCGGCGATGGCGAATCGCGCCCTGAGATCGGCTTCCTCGCCGCCGCTGTAGGTGGTGCCGAGGTCGTCGCCGGTGTCGCCGACATACTCCGAGTACAACGTCGCAAGCGTGGTGCAGTAGGCCATGCCCTGCGCCGCCGTCATGCCTACCGGTGGCCCGCCGGCCGTCTGGGTGCAGGCCGCTGCAATCAAGGGCGCAATCGCGCCGAGTAGAATCCCCCTGAGCTTCGCCATGCGATCCTCCTTGAGAGACAAAACTACTGCACTTGCCCCGACCTCGCTATGGTCCCGGCGGACATGAGCAGTGAACTTTCCGGACGGGTGGCGATCGTCACCGGCGGCGCTTCGGGCATCGGTGCCGCCTCTGTGGCGCTGCTGGCCGGCGCCGGCGCCACGGTCATCGTGGCCGACCTCCAGGAAGGCCCAAACGCCAGGGGCGAAGGCCCCGGCCGCTTCGTGGCCCACGACGTGGCATCCGAAGACTCCTGGAAAGCCCTGCTTGCCGACGTCCTGACACGTGAAGGCCGCCTCGACATCATGGTCAACAATGCCGGCATCTCCGGCGGCTTGGGCAACATCGAGACCACGACGGTCGAGAACTGGCAGAAGGTCCAGGCGGTCGACTCCGAGGGGGTGTTCCTCGGCAGCAAGTACGCCATCGAGGGCATGAAGAGGACTGGACCCGGCAAGCCCGCCGTCAAGGGCTCGATCGTCAACATCTCCTCGATCGCCGGCCTGATCGGCTCGGCCGGCCCCACCGCCTATACCGGCGCCAAGGGCGCAGTGCGGCTGCTCAGCAAGAGCGTGGCGCTCTACTGCGCCGAGCAGAAGTACGACATCCGCTGCAACTCGGTGCATCCGGGCGGCGTCGACACCGCAATCTTCAATCCGCTGTGGCAGATGGTCGGCCACGCCCAGGGCAAGGCCTTCATCGGCTCCCGCCATCCCATCGGCCGCATGTCCGAAGCGAGCGAGCTGGGCGAAGTCGTGCTGTTCCTGGCCTCCGACCGCTCGAGCTTCGTCACCGGGGCCGAGATCGTGGCCGACGGCGCCATCACATCGGGCCTGATGAGGAGGTCGCTCCTTGCTCCGCCTTGAAGACAGGGTCGTGCTGCTGAGCGGCGGTGCATCGGGCATCGGCGCCGCGACTGCCCGCCTGGTCGTGCGCGAGGGCGGCAAGGCCGT
>JACPVT010000374.1 GCA_016191685.1 Rhodospirillales bacterium | reverse complement strand
GGGGCTGACCGCGGATGGCCCTACAAACTGTGGCCTTTTGACAACGCTGGTATGTGAATATGTCCCTCTCGGCCTTGCGTTGCCGAGCCGCTCAGAGCAGTGTGGCTTGAGAATGCCTTCTGGCGGTGGAAAGCGAAAATTGGGACCGCACGCGGGTTTATTGTGTTGGAGAAATCCGTGATGGCCGCTGCGGCAAAGCGAACGACGTTCCATCTGGTGCTGATCAAGCCGACGCACTACGACGACGACGGCTATCCCATCACGTGGTTCCGTTCACATATTCCGTCCAATACCCTCGCCGCCCTCTACGGTCTGGGCGAGGATTGCCGGCAGCGTCAGGTGCTGGGTCCGGATGTCGACATCCTGATCAAGCCGTTCGACGAGACCAACACCCGCGTCCGGCCCGACAAGATCATGGCCGAGATCAAGCGGACGGGCGGCAAGGCCCTGATCTGCCTGGTCGGCGTCCAGTCCAACCAGTTTCCGCACGCCGTCGATCTGGCGCGTCACTTCCTCAAGGCCGGCCTGCCGGTCGCCATGGGCGGCTTCCACGCCGCGGGCTGCCTATCGATGCTGCCGGTCATACCGCCGGAAATCCAGGCGGCAATGGACATGGGCATCTCGATCTACGCCGGCGAAGCCGAGGAAGGCCGTCTCGACGAGGTGCTGCTCGACGCCTGGCACCAGAGGCTGAAGCCGCTCTACAACTACATGGACGACCTGCCGGGCATCGAGGGCGCGCCAACGCCGCATCTGCCGCCGGCCGCGCTCGCCCGCAACGAGGGTCGCAAGTCGAGCTTCGATCTCGGCCGCGGCTGCCCGTTCCAATGTTCGTTCTGCACCATTATCAACGTGCAGGGCCGCAAGAGTCGCTTCCGCAGTACTGACGACCTCGAAGCGATCATCCGCGAGAATCACAAACAGGGCATCACGTCGTTCTTCATCACCGACGACAACATGGCCCGCAACAAACACTGGGAAGAATTCTTCGACCGGTTGATTGAACTCAAGGAGAACGAAGGTATCGAGGTGTCGCTGATCATCCAGGTCGACACCCAGTGCCATCGCATCCCGAACTTCATCCAAAAGGCACGTTGGGCCGGCGTCTATCGCGTGTTCATCGGACTCGAAAACGTCAACCCGGACAATCTCCTGGCGGCCAAGAAGCGCCAAAACAAGATCACCGAATACCGCAAGATGCTGCAGGCGTGGCACATCAGCGGCGCCTCTACCTGGGCCGGCTACATCCTGGGTTTCCCTGGCGATACGCGCGAGTCGATCCTGCGCGACCTTGAGATCATCAAGAAGGAACTGCCGCTCGACATCCTCGAGTTCTTCATGTTGACGCCCCTACCGGGCTCGGAAGACCACCAGACGCTCTGGAAGCAGGGCGTGTGGATGGACCCCGATCTCAACAAGTACGACCTCAATCATCGCGTCGTCCATCATCCCAAAATGAGTGACGCCGAGTACGAACAGACATATCGCGACGCCTGGCGCATCTATTACACGCCCGAACACATCGAGACGGTGGCGCGCCGCCACGGCTCCATCCCTGGCCGCAACCCGGCCGAGCCGGCCCAGTTCATGACCATGTTCAAGATCATGTTCGAGGCCGAGAACATCCATCCGCTGGAAGGCGGCATCGTGCGCCTGAAGTACCGCCGCGACCGACGCTATGGCATGCCGATCGAGCCGATCGGCGTGTTCCACTGGAAGCTGGCGCTCGAGACCGTTCGGAAGCTCAAGATCTACGGGCGGCTTGCTTGGCAGGGCTGGCGCATCGGCCAGAAGGTCCGGTTCGATCCCAAGCGCCACGACTATACCGATCTCGCCCTGCAGCCGGTGGTCGATGACGACATGGACAAGTTGTCGTTGTTCGCCGACACGGCAGGCGGCGGTGCCGCCGTCAACAAGAAGCGCGGCGAGGACGTCGCCCGCGCCAAGGTCGCCGCGGCGCACAACCTGCAGCGCCTCGAAGCGGCTGAATAATTCTACTGCAGAACGGGCGGCCTGACTTCGTTCAGGCCGTCGACCGCAGTGGCGGAAATCGTGGTCCGCACCATCGAACGCTCCTTGCCATAGTCCCACGGACGGCCGCGATGGAGCATGGCGCGATTGTCCCACATCACGGCATCACCGGTGCGCCACTTGTGCGTGTAGACGAACTCGCGCCGCGTCGCCTCGTCGAGCAGTTGCGCCAGCATCTGGCGCGCATCGCGGTCGTCCATGCCGTCGATCGCATAGGCATGGCTCGCGACATAGAGTGCGCGGCGGTCGTTGGTCGGGTTGCGCCAGTTCAGCCGCCAGCGCACCGGCGGCAGCGCCTTGCGCTCCTCGGCGTTGGCGAGATCGGGATGGATCTGGTCGCGGCTGTTGGCATAGGAGTGGGTCGCCACCGAATTCTTGAGGCGCTCCTGCAGATCGGCCGGCAGCCGTTCCCAGGCAAGCCGCGTCGAGGTGAACTCGGTGTCGCCATCCTCGCCCGGCAGCACGCGGGCCGTCAGCACGGAGGCAAGCGCCGGCGTCTTCTTGAACGACGAATCGGTGTGCCAGAGCGCATTGGCCTTGGCGACCAGCACCTGACGGTCGGTCGGCGGCACGATCTCGCCGTTTGCGCCGACGTTGGTCAGGCGGGAATAGAAGCTGTTGGCGCCGAGCGACGCCACTTTGGTGAGTTCGAGCGGGCCGAAGGCGCGGCTGTAGGCGACCTGGATGTCGTCGGCAACTGGCTGGTCGCGAAACACCAGCAGCGAGTGGGTTTCGAAGGCCTCGCGCACGGCCTTGTAGGCCTCCGCGTCGGTGGCGACGTCGAGCATGGTGACGCCCTTCACTTCGACGCCAAACCCCGGCCCCAGCGGAACCAGCTCCATCGCGTTCCTCCTCGCGGTTCTTTTATGGCAGGGATTTTATCGCACGGCGGCATCCTGCGGCTATAGTGGGATTCTTGCACTCAGGGCATTGCAGCATCCCTATGGCCGTCACCTCCCGTACTCCGCTTCTCGCATTCGTCTCCGCCGCCACACCGACGGCGCGGGCTGCCCGCGCCCGTCTGGAGAAGCGCTATGGCGCGGTGAAGCCAGCGCAGGCCGACATCATCGTGGCGCTGGGCGGCGACGGGCTGATGCTGCAGACCCTGCATCGCAACATTCGGCGCGGCATACCGATCTACGGCATGAACCTCGGCACCGTCGGGTTCCTGCTCAACACCTTCAGGGAAGCCGGTCTGCTGCAGCGCCTGAAGCGGGCCCGCAGGGTGACGCTCACGCCGCTGCGCATGATCGCCACCAACACCCGCGGTCGGACCTTCGAAGTGACGGCGATCAACGAGGTCTCGCTACTTCGGTCGAGCCGGCAAACCGCCCGAATCGCCGTTTCGGTCGATGGCCAGAAACGGCTGGCCGAGCTTTCCTGCGACGGCGCCCTCGTGGCTACGCCGGCCGGCTCCACCGCCTACAACCTCTCCGCCCACGGACCGATCCTGCCGCTGGGTGCAGGCTTGCTGGCGCTGACGCCGATCAACGCCTTTCGGCCCAGGCGCTGGCGCGGGGCCTTGCTGCCGCGCGCCTCCCGCGTCGACCTCACCATCCTCGATCCGAGCAAGCGGCCGGTGGCGGCGGCGGCCGATTCGGTCGAGATCGCCAACGTGGCGAAAGTGACCGTGACCGAGGCCACCGACATCGAGCTCACGCTGCTGTTCGATCCCGAACACGACCTCGAGGAGCGTATCCTCAAGGAGCAGTTCGCGCCTTGAGCGGCAAAGCGGTCGCCTTCAAGCCCGAGAAGAAGCGCATCATAGGCCACGACGGGTGGGCGCCGCTTGCGCTCGCGCTGGCGATCGGCACGGTTGGCGGCTTCGTCTTCAACTGGCTCCGGATGCCGCTCGCCTGGATGCTGGGCGCCTGCGTCTTCTCTACGGTGGCGGCCTTCTTCGGCCTGCGCATCGGCATGAAGGTGCGCCTTCGCCAGGGCATGATCATCATCCTGGGTGTGCTGCTGGGTTCGGGTTTCACACCCGATCTGGTGCAGCGGCTCGGCGAATGGGCCGTGAGCCTCTGCGTGCTGACCGGCATGACCATGACCGGCGCGAGCCTCTGCTACGTCTGGCTGCGCGTGTTCACGGGCTGGGACCGCGTCACCTGCTACTTCGCCTCGATGCCGGGCGGGCTGAACGACATGACCATCATGGGTGGTGCGCTGGGCGGTGACGAGCGCGCCATCGCCTTGGCCCATGCGCTGCGCATCCTCACCGTCGTGCTCACGATTCCCATCTGGTACCGGCTGGTGAACGGCGCCCAGACCAGCGTCCTCGCCATGGTGCACGGACCCACGGGCAACGATTGGAAGGACTACGCGGTCCTGATCGCCTGCGGCATCGTCGGTGCCGCCGTCGGCCGCCTGCTGCGCCTGCCGGCAAGCTTCATGATGGGGCCGATGATTGCGAGCGCCATCGTCCATCTCGGCGGCCTCACCAACTCGCAGCCGCCGGGCGTGCTGGTCGCGGCCGCACAGGTCGTGGTCGGTACCGCCATCGGCTGCCGATTCGTGGGTGCCAACTTCGACAAGCTGCACAAGGAAATGGGCGCCTCGATCGGGGCCGCGTTCCTGCTGATCGGCTGTGCCGTGGGCTTCGCCATGATCACGGTGGCGCTGACCGGCCTCAACCTCGACGCCACCGTACTGAGCTACGCCCCCGGCGGCTTCGCGGAAATGAGCCTGATCGGCTTGGCGCTGGGCATCGAAATCGCCATGGTGGCGACCCACCATCTCTTCCGGCTCTTCCTGATCATCCTCACCGGCCCGCTGGTCTTCCGGACCTTCCTCAAGCGCGCGCCCTAGGCCCTTACGGTGATGCCGCCATCCACCACCAGCAGGTGACCGTTCACATAGGCTGCCTCGTCCGACGCCAGGAACAGCGCCGCGTTCGCCGTGTCCCAGCCGGTACCCATCTTGCCGGTGGGCGAGGCCTTGTCGCGCAGCGCGATCATCTTGTCGTAGGCCTGGTTGTGATCGGTCTCGCCCTTGGCGTATTGCTCGGCCAGGAAGTCGATCATCGGCGTGTGCATCAGTCCGGGCAGGATGGCGTTGCAGCGGATGCCCTTCTCCGCGTACTGCGAGGCAATCGCCAGCGTGAGCGAATTCACTGCACCCTTGCTCGCATTGTAGGCGAGGTAGGAGATGCCCTTGGGGCTGCGGATCGAGGCGATCGAACTCACGTTCACGATCGAGCCCCTGCCCTGCTTCTCCATCACCGGAATGACGTGCTTGGCCGTCAGGAAAAAGCTCTTCACGTTGACGTCGAAGACCTTGTCCCACTCGTCCTCGCTGAGCTCGACCGGCCCGCCCTGCGAGCCGATGCCGACATTGTTGTCGAGGATGTCGATCCGGCCCCACTTGGCCATGCAGGTCTCGACCATGGATTTCACATCGGCATTCTTCGAGGCGTCGGCCTCAAAGGCGACGGCGGTGCCGCCCTCCTTCTCGATCAGCCCGACGGTTTCCTCGGCGGCGGCACGCAGGCGATCGACGCAGAACACCCGGGCGCCCTGGCGTGCGAAGGTGACCGCCGTGCACTTGCCATTGCCCCAGCCCGGACCGCTCGAGCCCGCACCGACCACGATCGCCACCTTGTCCTTCAGCCTGCCGGTCATGTCGTTGTCTCCCTCGGCAGCGAGCCTAGCACGGGCCTCAGCCCCAGCATCACCAGCCGCGACCCGGCCGTATCGCCCCACGGACCTTCGTCGCTGATGTCGAGCCGGCGACCGACCAGGTGGACCACCGAGCGACGGTCCGGCGTGTCGGCGAAACGCACGATGCCCTTGGCCCGCAGAACCTCGCCTGGCGCCTCGCGCAGCATCGCCAGCAGGTCGGCGCGCTCCACGGGCTCGGACCACTGGTAGGACCAGCTCGCAAAAGCGTCGACAGGGGAGCTATGGCCCGAGGCGCCGGCACGATCGAGCCCGAACAGCAGATCGAGCGGCACGTCGCCGTGGCGGGCCTCGAGGGTCGGCGCCGTCGATTGCACGCCCAGCCAGTCGCGCAATGCCGGCAGTTCCTCTGCCAGATCGATCTTGTTCAACACCAGCAGGTCAGCCGCCTTGAGCTGTCGCAGGACCGTGTCGCCTGTTCTTCGGTCGGTAGCCCGTGCCCGAACCTCGGCGGCATCGACGACCACGATCACGCCGTCGCGCGAAAGCCTGGGCTCCAGCACGGCGAGATCGGCGATGCGGCCGGGATCGGCCACGCCCGAGGCTTCGACCACGATGTGGTCGAACCGCTCCGGCCGCTCCAGCAGGCCGAGCAGCGTCGTCACCAGCGAATCGCCGATGGTGCAGCAGAGGCAACCGTTGGCCAGCGCAATGGTGTCGCCGCCGTGCACCGCGACCAAGCCGCCGTCGATATCGAGTGCACCGAAGTCGTTGACCAGGACGGCGAACCGCCGGCCCTCCGCGCCGCCCAGCAGACGGTTCAGCAGCGTCGTCTTGCCCGCCCCCAGGAAGCCACCGATGACGGTGAAGGGGATCGGTTCGCTCACGCTTTTGGCGCCTCGAACACCTTGCCGCCCAGCACCGTGCCCCAGACGCCGACGTCCTTCAGCTTCTCGGGCGGCACGGAAAGCGGATCGTCGTCGAGGATGGCGAAGTCGGCGCGCTTGCCGACGTCGATGCTGCCCAGCTCCTCGTCGAGCTTCAGCGTGTAGGCGGCGCCCAGCGTGATGGCGCGCAGCGCGTCGGCCACCGGGATCTTCTCGGCCTCGCCCAGCGTCCGGCCCGAGGCCGTCAGCCGATTGACCGCGCACCAGGCGGTGAACAGCGGCCCGATCGGCGTCACCGGCGCATCGCAATGGATGGCCAGCGGCACACCCGTGGCAAGCGCCGTGGCACAGGCGTCCATACGCTCGGCGCGCTCCGGCCCCAGAGTCCTGGCGTAGTGGATGTCGCCCCAATAATAGAGGTGATTGGCGAACAGGTTGGCGCAGATGCCCAACGCCTTCATGCGGCGGAACTGGCCGGCATCGGCCATCTGCGCGTGCTGCAGCGTGTGGCGGTGATCCCAGCGCGGCGCCGCGGCCAGCGCCCGCTCCACCGCCTCGATCCCCACCTCCGAGGCCTCGTCGCCGTTGGTGTGGATATGCACCTGGAAGCCGGCGCGATGATAGGCCAGCAGGATACGGTCGATGTCGTCGGGCCCAACATTCCACACGCCGTTGGGCGTGCCGTCGTAGTAGCCGGGCCAGCGCATGCGCGCCGACAGGCCCTGGATCGAGCCGTCGGTCACGATCTTGACGAGCTGGAAGCGCAGCTTGTCGTTGTTCTTCTTCACGAGCGCCTGCAAGCGGGCGACACCGTCGGTGGGCGGGACCGACGTCGCCGCAAAGGCCGGCAGCAGGCGGATCGGGAAGTCGTCCGAGCCGGTCGCCTTCAGATAGCCCTCCACCGTGCTCTCGGGCAGCTCGTTGTGCAGGTCGGTGGCGGTGGTGACGCCGGCGAGCTGGGCCACCCTGGCAAAGCGCCACACCGCCTGCTCGTCGCTCAGGACGGCGGCGATCTCCACGCCGGCCGCGCGATAGGCCATGTACTTGGCCGCCATTTCCTGCAGTTCGCCGGTCGGCTCGCCGGCCGCGTCCTTCACGATGCCATGCACGTTGGTGGTGCGCGTGATGCCGGCCTTGGCCAGCACCGGCGTGTTGGCGTTGGCGACATGGAAGTTGGAATGGACGATCACGACCGGCCGCTCCGTCGAGATCCTGTCGACGTCGGCGAGCCCCATCCGCCGGCCGCCGAAGTAGATCGGGTCGAAACCCCAGGCGAGCAGCGAGGTGCCCTTGGGCAGGGTCTTCTCGTGCGCCTGCAGCGCCGCCACCACCTCGTCGATGCTCTTCAGGCCGGCTGCACACTTGCCCTCGGGACTGGTGCGGTCGAAATAGCCGACGTAGGGAAACTTCCAGACGCCGCCTTCGAAGGCATGGCTGTGGCCTTCGACGAAACCCGGCAGGATCACCTTGTCGGCGAAGCGCGTGTCGAGGTCGACCTTGCCCCAGCCTTTCAGCTCCTCGAGCGAGCCGGCGCCCAGGATGCGGCCGTCCCGCACCGCGACATGGCTGGCGAAAGGCCGGTTGGGATTCATCGTGATGATGCGGCGGGCGGAATAGACGGTGGTGGTCATGCGGCCTTTCCGGATTTCTTTCGGGCGTGATGGGTGAGCGCGAGGGCGAGGCAATGACGCAATTCCCGGACCGGTACGCGGCACTTGGCACCGAACAACAGGGCGCGTTTGCCTTCATAGGCGAAGGTGTCGGGGTAGATGGTGCGGAAAGTCTCGACCAGGCCGCTCTGGCAGTGGAAGTAGACGGCGTAGCCGTCGTCGCAGCCCTTCAGGCGATCGATGCGCACCGTGGTGCCGCTGCCGCTCTCGACCGTGAGATAGCTCGGCTGGCCCCATTTCAGGGTCTCGGTCAGCCGCCCCACGCCGGGCGTGGCGATGGCGACGTCGAACACCATCTCGCGCAATGCCAGCAACCGGGTACGGACGGCAGGTGGGTAGGCCTTGAACACCGCCGCGACTTTCGCATCGCCAAACCGTCTCATGACCCACCATAACACGCCACTGGCGGCGCGGGAGCCTGCGTGGAATGCTGGCCCCAACAAACAAACGGAGGAGCGTCCATGCGTCGTCGTGCGTTCACCAGCTCTGCCCTCGCCACGTTGGCAGCACCCCTGGCAGCACCGGCCATCGCCCAGACGTGGCCGGCCAAGCCGCTGCACATGGTGATACCTTACCCGCCGGGCGGCCCCTCCGACGTCTCGACGCGCATCGTCATGGAGCGTGCCGGGCAGATCCTCGGCCAGGGCGTGCTGTTCGACAACAAGGCCGGCGCTTCGGGCATGATCGGCGCCGAATACGTGAAGAACCAGCCAGTCGACACCTACACCTTCCTCACCACCACCACGGCGATGGTGTGCATCACCCGCCATCTGCAGCCGATCCCGTTCGACCCGGAGAAGGATTTCATCCCGGTCTCGCGTATGTCGACGTCGTGGGGAGCCCTTGCCGTGCACCCCTCTGTGCCAGCCAAGACGGTCGCCGAGTTCGTGGCCTACGCCAAGGCCAACCCGGGCAAGATCAACTTCGGCTCGGCCGGGCTCGCCACCATCACGCACCTGTTCGGCGAAATGCTCAACCTCGAGGCCGGCATCCAGATGGTGCACGTGCCCTACCGCGGCAGCGCGCCGGCGACCAACGCCCTGCTGGCCGGCGAAGTCCAGGTCCAGTTCGACCAGTTGACGCTGCCGCACATCAAGGCGGGCAAGGTGCGCGGCCTCGCCATGCTGGCCGAAGTGCGCCATCCCGATTTTCCCGACATTCCGACCCTGCGCGAGCAGGGCTACGGCAAGGACGGCGGCGATTCGTGGTTCGGCGTGCTCGCCCCCACCGGGACGCCGCTGGCAGTGGTGGCCAAGCTCGACCAGGCGATCGCTGCGGCGCTGCGCGCACCTGACATCATGGCGAAAGTCCACAACGGCGGCATGCGCGTGACCTATCTCAGCCCCGCGGACTTCAAGGCGCGGATCGCCGTCGAGAACAAGGCGTTCGGCGAGATCATCAAGAAAGGCAATATCAAGCTGACCTGACGACGTGCCGTCAGCCCCTGCAGCGCTCCATGAACATGCGGTCGGTCTCCGCCGCGAGCACGCCGCCAAGCAGCAGCCCGCCGTAGAACGGCGAGGCCGCGACGACGGCCCTGGCGGTGATGTCGATCTGGTCGATGCCCGACCGCCGGATGCCGTTGATCGACGAGGCGAACACGACGCCACCGATGCCGGCCCACACCAGCGCGCTCATGCACATCGAGCAGGGCTCGCCGGTCGTGTAGAGCACCGCCTGCCCCCAGCCCTTGTTGCCGTTCAGTCGGACGTAATCGTTCATGCAGGCGATCTCGCCGTGCAGGATCGGATTCTCCCGCGAATTGTTGACGCCGCGCGCCAGCACCTCACCGTTGGCGGCACGCACGATGACCGCGCCGAAAGGATAGACCGGATTGCGCCTGGCCTCCTCGATCGCCTGGCGCATCGCCTGCTCGTGTCGTGCCATCGAGATCGGCGGCAGGGCGGCGCGAGCGGGATGTGCACCGACGACGCAGATCAGCGCCCCCGCGCCCACGATCAACCTTCGCTTGGAAATCATGCGTCGAGTTCTCCGTCCGGCTGATTTAGGAAGATGACCACCACGAGCAAGGTCATGTAGAAGCGGAACGCGGCCTCCTGCCCGTTCCAGGTCTTGGACTGCCACATCAGGAACCATTCACCGCCCACGACCATGAAGCCGGTGAACCACAGCAGGAACCCGAGACCGGCGCCGGCGATGGCGTATTTCTTGGCTGCGTTGAACCTTGCCGCACCAGACCGCAGGTTGGCCGCGAGTTGCACCGCCGCAAAGGCCAGCGTAAGCCCGACCACGGCCTCGGTAAGGATGATCGCCCAGTAGCCCGCGGTCCACAAAGCCGGCGCGGTGATCGCCCGCCCCATCAGGGCGTTGCCGGGAAACGTCGTGTCCATGCTGAGCGTGTGACGCACGAACTGGTAGTTCGAGTTGTAATCGACGAGGTTGTTCAAGGTCACCAGAAGCGCGAACAGCGCCGTCGAGGCAACCATGGCCGTCTTCACCAGGCGGGTCGTGAACATGGCGTGCGATCTCCCCCGTACGGTCTCCCCGGTGACACGTTAGCGCGCAAACCAGACGCGCGGCCACAGGCAGGAGAGCAGCAACGCCGCCAACAGTCCGCCGCCGGCCACCGCGAAGGCGAAGCGGTAGCCGGCGAGGAAACCTGCCATGCCGAGGAAGCCCTCGGCGCCGTACGCCTGCAGCGCCGTCAGCACCGAGGCGCCGCTGACGATGCCCAAGGTGCGCGTCAGCAGAGCCAGGCTGCCAGCAACACCACGATCACGCGATGGCAGGGTGGCCGTCACGATGTCGGTGTAGGCCACGGTCAAAAGCCCCTGCCCGATCCCCTCCAGGATCAACAGGAGCGCCACCAGCAGTACGGGCGTGTCGATGCCGGTGAAGCCGAGCGGCAGTAGGGCAAGGCCCACGAACGCGATGCCGGCAAAGACGGTGGGGCGCTGCCCGATGCGAGCGACCAGGAATGCCGAAAACGGCGCGCCCATGAGGCTGCCGCCGAAGGCCATGGCGAGCACGATGCCGCTGCCGAGCGCGGTGAGCTTGAGGACATTCGCCAGGTAGTACGGTGTCAGCAGCAGGATCGCGAAGCCGGCCAGGTTGGCGAGCACGTTCAGCAGGTTGGGGATGGCAAAGCGCGCATCGGCGAACAGCGCGGGCCGGATGATCGGCTCGGCCACGCGCCCGGCGCGACGCACGTAAGTCCCGATCAGGAGCAGCGCGACCGCAAGCAGGCTGAGCGCCCACACGCCGGCCACTTCCTTGCGCTGCGACAGGACCAGCGACAGCAGCAGGGTGCTCATGCAAACCGCCAGCAGCAGCGC
>JACPVT010000072.1 GCA_016191685.1 Rhodospirillales bacterium | reverse complement strand
GCCTGGAAACTTCGGGATGCGCATGCGGGCCCATCAGGCCGGCGCCTTCGACGCAGATCGTCCGGTAGCAGAGGGCGGCACCCTCGGCGGAACAGGCGACGATGCCGATATGCTTTGGCTTGCTCACCGGGGTGGTCATGTCTTCAAACGCAATCTGCCCAGGAAGTCGCGCTTGCCGATGGGAACGCCCTTCGAGCGCAGGATGTCGTAGGCGGTTGTGGCGTGAAAATAGAAATTCGGCAGTGAGAAGGATTGGATAAAACCCTCCGCGGTGAACGGTATCTTGGTGTCGCGGAGCTGGAAGGTGACATCCTTGCCTTCACAGCCATTGATTTCGGCGGGCGTCACCTTCTGCATCGCTTCCTTCGTGTCGGTCACGAGCTTTTGGAGACCGGCATAGTCGAGCGTGGAGGGCCCCGGCGGTCCGAATTGACCGGCCTTCATGCCGTTCACGGCACCCAACGAATGGTGGGCCACGGCCACGATCTGAAAGCGGAACGGTGCCATGTCGGCGAACAGGCGCGTCTCGACGATTTCGTTCGGATCGACGTTGTTGTCCTTGAAATGGCTGAGGCTGCGGCTGAGGAAGCCCTCGGTGGCGCCGAGGATCTGCAGGTAGGCGGGTACGCAGAAATCATAAAGTGAAACGGCCATGATCGAAAATCCTCCCGGCGAATATTCTCACCGGCACTTGTTACGAAACAACCATTTTGTATTGAGTTAGGCGGCGCTCCAGAACCGATCGAGCGCGATCGCGTCGCCGTTGAACAAGTTGCGATCGCAGTGGCTGACACCCCGGACGATGTTGGTCTGGCCGTAGGCGGGGCGGCCCGCGCTCTCGTCGCCCGCATATTGCCAAAGTCGCCAGCCCCTTGCCTCCCAGGCAAGCGGAATCTCGGGCGAGTCATGGTAGTCGGCGACCCACAGGCCGCAGCGGGCCAGGATCGAGTCCGGCGTGATCCGGGCGCCGAGACTGAGGCCGGAGACCGGCAGCGGATCGCCATTGGCCCAGGTCGGATGCACATAGACCACCGGCAGCCGGCCCGTCGCCTCGGCAACCGCCTGCACAAACTCCTCGGCCTGTTCGAGCCTCATGGAGTTTGACGGATTGTTTTCATTGGCCTCGAGGTCGAGGGCGAGGAGGGTCTTGGGGCCGGGCCGTGAAACAGACAGGAAGAACGCCGCCTGCCTCGCGCCCGAGGATTGTCCCGTGCCGAAGTGATAGGTGCCCCACAGCAATCCCGCCGCCTCGGCCTGCGGGCGTCTCGCCGCGCACGCCGTGTCGACATAATCGCCGCCTTCGGTTGCTTTATGGATGACGCCAATGATGTTGCTCTGACGCACCAGTCGGAAGTCGGAGACGTTGACGCTTCGACTGAGGTCGATCACCGCGTCCAATCCAAGCGACGCGCGATCCGGCGGCGGCGGCGCGATCGGATACTGATAGGGCGCCAAGGGCGCCTGGCGAGAGCTGCATCCCGCTGCAGTTGAAGCCGCCAGGCCAGAGAGAACGTTCCGGCGAGAAATCATGCATCAACAGTAAGGCGTTCAGTGCGCCCGGCAAATCAACCATTTCCTCATGAGGGCATTAGCGCGTGCCCGTTTCGGGCGGAGCGCTGGATGGTCTAGTGTCGGCGCCAATCCAGATCCTCTCCAGGAGGCACTTCATGATCGACCTTTACTACTGGCCGACGCCGAACGGCTGGAAGATTTCCATCATGCTCGAGGAATGCAACCTGCCCTACAGGCTGGTGCCGGTGAACATCGGCACAGGTGAGCAGTTCAAGCCCGAGTTCCTAAGGATCAGCCCCAACAACCGCATGCCCGCCATCGTCGACGACGATCCGGCGGGCGGCGGCGCACCGCTCGCTGTCTTCGAGTCGGGTGCCATCCTGCAGTACCTCGCCGAGAAGACCGGCAAGTTTCTTCCCAAGGATCTGCGCGGCAAGTACGAGGTGCTGCAGTGGGTCAACTGGCAGATGGGCGGCCTCGGTCCGATGGCGGGACAGGCGAACCACTTCAACATATATGCACCGCAGTTCAATCCGCCCGAGCAGCTCACCTACGGCCAGGCCCGTTACAGCAACGAGGTGAATCGCCTATTCGGCGTGCTGAACAAGCGCCTCGCCGACCGGTCGTTCGTGGCAGGTGACTATTCTATCGCCGACATGGCGATCTGGCCGTGGGTGGTGGGTTTCAAGAACTTCGGCCAGAAGCTCGAGGACTTCCCGAACCTGGAGAAGTGGTTCCGCGAAACCGGCAAGCGTCCTGCCGTGCTGAAAGGCCAGGCCGCCGGCGCCGAGCTGCGCCAGACGCCGGGGATCAACACCGAGGAACAGCGCAAGATCCTGTTTGGCCAGACAGCTTCCGTGGTGCGCTGACCTCCAGCCCTTGACGCTCCGCCAGCGGACAACCACGTTGGCGGAGCCCCACGACGCAGGGAGGGGCGGGAGGCATTGTCATGGAATCGCAAGAACGCGACCTTATTTCCGGCCTGTTCGGACGGCTCCAGCAGTTCGAGGCGCAGGCGCGCGACCCCGAGGCCGAGGCCCTGATTTCGAGTTCGGTCGCGCGCCAGCCGGCGGCACCCTATCTGCTGGTGCAAACCGTCTTGGTACAGGAGCAGGCGCTGAAGGCGGCGCAGGAGCGTATTGCCGAGCTTGAAGCCAAGGTGAATGCGGCACCGGCCGCGCCAACGAGCTTCCTGGGCAATGCGCCGAAGGTGAGTCCGTGGGGTTCACAATTGGCGGGGGCGAAACCCGCGGCTCCGGCATCCGTGCCCGCGACCCGTTCGCCGCTGCAGGCGGCGGTGGCACCGGCGGCTGCACCCGCGGGCGGCAGCTTCCTCCGCACGGCCATGGCGACCGCGGCCGGCGTTGCGGGCGGCGCGCTCCTGTTCGAGGGCATTCGCAGCATGATGGGCAACAATCCCGGCCCGTTCGCCCAACCGGCAGCCGCGCCCGACACTCAGCAGCAGGCGATGGTGCAGGACGATAACCGGATGGCGGAAGACGCGCCTTCCGAAGATTACGATACCGCGTCATACGACCAGGACATGGGCGGCGGAGGCGACGACTTCGCCTGATCCTGTTGTAGTCATTTCGTAATGAAGGGGGAAATGCAGAGATGATCGAACTTCACACCTGGGGCACGCCCAACGGCCGCAAGATTTCCATCATGCTCGAGGAATGCGGGCTGCCCTACAGCGTGCACAAAGTCGACATCTCCAAAGGCGAACAGTTCAAGCCCGAGTTCCTGCGCATCAGCCCCAACAATCGCATCCCCGCGATCGTCGATCCCGACGGTCCCGGCGGCAAGCCTTACAGTCTGTTCGAGTCAGGCGCGATCCTGATCTACCTCGCCGAAAAGACGAACAAGTTCATGCCAACTGATGCCGCCAAGCGCTACGACGCACTGCAGTGGCTGATGTGGCAGATGGGCGGCTTCGGCCCGATGCTGGGCCAGGCGCACCACTTCCTGCGCGCCGCTCCCACCAAGATCGAATACGGCATGAAGCGCTATGTTGACGAGGCCAAGCGCCTCTACGGCGTGCTCGACAAGCAGCTCGCGGGCACCCCCTTCGTTGCCGGCGAGGAATACACCATCGCCGACATGTCGATCTTCCCGTGGGCTGCGCGCCATGAATGGCACACGGTGAACCTCGCCGACTTCGCCAACGTCAAGCGCTGGTACGATCTCGTCAACGCCCGTCCGGCGGTTACCAAGGGCATGTCTGTTCCGTATTTGAACTGATCGTGCGCAAGCTTGCCCTGCTGGCCGTACTCGGCCTGCTCGCCGCCTGCGTACAAACCAGCGCGCCGTCCCAGCCGCCGCAGGTGGCGAGCGCCTGCTCGGCGCCTCTCAAACCCGCCCTCGAGATAAACCTCTTTTTCGGGCGTGACATCGAGGGTGGCGGCGAAGTGAGCGAGAGGCAGTGGGCCGAGTTCGTGGCCAGCGAGGTGACGCCGCGCTTTCCCGATGGGCTGAGCGTCCTCAACGTCGCCGGGCAGTCCCGCAATTCCATGAATCAGACGTTGCGCGAACGCACCAAGCTGCTGGTCGTCGTCGTCTTCGATGCGCCGGCGCACCATGCCAAGGTTCAGGCGATCGGCGAGGCCTACAGCAAGCGCTTCGGCCAGCACGGCGTCTTCCGCACCGAACACACGGTCTGCGCCGGCGTCTGATCGCGGACAGGAGGACGAGATGGCAGATCATGCCGATACGGTCATCCACCCGCCGATCGCATGGGCGCTTGCGTTCGTTGCCGGTCTCGGGGTCGATTGGCTCTACCCTTTGCCGTTCGTGCCGCCTGTTGTTTCCAACATCTGGGTCGGAGCGGCCGTATTCGCGGCAGGCTTTGCGGGCGCGATCTGGGCGATCGTGACGATCCGCCGGGCGGGCAGCCGGATCGAAACCAACAAACCGACGACGACGATCGTCGCGAATGGCCCTTACCGGTTCACGCGCAATCCCATCTACGTCGGCATGTTCCTCGGCCAGATCGGCCTCGCCATCGCCTTCAACAGCCTATGGATCCTTGTCGCGCTGGCGCCGTTCTATCTCGTCATCCGCTACGGCGTAGTCGCCCGGGAGGAAGTCTATCTCGAGCGCAAATTCGGCGATGCCTATCTCGGCTACAAGTCCCGGGTTCGCCGTTGGCTGTAGCTCGCGTCCTGTCGATAGACCCGTGCTTCAGGCGGCGGCAGGGCGGAAGCGCCTGAGCGCAAGCACGGTCAGTCCGACGATGACGACGAGGACGACGAGCTGCGCCACCAGGAACGGCGGCTCGGACTGCGTTGGTGCGAGCGGCTTCAGGAAGGCGAGCTTCTGGAAAGCCTGCACGACGCCGACGACCGAATTGAGGTAGAGCGCGAAGGCGGCACCTGTGATGTAGATCCAGCGCCACGGTCCGGCCAGTCGGTACTGATAGAGCGCCAGCAGGACCGGCGTCAGCACGACGAGGGAGACGATGCCGAAGACGACCGGCGGCCCGATCTTGAGATCGGGAAAGAAGAAGCCGGTCACGCTCGTGGCGACGGTGGTCAGCAGGAAGGTCAGCGTCAATCCGGCGGGTACTCGCGAGCCCACCAGGGCGATAAGGCAGGCGACGCCTGACGCGATTCCGATCAGGCTCAATACGACGTGCAGGGTCGTGAAAGTCGAGAGCGACATTCCCAGGATCATCGTAATGCCTCGTCTCTTCAGCTTCGTGCATCATGTCGGCGCGACTTTCCCGTCGCAATGTCCGTGCCACGCCGAATGCCGCTGAGCCCTTCCCGTGGCGAGCCTCTACTGCCGCTCTGCCCAGCCGATCATCCTGGCGATGAAGGCGTCGCAGGCGTCCATCTGCGATTTGGCCACGAACTCGTTGGGCTGATGGGCCTGCGAGATGTCGCCGGGGCCGCAGATCACGGTCGGGATGCCGTGGCCGCGGAAGATGCCGGCCTCGGTGCCGTAGGGCACGGCGTAGGTGCGGTTGCCGCCGGTCCACTGCAGGGCGAGCCTGGTCGCCTCCTCGTTCTCCTCTGGCTTCAGCCCGGGCACGAAGGAGCGGCGCTCCAGCGTGATGTTGGCGTCGGGATGCTTGGCCTTCATCCTGGGCAGCAGCAGCTCGGCGACATACTTCTCGGCGCGGCGCTGCACTTCCCAGGCGTCGTCGCCGGGCAGGGTGCGATAGCCCCAGCGCAGCGTGCATTCGCGAGCCAGGATGTTGCCGGCCGTGCCGCCGTTCACGATGCCGACGTTGATCGTGGTGTGGCCGGGTACGGTGTCGATGTCGGTGCGCTGCCGTTCCGCGAGCTCGACCTGCAGTTCGTTCAGCCAATGGATAAAGTCGCCGGCAAAGTGGATGGCGCTGACGCCGAGATGGGTCATCGAGGAATGGGCTTCGACGCCGGTGAAGGTAGCGACGTGACCGCCGCCGGCATTCTGGGCGTTGACCACGCCCATCATGGTGGGCTCGCCCACGATCACCGCCTGCGGACGCGGCACGTTGCCCATCAGCTTCTCGGCCAGCGAGTGGGCGCCGAGGCAGCCGATCTCCTCGTCGTAGCTGAAGGCGAAGTGCATCGGCACCTTGAGCTTGGCGCGCTGGAACGCAGGGACGTGGGAAAGGCAGGTGGCGATGAAGCCCTTCATGTCGCAGGTGCCGCGGCCATAGAGGTTGCCGTCGGGCTTGTCGGTGAGCGTGAAGGGATCGGTGTCCCAGGCCTGGCCGTCAACCGGCACCACGTCGGTGTGGCCCGACAGCACGATGCCGCCCGGCGCATCCGGTCCGATCGAGGCGTAGAGATTGGCCTTGGTGCCTTGCTCGTTGGGCACCAGCGTACTCTTGACGCCGTGCTCGCCGAGGTAGCCCTGGATGTGCTGGATCAGCTCCAGGTTCGAGTTGCGCGAGGTGGTGTCGAACGTCACCAGGCGCTGGAGCATGTCGATGGAATTGGGAACTGAAGAACTCATGCTGGCACCGTCGCATACCGCGTGCCGGGACGCCAAGAGCCTGATATCGCTTGCGAAATTGCGGGGTTATTTGACACCCCCGGGCCCCCCCGCTAGAACCGCCGCGCATCCGTCGTGGATATTTCGATCGCCGGGGTCTTAACGGACTGCGGAGAGGTGGCCGAGCGGTCGAAGGCGGCGGTTTGCTAAACCGTTATAGGGGGTAAACCCCTATCGAGGGTTCGAATCCCTTCCTCTCCGCCATTACGCCAGGCTAGCCCGCCGAAATCCCGAAGCTTATCTTGATCGCGACGACGAGGTTGGTCGTCGCGATGCTGGCCAGTATCAGTCCGAACACTCGACTCACAATCTCGACACCCGGCCGGCCGAGCACGCGGAAGATCGCCGCCGACAGTGCGAACATGACGAAGAGGATCGCCAGACAGAGCACCAGAATGGCCGTAGTTGCAGCCTGTTCGGTGAGGGAGCGGATCTTGTTGTCGGTCAGCATGACCACGGTCAGCATCGCGCCGGCGCCGGCGATGCCGGGCACCGCAAGAGGATAGATCGCGCGGTCGAGCAGCCCGGCGCCGTCACTGCCGGCTTCCGTCGCTTCCTCCGTGATCTTGCCCAGCACCATCTTCAGGCCGAACAGCAGGAGCACAAGCGAGCCTGTGAGCTGGAACGACGCCATCGGGATCTCGAGCGCGTTGAGCAGGTGCTGGCCGGCGACGATGAAGAACAGCAGCACCAGGAAGGAGACTCCCAGTGCATAGAAGGCGACCAGCAGAGACTGCCGCCGGTTGAGGCCCGATGTGACTGCAATGAAGATGGGCAATGTTGCGATGGGATCGAGGACAACGAAAAGGGTGACGAACTCGAAGAGGAAGTCGTTCGGAAAAATCGCTCCCACTGCAACTCCCCCCGCTGTCGATTGATCGGTCGACCCCTGTCACACTCCGTAGCAGCTACAAACGTCGACGACCATGGGGGCATCATATGGTTGAGCAGAGCCGTCCCGCCCGGATCTGGTACCAGAGCTTCGTCCATCCCACTGAACAGGCGCCCTACGTCGCGCGCTTGCAGAGCCTGCTCGACGGCGTGGCCGGGCCGGGCGTCCGCTTCGAGGTCCACGGCCTTGATCCGCCAGACCGCTTCTTCCATCCCCTGACCGAGTTCCGCTGTGCCGCTCAGACGATCCGGCTGGCGCTTGAGGCCGAACGCGCCGGCTACGACGCCTTCGTCATCGGCCATTTCCAGGAGCCCGGTCTGCTCGAGATCCGGGGCGCGGTCGACATTCCCGTCATCAGCCTCGGCGAGGCCTGCATGCTGGCGGCGCTGACCATGGGGCGCCGGTTCGGCCTCGTCACCATCGACCCCATGTTCATAGACTGGCACGAACGGCAGGTGAGGGCGCACGGGCTGGAGCAGCGCGTGGCCGGGGTGCGGGCGATCCACGCCGATTTGCCGGGTTTCATGCACGCCTTCACCGATGAGACGGCCTATGCCAGAGTCCGCGCCGAATTCGTCGAGCAGGTCCGGCCGCTCGTTGCCGCGGGGGCGGAGGTCGTGATCCCCGCCGGTGGCCTGCCGATGCTGCTGTTTTCCCGCGAATGCCCTTTCGTGATCGATGGCGCGGTGGTGTTGAGCGGCATCGTGACAGTGGCCAAGGCTGCCGAGATGGCGCTCACCCTTCATCGTCTGACCGGCGCGGCTGTCAGCCGCCGCGGCACCTATGCCAAGGCGTCGCTCGAATGCGTGAACGAGTTCCTGGGCGCACGCTGGTGATGTGATACCCTGCTTTGCAGGGGCGGTGGGAAAGCTGGGGCGATGAAGTCTATCGGGGCGGTTCTTTCGATCTTTTGGATCCTGGGTGTCGGTTTCGCCGCCTGGCTCGAGGTGACCGAAGATCCCCTGAACCTCGGCTGGTTGGTGCATTTCGTTGCCGTGCGGCCGCGGCAGGATCCGAACATCGTTGGCCTCGACGGGTTCGGGCTCTTCTTCCAGGTCGTCGATCCGGCCCGGCTTTTCATCGTCATGCTGGTGCCCGTGATCGTCGGATGGCTGCTGGTGTCGTTGTCGAACCGCTTGTTCGGCCGGCGATGACGCGGCGAATTTGGGGGACGGAGTTGCAATGATATCGGCAGAGACGCGGCGGACCATCGCGGTCGGCGCCATCGGCAATGTACTGGAGTGGTACGACTTCGCGATCTACGGCTATTTCGCCGCCGCCATCGGCCGCGCCTTCTTTCCCAGCGAGGACCCCGTGGCCCAGGTGTTGGCGGCCTTCGGCATCTTTGCGGTGGGCTTCCTCATGCGCCCAGTGGGCGGCGCCCTGATCGGCCATATCGGCGACAAGTTCGGCCGCCGTGCCGCGCTCACCTTCTCGGTGGCGGCGATGGCCATCCCGACCTTCCTGGTCGGTGTTCTGCCGGGCTATCATGTGCTGGGCGTCGCGGCGCCGATCGTGCTCACAGTGCTGCGCATGGTGCAGGGCCTGTCGGTCGGCGGCGAATACACCACCTCGATCGTGTTCATGGTCGAGCGCGCACCGCCGGGA
Organism: Rhodospirillales bacterium; assembly: GCA_016191685.1. Lineage (GTDB taxonomy): Bacteria > Pseudomonadota > Alphaproteobacteria > Reyranellales > Reyranellaceae > Reyranella. The sequence goes on along the minus strand of JACPVT010000072.1, from coordinate 7,394 downwards.
CGGCGCGGGATTATCGGTGCCATGGCGTGCTGCGGCGCAGTCGGCGGCATCCTGCTCGGCTCGGCGAGCGGCACGCTGCTGGCCGAGACGATGTCGCCCGAAGCGCTGGAAGCCTGGGGCTGGCGCATTCCGTTTCTGGTCGGCCTGCTGGTCGGGTTGGCCGGGTTCATCCTGCGCCGCCACGTCCAGGAAACGCCGAAGGCGCGCGCCGCGGGGCGGTCGCCGCTGCTCGAGACAGTGCGCAACCACGGCCCGTTGCTGGCGCGGCTGGCCGCGCTCTCGATGTTCAATTCGGTCGGCTTCTACCTGATGTTCGTCTACATCGTGAGCTGGTTGCAGCTTGTCGACGGCATGGCGCCGGCGCGTGCCCTCGGGATCAACACGATCAGCATGATCGTGCTGCTGCCGCTGATGATCGCAATGGGCTGGGCAGCGGATCGCTTCGGCCGCAAGCCGGTGATGCTCGCCGCCACTGCGCTGGGATTTGTCGGTGCGCTGCCATTCTTCTGGCTGTTGCACCATGTCGATCCTGCCATCGCACTGCTGGGACAGTTGGGCTTCGTCGCAGCCGTCGGCACCTTCGTCGGCACGCAACCCGCCATCATGGTCGAGGCTGCCCCCGTGGCGGTGCGCTGCACGGCCATCGCGCTGGGATACAATGTCACCCTGGGCGTGGTGGGCGGCGTCAGCCCGCTGGCGGCGACCTGGCTGGTCAGCCGGACGGGCAACGACTACAGCCCGGCCTTCATGATCATGGCAGCGGCGGCGATCTCGTTCGCGGCCCTGCTGGCCTTCAAGGAGACCTACAGGGCATCGCTCGAGACCGCCTAGCAACAGGCAGCAGCTCTAGGCGAGCTCCGGGACCACCCAGAGCGCCGCCTCGCCGCGGGACACCCGCTGGACGTTGTCGAAGCCGTTGCGCAGGCGGGTGACGTTGCTTTCCCAGGTTGGGCCGGCGAGGTGGGCCGTCAGCACGACGTTGTCGAGCTTGAGCAGGGGATTGTCGGGCGGCGTCGGTTCCTCGTCGAAGACATCGAGGCCGGCGCCGAACAGTTTGCCGGCGGAGAGTGCCGCCGTCATCGCCTTCTCGTCGATCACCGGGCCACGCGAGGTATTCACGATGATCGCCGACTTCTTCATCACCGCAAGCTCGGCGGCGCCGATCATATGTTGCGTCGAGGCGTTCAGCGGCACGTGCAGCGACAGGATGTCGGAGTGGCGCAGGATCTCGGGCAGCAGGCGGAAACGCACGCCGAGCGCGTCCTCTTCCTCCTCCTTCAGCCGGGCGATGTCGTAGTAGTGCACGACCATGCCGAAGGCGAGCGCCAGGCGGGCGACCTTCTTGCCGATCGTGCCGAGGCCGATGATGCCCAGCACCTTGTTGCGGACCTCGTGGACGGTCGGCGGCGCATTGCCGTGCCAGCGTCCGGCGGTGACGTTGGCGTGTTGGGTGATCAGCCGGCGCGATACCGCCAGCATCAGGAGCAGCGCATGCTCGGAGACGGCGACCGAGTTGGCGCCGCCGTTGTTGCACAACGGCACCTTGCTCTTGCGCGCAGCATTGAGGTCGGACCTGTCGTAGCCGGCGCTCAGCATCTGCACCAGCTTGAGGTGAGGCGCATCCTTGTAGAGTTGCTCCGTCACGTATTGCTGCACGAACCCCATGAAGTAGTGGGCCCCGGGCAGGGCGGCCTTCTGTTCCGGCGAATTGTGCAGCGCCTTTACGATCTCGAAGCCCTTGGGCGCGATGTCGTCGACCATCGCCAGGCAGTCCTTGGGGCCCACCACCAGAACACGCTCAACCATCACAATCCCTCCGCAGCAATACGATGTCCCTTCAGCAACCCGGGCAGCCGCCCGGGTTCGGTCCGGCCCCAGCCGCACTCGGCGCTGAGGCCAAAATCGGTCACCACGCGCCGTGCGGCGGCGATGCGGGCCTTGTCGCCGGCATCGTCGTCGTGGTGCAGCAGTCCGAGATAGAGCTTCGTTCCGTCCGGTCGCTTCCAGTTCCTGAGCGGCGCATAGTAGGGATCGTCGGTACGCCCCTTCGGCACCGGAATATGCAGGAAGTCGATGCGCCGTTTCGTGGCGGCGGCGGTACCGTTCATCATCTCGACCAGGATGGCGGAGTCCTTGGGCTGCACCAGATGCTCGTCGCGCGGCGAGCCGTAGCAGAGGTGATAGCCCATTTCGACACCGGCCGGCACGGCATCGCCCAATCGGCCCAGCATCTCGAAGATCTGCTTCTTGTAGTGAGCCGGCCGATCCTTGAAGTAGTCCTCGAAGGCTAGCACTTCCTGGCAGACATCCCACTGGATCGAGAGGTCGCCGACCGGGATCGCCTTGGCGATGTTGGCCAGCGCCGCCTTGAGTGCGCGCTCGTAGACGCCGAAATAGGTCTCGCGTGCCGGGCCACTCACATAGAGGTAGCCGCTGGCCTGGGGGGTCGGCAGGCAGACCTGGAAACGCACGTGCCTGGGAATGGCACCGGCGTCGCGCAGCCGCTTGAAGATGTCGTACGAGGCGAGGGCGGCCTTGTCGTAGCCGGTCTCGAACACCACAGTGGCAGGATCGATGCCCGGCTTGAAGCGCACCTGCTCGACCTCGCGCACGACCTTGCCGTCCCATTGGATGAATTTGTAGGGCGGCACCGTGGGGTCGATCTCCATCGCCGGATGATCGAGCAGCATCTGGCGCTGGAAATAGACCCAGCGGGAGCGCTCGCCGGTCTCGCCGTCTGGCATGCGCTTCAGGTAGGGGCCGAGTTCCGACGCCAGCTTCTGCAGCGAGCGCAGGTATTTCGGCACCGGGACGCCGGGATGGGTGCTCGGCCAGTTGGTGTAACTTACTTCGCCGACATAGATGTCGCCGCGGCTGTCGACCGCGAGACCGTGCGGCGACAGGAAGCGGCCGGTCTCCTGGCCCGGGCCGTGCTCGCCGCCCAGCCGCGCGATCGTCTTGCCCTTCTTGTCGACGATGGCCAGGCGTGGGCCAAGGTTCGTGTGCTTGCTGTTGACCGGCATGCCCGGTCCCAGTTCGCCGATGATGAACTGCGGGTTCTTGCCGCCACCGCAGCAATAGAGCGCGCAAGGCCGGTGCATGTTGTTCCACTGCATCTCGTACTTGCCGTTGCCGTCGAACACCTGCACCCGGTGGTTCTCGCGGTCGGCGACATAGACCCAGCCGTCCTCGTCGGTGGCGATGTTATGGGCGATGTTGAACTCACCGGGATCGGTGCCGGTGGTGCCCCAGCACATCAGGTGGCGGCCGTCGGGCGAATACTTGTGGACGCAGCTGTTGCCGTAGCCGTCAGAGACGTAGATCTCGCCCTTGGGCGAGAGCGCCGTGTGGGTGCAGCGGTTGAACGGCTTGCCGCTCAGGAACGGCGCCGGTTGGTCGGGCACGCCGATGGTCAGCAGCACCTTGCCGTCGGTCGTGGTCTTGCGGACCGTGTGGTCGCCATCGTCGGTGCAGTAGAGATTGTCGTCGCTGTCGATGTCGATGCCGTGGGCGCGGCTGAACAGACCTTCGCCCCACGAGCGCAGGAAATTGCCGTCGCGGTCGAACACCATCATCGGATGCTGGCCGCGGTTGAAAACATAGACGCGATCCTTGCTGTCGACGGCGACTGCCGCGACATCACGGAACTCCCAGCCGTCGGGCAGCCTGGCCCAGTTCTCGACCACCCGATAGCGATGCTCGCCGCTTCCAAGCACGACCGACATGACCCCGCTCCTTCAGTGTCCGGCGAGAACGGCTTCGGAGATCTTCTCGGCCGTCATCAGGGTGGGGAAGTTGGTGTTGGCGCAGGGCACGACGGGAAAGATCGAGGCATCGACCACCCGCAGCCCCTGGACGCCGCGGACCCGGCCCAGAGTGTCGACCACGGCCATCGGATCATCGTCGCGGCCCATGCGGCAGGTACAGGAGGCGTGCCAGACGCCGATCGCGGCCTTGCGCACGAAGGCTTCCAACGCCTCGTCGTCGGTCATCACCTGGTCGAAGGTGAAGCCCTCGACCACGAAGTTGTCGATCATGTAGCGTCTGAGGGCTGCAGGGCCGTCGAGCAGCGTGGCCACCGCCCGGGTCAGCCACTTGTTCTTGGTGTTGACCACGCCGATCTTGCGCACCTTGTCGCTGTAGGACGCCGGGAAGGGGACGTCCGACACTTTTCGCAGCGCATCGGTCATCTGGACCGCGGCCATCAGCTTGAAACCGCTCATCAGCCGGTCGAGGTCGCGCTTGTCGGACAGCAGGTTGAACTCGACGACCGGCTCGCTGCGCCAGTCGCGCGAGGCGAGCTTGACCTGGCCGGTCTCGGAATAGGTCTTGTTGATGAAGGTGAGCAGCGAGGCGATCTGCTCGCCCACGGCGTGCCAGGCCGACTTCGAGACCACGGCCACGAACATGTCGCCCTTGGGAATACCAGGCAGGTTCGAGGAATAACGAAGCCCGACATGGATGTGGCGCCGCGTATGCTCGCGCAGCCGCGCGCTCCGCCTGATGAAGGACGACAGCGCGATCGAGGGATGATCCATCAGCCGCTGGCCGACGCCGGGCAGGGCGGAGAGCACGGGAATGCCGAGCTCGGTGAGCTGACCCACCGGCCCGATGCCGGCCCGCATCAGATGGGCGGGCGTGTGGATGGCGCCGCTCGAGAGGATGATTTCGCGACTGCGGAACTCCTGCTCCCGGCCGCCGACCATGGCCGTGACACCGACGCAACGCGTGCCTTCGAACAGCAGCGCCTTCACCTGGGTCTCAGTCGAGATGGTGAGGTTGGACCGCTTGCGCGTCTCGGTATCGAGGTAACCCATCGCCGCCGATACGCGGCGTTCCTCGGCATTGGAGTGGGTGACGGGGAAATAGCCTTCGACGAACTCGCCGTTCTGGTCGGGCAGGAATTTGAAGCCCTTTTCCTCGAACGCCTTGCCGACCGCCTGGGCATGACCGCTCCAATGCTCGCGCGGGATTCGCCGCACCGGAATGCGGCCGTCCTTGCCGTGCAGCGGCCCGTCGAAGTCAAGGTCGCGCTCGACCTTCTTGAAATAGGGCAGCACGTCGTTCCAGCCCCAGCCGGCGGCGCCGCGGTTCGCCCATTCCTCGTAGTCCGTCGGCGCGCCTCTGTTTGCCATCTGGCCGTTGATCGACGAGCCGCCGCCCAGCACACGGGCCTGCTCGTATTTGCGCAACGGCGGCCGGTTCTCCTGCGGATTGTTGTGGCTCACGACCTGGGTGTAGACCTTGAGCTCGGTCCAATGGAAGCGCGGGTCGAAGTAGGCCGTGCCGGAATAGCTGTCGGCGATCTCCTTGGGTTCCTTGCCGGGCGGCGTGTCCTGGCCGGCTTCGCACAGCAATACCTTGTTGGCGCTCCTGGCCGAGAGCCGGTTGGCCATGACCGAGCCGGCCGATCCGCCGCCGACGATGATGTAATCGTACACCGCGCGTTTCCCCTTCTTTGTTGTCCCACGCTAGCACGCCTGCGGCCGAAAGTGAGGGCGACCTTGCCGTCGCTCCGGAAGCCTGCAATCGTTTCGGACCGCTGCGCGGGAGGTTTCGTATGCCGGACATCACAGCCGCAAATACCGACATCGCCACACCGGAACTCATGAAGTCGATTTCCGCGGCCTTCAACAGCCGCGATGTCGATTGCATTGCCGACTGCTTCACCGACGACGCCACCTTCTGGCTGGCGCGTGGGCCGGAACCCGTCGGACGGACGCTCAAGGGCAAGGAGACGATCCGCAAGACGCTGGCCGACCGTTTCAAGGTGATCCCCGACATGCGCTGGGACCACAAGGAGTACATCTACGCCGGCAACCGCGCGATTTCGGTGTGGACGGTGAGGGGCAAGGGCGCCGACGGCGAGGATCTCAACTACCAGGGTTGCGACATCTACACTTTCCGCGGCGGCAAGATCGCGGCCAAAGACACCTACTGGAAGATCGTCGAACAGAAGGATCGCCTCTGATGGCCCTCGATCTCGTGATCCGCGGCGGCACGGTCGTCGACGGTTCGGGCAAGGCCCGATTCACGGCCGATGTCGGCATTGCCGACGGCAAGATCGTCGAGGTCGGCCGCATCAAGTCGGCGACCAGCCGCACCATCGACGCCGACGGGCTGATCGTCTCTCCGGGCTTCATCGACGGGCACACTCATATGGACGCACAGGTCGCGTGGGACCCGCTGGGCAGCTGCTCGTGCTGGCACGGCGTCACCTCGGTGATCATGAGCAACTGCGGTTTTGCCCTGGCGCCGTGCAAGCCCGCGGATCGCGACTGGTACGCGCGCTGCCTGTCGGCGGTCGAGGACATCCCGACCGAGGCGATGGCGGCCGGGATCGACTGGACCTGGGAGACGTTCCCCGAATACCTCGCCGCCGTCGAGCGCCTGCCCAAGGCGATCAACTACGGCATGTATATCGGCCATTCGGCGCTGCGCATGTATGTCATGGGCAAGCGCGCTCTCTCGGAGAAGGCCACCGAGGACGACATGGTCCGCATGGCCGCCGCCGTGAAGGAAGCGCTACGGGCCGGCGCCATGGGCTTCTCGAGCTCACGCGCCTCCACGCACGTGACGCCCGATGACACCCCAGTGGCGAGCCGCATCGCCGAGTGGGAAGAAATCGACCGCATCATCGCCGCCATGGCCGAACTCGATTCGGGAATCTTCCAGGTCGGCCCCGATATCGCGAGCGGCGCGGCGCACCGCACCTTCCTTGCCCGCCTGCGCGAAGTCGCTCTCGCTTACAAGCGCCCGATCATGTTCGGCGTGCTGGCGACCAAGCAGGGCGACGATCCGACTGGCTGGGCTTACCAAACCAAGTACATCGACGACACGGTCGCCGCCGGCGGCCGCATGTTCGGCCAGGGCACGACGCGTTCGATCAACGCGATCTTCTCGCTGAAATCCTACCTGCCGTTCGACGTGCTGCCGGCGTGGCGCAAGATTCGAGACCTGCCGATGCCGGAGCAGAAGCGGCGACTGGCCGATCCTGCTGTGCGGCGCGAACTGGTGATGGCCGAAGATCGGATGAAGCCGCGTGACAACGTCTTCCAGGGCGGAGGGGCGGCGACCACGGATCCGCGCAAGCCCGACTACTCCAATCTGTTCGCCATGAGCGGCGTTGACTGGGACGATCCGACGGTCGAGCAACTGGCCAGGGCCCGCGGACAGCATCCGGTCGAGGTCATGATCGATCTGTCGCTGGCCAACGAGAACCAGGTCTATGTCCAGCCGCTGGTCAATGAGTCGCCGGATGACGTGCTCGGCATCCTGAAGCACGACCGCACGCTCGCCACCTTCTCGGACTCCGGCGCTCACGTCTGCCAGGAGATGGGCTCTTCGCTGCAGACGCATCTGCTGAGTTACTGGGTGCGCAAGCGCGGCGCCTT
>JACPVT010000373.1 GCA_016191685.1 Rhodospirillales bacterium | reverse complement strand
CGTGGCGCGCGGCTCGTGGTCGGGCGCGAGCGCGCCCAGCCGCAGCATGTCGCCCCGATATGAACTCGACGTGCGGTCGGTCAGCGCCTCGATCGACTCCTCGTTGTCGGCGGCGCGCACGATGATGCGGTCGTCGATGTCGGTGATGTTGCGCACGTAGGTGACGCGCGGATAGTGGCGCTTCAGCAGCCGGTAGAGCGTGTCGAAGACCACGACGGGCCGTGCATTGCCAATATGCACGTAGTCGTAGACGGTCGGGCCGCAGACATAGAGGCGCACGTGCCCTGCATCGATGGGTGCGAACGCTTCTTTCTCGCGCGACAGCGTGTTGTAGACGACGAGGGACATGGTCCCCTACTCCCCAATCAAATTTGTACGAAGGCCGGACGCGCCTGAAGAGGCGCGGGCTTCACTTACATCGCGCGGCGTATGCGCCGGGGAATAGAAGGAGCGACATTTCGCTAGTTTATCCGATGCCTTCCTGCGGTGCAAATGGCGGTCAATGGAAGCTTTTTTCATCTCGACCGCCCTCGTCGCGGTGGCCGAGATCGGCGACAAGACACAACTCCTCGCGCTGGTGCTGGCGGCGCGCTATCGCAAACCGGTGCCGATCATCCTCGGCATCCTCCTCGCGACATTGGCCAATCACGCGCTCGCGGCCTGGGCGGGCGCTGCCGTCGCCGGGTGGGTCGGCGGCGAAGCGATGCGCTGGATCCTGGTCGCGACCTTCCTCGCCATGGCCGCCTGGTGCCTGGTGCCCGACAAGGCCGATGATGGCCCCCAGGCCGCGCGCGAGGCCGGCGCCTTTCTCGCCACCCTGGTCGCCTTCTTCATCGTCGAGATCGGCGACAAGACCCAGATCGCCACGGTGGCGCTCGCTGCCCGTTTCGACTCGCTGGTGCTGGTCACCGCCGGCACGACCTTGGGCATGATGCTGGCCAATGCGCCGGTCGTTCTGTTCGGCGATACCATCGCGAGGCGCCTGCCGTTCAGGATCGTGCGCGCGACGGCGGCCGTCCTGTTCGTAGCCCTCGGCATCGCCGCGATCTTTATGCCGTCAGGCCTCTGAGCCTCGCCTCGGCCCAGCCCGCCGCATCGCCGAGCGTCACCAGGTTGCCGCGTACCGCGAGCCAGAAAGCCTCACCCAAATCATCGGCGAGGCGCGCGCGCACCGCGTCGTAGGGCAGGATGTGCAAGGTCCGCGCGTTCAGTTGCGAAAGCTCCTCCTCCGAGAAGCTCGCGGCGGCGCGTCCGACGCGCCCGAAATCGACGGTCGCCGCCAGCGCGTCGAGCGACGTCACCGGCTCCACCGGATCGGCGGTACCGAGCCGCGCCAGCAGCGCCGAGAGCGCGATCGCCTCGATGCCGCGCTCACGCAGATCGGCAACCGGAGCGGAGCCCGTGCGCTTGCTCAAGCCGCCGCCCGTCGCGTCGACCAGCAACGGCAGATGCGCGAAGATCGGGGCAGTAGCGCCCAGCGCCTTGAACATCTGGATCTGCGCGCCCGAATTGGTGACGTGATCCTCGCCCCGGATCACGTGGGTGATGGCGAAGGCGATATCGTCGACCACCGAGGTGAAACTGTAGAGATAGGTGCCGTCGGCGCGCACCAGCACCGGGTCGCTCTGGCTCGCCTCGTCGATGTGCTGCGGCCCGCGCACCAGGTCGTCCCAGCGCACTTCCTCCGATGCGAGCTTGAAGCGCCAGTGCGGGAGCCGACCTTCATTCTTCAACCGGGTCTTATCGGCTTCCGATAGCCTGAGCGCCGCGCGGTCGTAAATCGGCGGCCGGCCCTGGGCGAGCAGGCGCTTGCGTTTGAACTCAAGCTCTTCGGGTGTCTCGTAGCAGGGGTATAGACGGCCTGCATCGGCGAGCATGATCTTGGCGGCATCATAGTGAGCCAGGCGATCCGACTGTTTCTCCTTGCGCGCCCAGTTGAGACCGAGCCACATGAGGTCGCGTTCGATCGCCACTTCGTATTCCGGCCTGCCTCGCACGCGGTCGGTGTCGTCGAGGCGCAGGATGAACGTACCGCCATGTCGCCTGGCGAACAGCCAATTGAAAAGCGCGGCGCGAATGTTGCCGACATGCAGCAGCCCGGTGGGGCTCGGCGCGAAACGGACGGTCGGAACAAGCATGGCAGCCGACTTGCGGCGAGAGGCTGTTGGCGGGTCAAGCCGTGTCCGTTAGTGTCCGGGCAATAACGGAGGAAGCAAACAAGATGCGAACCCAGGACGTCGACTACACAGCCGATGGTGTCCGCATGATCGGCCAATACGTCGTCGACGAGGCCAGGCCGGGACGCCGCGCTGGTGTGCTGGTCTGCCACGAGGGGCCGGGCCTCACCGAGCACACCAAGAAGATCGCAGCCCGCCTCGCCGGCCTCGGCTACGCTGCCTTCGCCATGGACTACCACGGCGACGGCAAGCCGCTGGCCAACCCAGCCGACACCATGGCCCGCCTGACGCCATGGTACGCCGATCCGACCGGCATCCGTGTGCGCGCGGCTGCCGCGCTCGATGTGCT
>JACPVT010000390.1 GCA_016191685.1 Rhodospirillales bacterium | reverse complement strand
GCCCGTGCCGTGGCCGTGGCCACGCTCGAAGACATCAAGTCGGTGCCGGGCATCTCCGGCGCGACCGCCCAGAAAATCCATGACCACTTCAGAGGCGGTCGCTAAGGTGCCCCCACAGGCCCCATCGATGCTGTTCAACCTTCCCAATCTGCTGACCCTGTCGCGGATCGTGGCGATCCCGCTGGTCGTCGCGTGCTTCTGGCTCGACCGCGGCTGGGCGCAGTGGCTGTCGATGATCCTGTTCGTGATCGCCGCGGTGACAGACTGGTTCGATGGCTATTTCGCGCGCCGCTACCACCAGATTTCGCGACTCGGCCGCTTCCTCGATCCCATCGCCGACAAACTGTTGGTTGCCGCTGCGCTGGTGATGCTGGTCGACAGCGGCACGCTTCGCGGCCTCAATGTCCTGGCCGCGATGATCATCCTGGCGCGCGAGATCCTGGTGTCGGGTCTGCGCGAGTTCCTGGCCGAGCTCAGGGTCGGCCTGCCGGTCAGTGCACTCGCCAAGTGGAAGACCGGTGCCCAGATGGTGGCGATCGCCGCCCTGCTGGTGGGTGACGCTGCCTCGCCCTATGTCACGCAGGTCGGGATCATCCTGATCTGGGTCGCCGCCGCACTGACTCTGATCACCGGCTACGACTATCTCCGCACCGGCCTCAGACACATGGCCGAGGATTCGCCCGGCAGTCCCGGGGGGCCGTCATGAGAGTCCGTTATTTCGCCTGGATGAAGCGCACCGTCGGCGTGCCGGAGGAAGAGGTGAACCCGCCGGCCAATGTCCGCACGGTGGGCGAGCTGGTCGAGTGGCTCCGGTCCCGCAGTGCCGGTCACGCCGAGGCCCTGGCCGCCGGAGCAGCTTTTGGCGCCGCCGTCGACCAGCGCACCGTGACCTTCGATGCGCCGCTCGCCGACGCCCGCGAGGTTGCGTTCTTTCCTCCCTTCACAGGCGGCTAGAGGCCGATGGCATCGCCATGACCGTGCGTGTGCAAGAAGCCGACTTCGACATCGGCGCCGAACTCGACCGCCTGACCGAGGGCAACCGGCGGATCGGCGGGTTGGCGGTGTTCGTCGGCCTGGTGCGTGAGATGCACACGCGTGACGGGCTCCACCGCGAGCGCATCGACGCCATGACCCTGGAGCACTATCCCGGCATGACCGAGAGGGCGCTCGAGGAAATTGAGGCCGAAGCGCAGCGGCGCTGGCCGCTGGAGGCGACACTGATCGTGCATCGCCATGGCCGGCTCGAAGCCGGCGACCGCATCGTCCTGGTGGCGGTAGGGTCGCCGCACCGCGAGGCGGCGTTCGAAGCCTGCGAATTCCTGGTCGACTGGCTCAAGACCAAGGCGCCATTCTGGAAACTCGAGGAGACACCGAGCGGCGAGAAATGGGTCGAAGCCCACGAAGGCGACGACGCCGCGGCTGCCCGCTGGGCCAAGAAATAGCGCCATCCCAGGCTCTTTTCGAGGTCGATTGATCGGGCCCTAACGTCGAAAATTTGGCCGAAACGCGCCGACAGATGTTTGGCGTTTTTGGCCGCCCGACCCTGGCCAAGAATGTTCTCCCTTAGCCTAACCCAGCGCCACCAGCGCCAGGTTCGCAATTCCCCTTTCGCGCAGCCGGTCGGCGGCCATCAGGGACCGCTGTCCACTGCGGCAGCACAGCACGACACGCTGCGACGGAAATGGCGTCGCCAGCGAGGTCACCGCCTCCACGTCCAACCGCCTGGCACCGGCGAACGGCGATACCGGTGCCTCCTCCAGGCTGCGCAGGTCGACCACGAGATCGTCGGTCGTCACGGCATCGGATGCGATGAAGGGCACGAAGGCCTCGGGCTCCGGGCTGCCCGCGAAGCCGAAGCCACCGAATGCCAGGCGGTGCGCGTCGAAGGTCACAACACGGCCGAGCACTGTGGGCTCAAGACCAAGAAGCAGATGCAGCGCAAGATGCGCCTGCAGGCCGCCCAACACGGCGACGGCCGTGCCGAGCACACCCACGGTGGCACAGGTGCCACCATCGACTGACACCTCGGGAAAGACCGCGCGGTAGCTCGGTCCGCCGCCACAGAAGGCGCCGGCATAGCCCGTCATGCCGATGACCGAGGCGCTGACCAGCGGCTTGGCCTCGGCTTGGCAGGCGTCGCTCAGGATGTAGGTGACGGCAAAGCTGTCGGCGGCGTCGACCACGAGGTCCGCTGCGGCAACCAAGTGCGCGGCGTTCTGCGGCGTCAGGCGCTCGGCGCGGGCGTCGACGCTTACGCCTGGATTGAAACGCTGCAGCGTCCGGCGCGCCACCTTGACCTTGGGTTTGCCGATATCGGCCATGCCATAGAGAGGCTGGCGATGAAGGTTGGTCTCATCGACGACATCATGGTCGACGATCGCAAGGCGGCCCACACCGGCGCCTGCAAGATACTGCAGCACTGGGCAGCCGAGGCCGCCGGCGCCGACGACCAGCACCGACGCGGCGGCAAGCCGCGCCTGACCGGCAACGCCCACTTCCGGCAGCACGGCCTGGCGGGCGTACCGACCGCTCACGCCAGCCTCCGCGTGGTCACCAGCCAAAGCCGGGCCTGGCCAATGGGATCGGCGTGGTTCACGACGTCGCCGACGACTGCGGCGATGTCCGCGCCGGACTCCAGGCAAAGCAACGCACGGTCGAGCGTGAGCCCACCGATCGCCACCAGCGGCCGGTCGCCGATCAGCTTTTTCCATTCACCGAGGCGCGCCGGACCCTGCGGCGCCCACGGCATCTGCTTCAACTTGGTGGGATAGATCGGCCCCAGCGCCACATAGTCGGGATCGACCGCCAGCCCCTTCTCGAGTTCGGCGTGATCGTGCGTGCTGACGCCGATCCTGATCTTCGCGCGGCGTAGCGCATCGATGTCGGCATCGACCATGTCCTCCTGGCCGAGATGGACGAAGTCGCAGCCCTCGTCGATCGCGACCTGCCAGTAGTCGTTGACGATGAGTTGTGCGCGATGGGTCGCACAAACAGCCTTGGCCTCACGCACCTGGCGGCGCACCTCTGCGTCTGGCCGGTCCTTGATGCGAAGCTGGATCAGTTTGGTGCCGATCGGCACGAACTTCGCCACCCAGCCGGAATCGGGGACCACGGGATAAAAAGGATCGAGCATCTCAGTCACCGAGCGCTGCCTTGCCGATCACCGGCGTCGAGGGTTGGGCCATGTCGCGCGGCTCCATCGGCCGCGCGAGAAAGGCGGCGCGGCCGGCCTCGACGCCGAGCGCAAAAGCGCGCGCCATCTCGACAGGGTCGCCCGCTTCGGCCACGGCCGTGTTGAGCAGCACGGCGTCGTAGCCCAGTTCCATCGCGGCCGCTGCGTGCGAGGGCATGCCGAGCCCGGCATCGACCACCAGCGGGATGTCGGGAAAGTGGGCGCGCAGCGAACGCAACCCGTAGACATTGTTGAGTCCGCGCGCCGAACCGATCGGCGCACCCCATGGCATCAGGACACGGCAGCCCGCCTCGACCAGCCGATCGGCAACCACGAGATCCTCGGTCGTATACGGGAACACCTCGAAGCCGTCCTCGGCCAGGATGCGCGCTGCCTCGACCAGGCCGAACACGTCGGGCTGCAGCGTGTCGGCATCGCCGATCACTTCGAGCTTGATCCACGTCGTGTTGAACAGCTCACGCGCCATATGGGCGGTAGTCACCGCCTCCTTCACCGAATGGCAGCCCGCCGTGTTGGGCAGCGTGCGCACGCCCAGTTCCTGGACGAAGGACCAGAAGTTCTGGCCGGCGCGGCCAGCCCCGCTCTCACGGCGCAACGACACGGTCACCACCTCGGCGCCTGACGCCTTGATGGCGCCCTCCAGCACCGCAGGCGACGGATAGCGCGCGGTGCCCAACAACAGCCGGGATCTCAGTTCGACACCGTAGAAGTGCGACATGATCAACCTCCCTGCATGGGCGCCACGACCTCGACCTTGTCGCCATCCACCAGATTGGTGAGTGAACGCTGGGCAGCGGCAACGAAGCGGCCGTTCAGCGCCGTCGCGATCTTGCGGCCGCCATAGCCGAGCGACTCCAGCGCTGCCGCCAATGTCGCGGCTTCGACCTCATGCGCGTCGTCGTTCAGGAATATTCGCATCGTCGGTCTCCATCTCAAGGGCGTCGGCGACCTGCCGCGCCAACGCCGGCGCCAGCAGAAAGCCGTGACGAAACAGGCCATTGGCGCGGAACACGCGGCCCTCGCGCCGGACCCTTGGCAGGTTGTCGGCGAAGGCCGGGCGCAGATCGGCGCCGAGCTCGACGATTTCGGCCTCACCGAAGGCAGGGTGGAGTGCGTAGGCCGCGTTCAAGAGCTCGACCGCGGACCGCACGCTCACGGTCCCGCGCTGCTCGCTTTCGATCATGGTCGCGCCGATCAGGAAAAGACCATTGCCACGCGGCACGACGTAGAGCGGGATTCGCGGATGCAGCATGCGGACGGGCCGCGCGAGCATGACATCGCGGCAGCGCACCACCACCATCTCGCCGCGTACGCCGCGCAGGTCGGAGAGAGCATCGCGCGCGGCAAGCCCGCGGCAATCCACGACAGCATCTCCTGGAGCAGCATCAGGCGACAACTCGACGGCGAAGCGGATCGCGACACCTCGGTCCGCGAGGCGTTCGACCAATGCCGCCATCGCCCGGCGGGGATCGAGATGCGCCTCGTCGGCAAAGAACAGCGCCCGGCGATAGCGGCCGGCAAGATCGGGCTCGAGTTCGGCGATGCGATCGGCATCGATCCAGTCGAAACGCTCGGTGCGTTGGGCGAAGCGCGTGAGATCGGCTGAGTCGCGTGGCTGGGCCAAGACCAGGCTGCCGTTGCGAACGGTGCCGGGGAAATGGCGCGACCACCAATCGATGGAAGGCGCGCCGCTCTCCGCGACCGAAACATCGGTCGTGGCGCGCTCGCACCACGGCGCCAGCATGCCACCGGCCTGCCACGAGCAACTTCCCTCGCCCAGGGCGCGACCGCGTTCGACCACCTCGACCCTGGCCCCGCGTTCGGCAAGCTCCAGCGCGCAGCAAAGGCCTGCAACGCCGGCGCCAATGACGGTGACTGAATGTCGTTTCACTCGACGAACTCCCGTTCCTTCGCCGGCATGATCCGGATCAGGTTCAAAGGGTTCAGCCGGCCGGCTGTCTCAGCCCGGTCCCCTTGCGGACACCGGACACCCCTCGGACGTCATCGAGAAACGTCTGCGTCACCACAGGTTCACCGCCAGGATCACGGCTGTGATGTCGGCCGCGCCGGCCACCATCGACAGGGCGTAGGAGCGGGCGAAACCGGTCTGCAGTTCACCGAGGTGTTCGG
>JACPVT010000071.1 GCA_016191685.1 Rhodospirillales bacterium | reverse complement strand
GCAACGCGCGGCCAGTCGTCGCCTTCGACGTGCTTTATCGCCTGCTGAAGCGGCGCTATCCGCGCGTCACCTACGTGCGCAACATCACCGACATCGACGACCGCATCATGGTGCGCGCCGCCGACAATCGCGAAAGTATCGAGGCGCTGACCGACCGCACTGCCCACGCCTATCAGAGCGACATGCGCCGGCTGGGGGCCCTCGCGCCCGACGTCGAGCCGCGCGCCACGCAATATGTCGCCGAGATGATCGGCATGATCCAGCGCCTGGTCGACAAGGGGCATGCCTACGCCGCCGAAGGCCATGTTCTGTTCAGCGTGCCCAGCATGGACGACTACGGCCGCCTGTCGCGGCGCTCGCGCGACGAGTTGATCGCCGGTGCCCGCGTCGAGGTGGCCCCCTACAAGAAGGACCCGGCCGACTTCGTGCTCTGGAAGCCCTCGACCGACGCCCAGCCGGGCTGGGCCAGTCCGTGGAGCCGCGGCCGGCCGGGTTGGCATATCGAGTGCTCGGCGATGAGCGCCAAGCATCTCGGCGAGACTTTCGACATCCACGCCGGCGGCCTCGACCTCATCTTCCCGCATCACGAGAACGAAATTGCGCAGAGCCGCAGTGCCTTTGGCCGCCCCTTCATGGCGACCTACTGGATGCACAACGGATTCCTGAACATCTCCGGCGAGAAGATGAGCAAGTCGCTGGGCAACTTCTTCACCGTGCACGAACTGCTCGACCAGTTTCCCGGCGAGGCGATCCGCCTGCTGCTGCTGTCAGCGCACTACCGCCAGCCGCTCGACTTCACGCATGAAGGTCTCACGCAGGCCAAGGCGACGCTCGATCGCTGGTATGGCGGGCTGCGCGGCAAGGATACCAAGGCAAGTGACTTGGTGCCGAAGTCGGTCGAAGACGCCTTGTGCGACGACCTCAACACGCCCATGGCGATCGGTGCCGTCCACCAGCTCGCCGGTCCGGCCGAGCTGCGCGCCGGCGCCAATGCGCTGGGCCTGCTTCAGCAGGATGCTGAAGCCTGGTTCCGCTGGACGCCGGCTAATTCATCGGGGCCGAGCGAAGCCGACATCGACACCGCGATCGCAGCCCGTCAGGCCGCGCGCAAGGCGAAGGATTTCAAGGAGTCCGATCGCATCCGCGACGATCTCAAGGCCAAGGGCGTGATCCTCGAGGACGGGCCGAAGGGCACGACGTGGAAACGCGGTTAGGCGCATTCACATGCGCCGGCGGGCGGCAGCGCCTTCTGAGGCGCGGGAGCCCGCTCGCTTCAGTAAAAACATGAACTACGCGTTCGGCATCTTCCGTTCCGGCCCAAGTTCATAGCATTTCACCGTGATGGACTTGGGCCGAAGATCGCGCAGCGCCTTCAGGAACGCCGCCATGTGCGGCGTGGCGAAATGGTCCTTTAGCGCCTGCTCGTCCTTCCACCACTCGCGCACCCGCATCAGGTCGGGCTCGAGGAGATCGAAGGCATAGTCGTAGCCGGCGCAGCCCGGTTCGGTGCGCGAGGCCAGGATCATCGGCCGGGCGATGGCGCGCACCTGCTCGGTCTGGGCGGCGTCAAAGCGGGCTTCGGCGAGGACTACCAACATTTTCGATCATCTCCGCGGGCAGGGCTTAACTCTATCAGATCAACTTGACCTATGCCGGATCGGTACCACATCGTTTGGCGATGAATGTTCCTTTTCCCGCTGATGACCGCACGACGACGCTGCGCATGGTTCGTCTCTTCAAAGCCCCACGCGAGCGGCTATTTGCCGCCTGGACGGACTCCCGGCAGATGGCGGCGTGGTTCGGGCCGCCTAGTGTCTCGGTGGAATCCTGTGAAGTCGATGCCCGCGTGGGCGGGACCTGGCGCTTGCTGGGCACCAGCAATGGCCTGCCGCGCGCCGTGTCGGGAAAGTACATCGAGGTGAAGCCGCCGGAACGGCTGGTCTTCACCTGGGCGTGGCATGCGGACGGTACCTTCGCTACGCCGCGCGAGCACGAGACGGAGGTCAGGCTCATCTTCAAGTCCGTCGGCGACCGTACCGAAATGACGCTGACCCATGGTCCGTTCCGCGACCGCACCGGTGTCGACAATCACAGCCGCGGCTGGACGGGGTCGTTCGACAAGCTCGAAACAATGCTGGCAACCGAAGGAGGCTCGGCATGAAAGCGATCTGGCATGGCAAGACCCTCGCGGAAAGCGACGGCACCCTCGAAGTCGGCGGCTATAGGTATTTCCCGCGCGACACGGTGCGCATGGACCTCCTGCAGGCCGCACCCAAGACCGCCAGCGATCTCGAGTGTCCGCATGGCGTGCAGTTCTACGACGTGGTCGAGGACGGTGTGCGCAGTTCGCGAGCGGCGTGGTCCTACGAGGCGCCG
>JACPVT010000389.1 GCA_016191685.1 Rhodospirillales bacterium | reverse complement strand
AGGGTACGACGCCGCCCTTCATGCGCACGGTGCGGAAGCGGGCGTCGCCCGTCTGAATACCATTAGGCCCGCCCTCGTACTTGACCGGTCGCGTGAATTCGACCGGCGGATCGAAGGGCAGGTTGGCCTTGGCGAGAGCGGCGTAGGTGACGGCCGAATCCTCGGAGCCGAACACCAGGCCGTTCAGGCCGGCGGAATAGGTGAGGAGGTCGAGGCGGCCCGCCGTGGCGCCCTTGGGCACGGCGATCAACTCGAGATAGTCGGTGCCGAACATGGCGAGATGGTTCATCGAGCCCAGCGAATGGTAGCCGCGTTCGGTGAGCGTGAAGCCCAGCCGCCGGTAGATATCGGCGGCGCGGTCCATGTCGTCGCGCGCGTTGATGACGACGTGATCGAGCGTTGCCACGGGCAAAGTCATGCGAAACCCCTCTCGTCTCCCAGCGTCGCTCATCTTGGCACGCCGGGCACGTCATGATTTTTCTGAATTTCGGAACGATTGCCTCATGCGAGGAAATCGTTTCCAAGAATTTCCGTCCTGCGAGAGTGAATACCCAAGACTCGCGGTCTGGCCGCCGCGCTCAGGTGCTTTCGTTGCTGAGCACCTCGCCGAACAGTTCCCAGGTCTCGCCCTTGAAGCGCTGCAGGCGGACCGACTGGATGGGGTAGAAGTCGGTCGGGCTGGTGTTGATCTTGATGCCGGGCAGCAGCATCGGCACCACGAGGTTCTTCATGCTGGCCGCCTGTTTCATCAGGTTGGCACGCGTGAGTTCGTCGCCGCAGCGTTTCAGGCACTCGTGCATCGTCGCCGTGACGGCATAGGCGTAGGCGTTGAAGGAGTCCGATGCATTGCCGGTGGGATGATACTTGGCCATCCACGCCTTCCACTCGATGAAGTCGGGCGCCGTCGCCCACTGCGTGTCGGTCGGGTCCTTGAGATAGGCGGCGGTGATGATGCCCTGGCTGTTCTCCAGCCCGGCAGGCTTCAGCACCGAGGTGACCGAAGCCGAGACGTTGGCAAGATAGTGTGCCGGCTTCCAGCCGAGATCGGCGACCTTGCGGATCGCCTGGGCTGCCTGTTTTGGCGCGGCGTCGTTGAAGAATACCGTGGCGCCGGAGTTCTTGAGCTGGATGACCTGGCTGTCGACAGTGGGGTCGGTGACCTCATAGCTCACCGAGGCGACCACCATCTTCTCGTTCTCCTTGCCCAGGCCCTTCATGAAGCCGCCGACGTAGTCCTTGCCGGAATCGTCGTTCTGCCAGAGGATACCGATCTTCTCGCCCTTGTGCTGGGCCAGCATGTGCTTGGCGTAGATGCCGCCCTCGGTCGAGTAGTCGGGCTGCCAGCCCATCGTCCACGGGAAATTCTTGGGGTCGCCCCACTTCGAGGCGCCGGTCGCCACGAAGAGCTGCGGTACCTTCTTCTGGTTCAGGTACTTGTGCACGACGGTGTTGGTCGGCGTGCCGAGCAGCTGGAAGATGGCGAAGACGTGGTCGTCCTCGACCAGCTTACGCACCATTTCGACGGTCTTGGGCGGCGAGAAGCCGTCGTCGTAGGAGATGAAGTTCACCTTGCGGCCGTTGATGCCGCCCCGGTCGTTGACCATGGTCCAGTAGGCGGCTTCGGCCTTGCCGATCACGCCGTAGGCCGACAACGGGCCGCTATAGGGGTTGGTGTGGCCGAGCTTGATCTCTTTGTCGGTCACGCCCGGGTCGTATTTCTTTTGCGCGCGGACAATCGACGGCGCGAACGCCAATGCGGCTGCGGACGCCACAAGGCTGCGGCGGCGGATCTTGGACATGTCCCTTCCTCCAGCAAGCGCCCCGCTTGGTTGTATCAGTGCGGGGCCGTTGCCGGCGATTGTATCCCGGACCGCGCCGCGAGAAAGGCCGCAAGAGCCCCCTCACTGGCGGCGAACTCGACCTCGCCGAGGCGGCCGCGAAACAGCTCGTAGCGCAGCCAGATGCGATAGGTATTCACGACGTCGCTGGTGCAATAGCGGGCCAGTTCGTCGAGCCGGCCGGCCCGCACCATGGTCTCGACGTCGCTGCCGTCGACGCCCTCCGGCTTGCCCGGCAAGCCCAACACACGACTTAGCTGGTGCAGCGTCACCCGGGCGTGGCGCTCGAAGCCGGAAAGCATGTCGCAGAGGTCGACGGTATCTGGACCGAAACGTTCGAAGTAGCGCCGTCTCGCCAGTCCGGGAGCGGCGATGGCGTGGATCATCGCGCGATAGCGCAGGACCGGCAGGTCGAAGGCGACGCCGTTGAAGGTGACGAGGCGCGGATCGAGGTCGGAGATCCGGTCGACGAGATCCTGGATCATGTCGTGTTCGGATCGCTCGCCG
Organism: Rhodospirillales bacterium; assembly: GCA_016191685.1. Lineage (GTDB taxonomy): Bacteria > Pseudomonadota > Alphaproteobacteria > Reyranellales > Reyranellaceae > Reyranella. Next base: position 2,480 of record JACPVT010000389.1, on the reverse strand, counting down.
AGGTGGGGTGCCGCGAGTGACCGCACCTGCCAGGCGCCGTCGTCCATCCGATGGGCTTCGAGGGCGCCGATGCAGACGATGCGATGGAATATCTGGCGGGGAAACTTGTCGCCCATCTGTTCGCGCACCGTCCGCTCGGGATGGCCTTCCAGCCCGGCGGTGGCGCCGTAGGCGTGCACGTCGGGGACGGTTTCAAGGTCGAACACCAGGATCGGACGTTCGGCCATGGTCCACTCCTTCAGGCCGCCCCGGCATCGGCTGCAATTCTGGCGCCGGCGGCGACGTAGAGGTCGTCGCCGAGGCCAGCCCCGTGCTCGACCAGAATGTCATGGCCATGACGCACGAACTCGGCCACCGACGGCGGCACGAGGCCGACGCGGCACTCATGATCCTTGATTTCCTTGGGAGCCCCGACGCGCATCACCCGATACTCCAAAGCTACACGTTAGCGGCCACCAGGCCGGCGTGAAGTGACTTGGATCAAGCCGGCGTCGAGGGACTTACAGCAGGTGTCCTGCCCGCTCGGCCTTGGTGCGCAAGTAGTTCTCGTTGTGTCCGTTGGCCGGGAAGGCATGGGCGACGCGTTCGGCGACCTCGATGCCGTAGCGCTCCAGCCCGCGGATCTTCTCCGGATTGTTGGTCATCAGACGCACCCGCTGGATGCCCATGCGGGCCAGCATCGTGGCTGCCGGCGCATAGATGCGCTCGTCGGCGTCGAAGCCGAGCTGCTCATTGGCGTCGATGGTGTCGAAGCCGTCGTCCTGCAGTTCGTAGGCGCGCAGCTTGTTGACGAGGCCGATGCCGCGGCCTTCCTGCGCGAGATAGAGCAGCACGCCCGAGCCCTGCTTGGCGATCTCGACGATGGCGCCGCGCAACTGCACGCCGCAGTCGCAGCGCAGCGAGCCCAGAAGATCGCCGGTGAAGCATTCGGAATGGAGCCGGATCAGCACCGGCTCGGTCGGATCGATTTCCCCGACTACGATGGCGAGATGCTCCTTGCCACCGTCGCTCGGCCGCCAGGCAAGGATGCGGGCGTTCTCGGCGCCCTCGAGCGGCACGTGCGCCTGCGCCACCTGGTGCAGGTTGCGCGAGGCGGTGTCCTCGTAGGCCAGGATGTCGGCGGCTTCGACGTAGATCAGGTCCTGCTCGCGCGCCCAGTCGCGCCGCTTGTTGTTGGGGTCGCGGCTGAGCGGCCCCAGCACGATGGCAGGCAGCAGGCGTGAGAGCTTGGCGAGCTCGATCGCGGTCTGGGCGATCAGTGGTGCATGGCTCGCCACCGGCCGCGACAGATGGCGGAGCGCCACATGGCGGGTCGCCCCGCCCTGGTGATCGGGTGGATCGATCTCGTGCGGCCGCAGGATGACGTCGACCGGCACGCCCTGGGGCAGGTCGAGGGTGATCGGCTTGTTGGTCTCGCCCATGCCGCCGGCGATGTGGGGTGGAATTTCCATGCCGATCGCCTCGGCGCGGCGACGCGTGGTGACCAGCACGGGCGCCGCCTGGGCAAGGCCCTGGAGGCGCTGCAGCGCGCGGGGGCCGCAGGATTCAGCGGCAATCGCCAGGCCGCCGTTGCCATCGTCGTCGCGTATCAGGACGATACCGCCCCGGCGCAATTCGGCCATGGCCCGCTCGACGGCGGCGAGCGCGGAGGCTGTGCGGGAATGAACCTGACCCGGGATCATGCTTTGCCCTACCATGGGGTGGATTTTCGTCGAAGTGAACCGCTTTTGCCGGTTCCTCGTACCAGATAGAGTGCCGCCGGGCGGCGCGCAGGTAGCATCAACATGTCTGTAAACAATCGTGGCAAGAAAATCCTGCTGGTCGACGACGACCAGTCCCTGCGCACTGTTCTGGCCGAGCAGCTCGACCTCTACGACGGCTTCACCACCATCCAGGTCGGCACTGCCGCCGAAGGGCTGGAGAAGGCCAAGCTGGCCCACTACGACGCGATCCTGCTCGATATCGGCCTGCCCGACATGGATGGCCGCGAGCTCTGCAAGCTGATGCGGCGCCAGGGCGTTCGCTCGCCCGTCATCATGCTCACCGCCGCCGACAGCGATGCCGACACCATTCTGGGCCTCGAATCGGGCGCCAACGACTACGTCACCAAGCCGTTTCGCATCAATGTCCTGCTCGCCCGGCTGCGCGCCCATTTGCGCCAGCACGAGCGTAGCGAGGACGCGGTCATGGCCATTGGGCCCTACGAATTCCAGCCGGCGGCCAAGTTGCTGATGGAGAAGGGCGGCAAGAAGAAGGTCCGGCTCACCGACAAGGAGGCCTCGATCCTGAAGTACCTGTTCCGCGCCGGCGACCGGCCGGTGGCGCGCGACGTGCTGCTGAACGAGGTGTGGGGCTACAACGCCGGCGTCACCACCCACACGCTCGAGACGCACATCTATCGCCTGCGCCAGAAGATCGAGAAGGATCCCGCGCAGGCGGTCATCCTGATCACCGACCGAGGCGGCTACCGACTGCAGCCT
>JACPVT010000070.1 GCA_016191685.1 Rhodospirillales bacterium | reverse complement strand
GTCGCCGTCGCGGCCTGGCTCCATCACCAACGCGTACTTGTGGCCCCGGGCCGCCTCTTCGATGCGTGCGCGCGAGGTCGGGCTGCCCACCTCCTCCTCGGGAATGAACAGGAATGTGACCGGCAGCTTCGGCTTCTTGCCCTGGCGGATCAGGTGGCGCAGCGCGTAGTAGGCGATGTAACCGCCCGCCTTCATGTCGTAGATGCCGGGGCCGAAGATGCTGTCGCCCTCGCGGCGCACCTTCAGCTCCTTCTCGATCATGCCGATCGGATGCACGGTGTCGAGATGGGCGAGGACCAGGATGCCCTTGCCCTCGCCGCCATTCAGCTCCGGCGGCGTCCTGCATTCCAGGATGTCGCCGAAGCCGTCGACGCCCGGCGTGCGATCGAGCTTCAGCCCGAGGTCGCGAAACTGGCCCTCGACATGATCGACGACCCTGTTGACCGACCTTGCGTCATGACTCGGGCTTTCGATCGACACCCATTCGACGATGCCGCCCAGCACTTCGTCGGCATCGATCCTGGGTTCGTTCTTCATCTTGTCGACAGCCATCAGATCGGATCCCAGGTGAAGTATTCCGGCGAGCGCTTGAGGTCGGTGAAGTAGGGCTTCATGGCCGGCACCGCGATCTCGTCGATTGCCTCGAGCGTCCAGCCCTCCGACATGTGCACCGAGCGCACCGGGCGGTTGGCGTTGAACAGCATGATCTCGTTCATGCGCACGCCGAAGATCTGCGAAGTGACGCCGGCTGCGTTGGCGGCGTCCGACAGCAGGAACACCGCCATCGGCGCGATCTTGGCCGGCGTCATCTTCTTGGAGCGTTCGAGCCGGGCCTTCTGCGCTTCGGTATCGGCCGGGATGGTGCCGATCATGCGCGTCCAGGCGAAGGGCGAGATGCAGTTGGAGCGGACGTTGAACGCCGCCATGTCAAGGGCGATCGAGCGCGACAGGCCGATGATGCCCATCTTGGCGGCCGAGTAGTTGGCCTGGCCGAAATTGCCGACGAGGCCCGAGGTCGAGGTGAAATGCACGAAGGCGCCCGATTTCTGTTCCTTGAAGTAGTTGGCGGCGGCGCGGCTCACGTTGAAGGCGCCGTTCAGGTGCACGTCGATCACCATCTTCCAGTCCATGTGGCTCATGCGATGGAAGATGCGGTCGCGCAAGATGCCGGCGTTGTTGATGACACCGTCGATCTTGCCGAAGTTCTCGACCGCGGCCTTGACCATGCGTTCGGCGCCGGCCGGATCGGTGACGCTGTCGCCGTTGGGAACGGCCTTGCCGCCCGCCGCCGCGATCTCCTCGCAGACCTTCTGCGCCGGCGTCGTACTGCCGCCACCTTCGCCGTCGACCGCGCCGCCGAGGTCGTTGACCACCACCTTGGCGCCCTCACGGGCCGCCAGCAGCGCCATCTCACGGCCGATGCCGCCGCCCGCGCCGGTCACCAGCACGACCTTGTCCTTCATCATGTTCGTCATCGTCTTCTCCCTCTCTATTACTCCAGTTTCGGGGCGCGCGGCCCGCCGCGCAACCGGCGCGCGCTCAGCACCGTCGCAACGGCGAAGGGTGCAAGGCCGATCACCAGCGGCATGGCGCCATAGCGGCTGCCGATGATGGTGAGGAGCGCCACCGTCACCGTGCCCATCGCGCCCATGCCCATCTGGGCGAGGCCGGCCAGCGACGAGGCCGTGCCGGCAAGCCGCGGATACATGCCGACCGCGCCGGCGTTGGCGTTGGCCACGATCATGCCGGTGCCGAAGCTCAACAACATGTGCGGGCCGATGATCGCCCACCACGTCACCACTTCGGAGAGCGAAAGGGCGGCCATGCCTGCGAGTGCCGCCACGTGAAACCAGCCGGAGAACTGGATGATGGCGACCGGCGCGACGCGGCCGATCAGCCGGTTGTTGACGAAGGTGCCCAAGGTGAAGCCGCCGACCGACAGCAGCACGATCAGCCCGAACTCGCGCGGGCTGAAGCCCAGGCTCTCCTGCAGGATGAAGGGAACGCCCGCCAGCATGCCGAAGTTCATCGCGAAGGCGAAGCCGAGCGGCAGGATGTGGCCGAGGAAGCGCCGGTCGCGCAGCATCGCGCCCGAACCGCGCAGGAGACTGCCGAGGTCGATGCGCTCGCTGCGGAACTTGTTGGTCTCGCCCAGGCCCACGGCGACGACCAGGAACAGGATGGTGCCGAACCCGCCCACGAACCAGAAGGTCGCGCGCCAGCTCGCCCATTCGCCGAGGACGCCGCCGATGGTCGGCGCCAGCGACGGGGCGATGTTCTGGCCGAGCGAGATCCAGCTCATCACCAGCGGCATTTCCTGGAAGGTGTAGGCGTCGCGCGTCAGCGCACGGCCCAGCACCGAGCCGGAGGCGGCGCCCAGCCCCTGCAGCACGCGCAGCGCGATCAGATCGCCGATCGAACTGGCGAACGAACAGCCGAAGGTCATGGCGGTGAAGAACAGAAGGCCTCCGATCAGGACCGGACGCCTGCCGTAGCGGTCGCTGAGCGGGCCGTAGAAAAGTTGCCCGACCGCGAACCCCAGCATGTAGGTGGTGAGCGTGAGCTTCACATTGTCGGTGGTCGCCGCAAGATCGTGGCCGACCGACGGCATGACCGGCGTGTAGATGCTCATGGTGAGCGGGCCGAAGCTGCCCAGCGCCACGAGCAGCGCGATGTAGGCGGCCGACCGCGGCTTCAACGTCACTTCGATTTCGCTTCCGCAGCACCTTCGGCGCCGAAATCGCCACCCAGACCGCCCCCGAGCGGCATCTCCTCCTGGGCGCGCGTCATGCGCGGGTAGTAATGCCGGAACGCGCCGCGGATCTCGTCGAACGGGATGTCGGCGAAGACGCCGCGGTAGGCGAGATATTCCATGTGCCGCCGGCCCGAGAGATCGAACGGGTGATAGATCGAATCGCCCACCGCGTCCCAGTCGAGCGGTTTTAGGCCGAAGCGCTCCGTGAGTTCCCGATTGAAAGCCGGTGTCGCCTTCACCCAACGCCCGTCCAGCCAGACGTCGGTGTAGCCGTGATAGAAGAACACGTCGCTGCCCATCAGTTCGGCCAGCCGCTGCGTCGTCATGTGGTTGCGCACATCGGCGTAGCCGACGCGAGCCGGGATGCCGACGGCGCGACAGACGGCGGCCATGACGCCGGCCTTGTTGACGCAATAGCCGTGCCCTGCCGCGAGGGTCGTGCTGGCGCGATAGGCCTCCCGCTTCATCGGCGTGTTGTAGGGATCGTACCGGAGCTCGTCGCGGACCGCGTAGTAGAGTCGGAGCGCCCTCTCGCGGTCGGAGCCCCCGCCTGTTTCCGGGCCCGCCACCCGCCTTGCATAGGCCACGATTTTGGGGTGCTCTGAATCGATCAGGTCGCCCGGCCGCCGGTAGGCCTCGAAATCGGCGCCGTCGCGCACGACGGCGTCGTCCGCTGTCCTGAAGGTGTCGTAATCCATGCCGGGCGTTGTTTACTGCAAGAGACGGGAAAGTCCATGAGCGAAGGCGCGCAATTCACCCATGCGCATATGGTGCGCTTCGAGCGCCTGCTGCCCGGGCCGGTCGAGCGCACGTGGCAGATCTTGACCGAGACCAGCCGGCTGCCGGGCTGGTACGGCGAGGGCCACATCGAGCCCAGGACCGGCGGCGCGGTCTCGCTGATGGGCGGCCACATCCGCGGCACCGTCACGCAGTACTTGCCGCCACAGCGGCTCGCCTACAGCTGGAACGTGTTCAATCCCGGCGACGAGGTGTCGCCCTACCCCGAATCCTACCTCAGCCTGGAGCTGAACCCGGCGGGCAACGACACCGCCCTCACCCTCACGCACCTGCCGGTGCTCGAACGCTTCGTGAAGCTGAACGCCATGGGCTGGCACACCTATCTCGACATGGTGGCCGCGGCACTGCGCGGCGAGCCGGTGGCCCCGCGCGACGCCTACATGACGCGCAACGCCAAGCTCTACGGCATCGACCTCGCCAATCCGCTGGGTTGATTCCTAGAGCGACGGCGGCGCGTCGTCCGACGACTTCACGAGGAAGTGGGCATTGGCGGTGGCGACCGGCTTGGAGCGGTCGTCCTGCCAGGCTTCGGCGAAGACATTGACCATGCGCCGGCCCTGCTTGGTCACCTTGGCCGAGGCGATGACGTCGACCGGCCGCGCCGAGCGCAGATAGTCGACCGTGATGTTGACGATCTTCGGCACCGTCTCGGTCTCCGTCTCCCACAGGAGATGGAAGATCGCCGCCATCTCCAGCATGGCGCCCAGCGTGCCGCCGTGGATGGCGGGCAGGAACGTGTTGCCGATCAGGTCGCCGTGATAGCGCATGCGCGTCAGCAGTTCGCCGGTGCCGTTCTCCGGCGCGATCTTCATCCAGCGCGCATAGGGGATCGCCTCGGCGAGGCGGCCGACGTCCCCTGACTTGCGAACCTCGGCCAGCCGCTCGAGCAAGGCGCTCATATCTTCGTCTCCGCGCCGATCGACTGAGCTTGCGTCACCTGGCCCTTGGTGCCCAGCATGAAGGTTCCGGCGGCGGCGGCGATCGGATCCTTGGCATCGCCGTGATGGGCGAAGGCACGCGTGAAGGCCACCGAGTGGGTGATGCGATAGCACTCGGCCTCGGCGATCACCGCCTTGCCCGGCGTCGCAGGCTTGGCGTAGTCGATGCGCAGATCGAGCGTGGCGAAGGGCATCGGCTCTTTCAGCATGGTGGCGACGGCCATGCCGCAGCAGCCATCGAGCATCGCCGTCAACGGCCCGCCCGCCAGCACGCCGGTCTCGGGATTGCCGACGAATTCCTCGCGCCACTCGAGCTGCATGGAGGCGAAGCCGCGGCGGGCGTCGATCACTTTCAGACCCAGCGCCTTGTTGTGCGGGATGGTATCGGAAAACCACATCTGGAAGAGTGCTAGGCGCTCGGCCTTGTCCATCTAAAACCCCATCTGGCGGGCGGCGAGATCCTTCATGATCTCGACCGAACCGCCGCCGATCGACATCACCTTGGTCTCGCGATAGATGCGCTCGACCTTAGCGCCGCGCAGGTAGCCGGCACCACCGAACACCTGCATCGCTTCGTTGGCGCAGAATTCCATCGTCGAAGTCGCGAGGTTCTTCAGCATGCAGATCTCGGCCACCGGCTTCTCGCCCTGGCCGACCCGCCAGGCCAGCAGCTCGAGCGTCGACTTCACGGCATTGATGCGCATCGCCATGTCGACCAGGCGATGACGCACGACCTGGTTGGCGATCAGCGGCTTGCCGAAGGTGTGACGCTCGCGGGCATAGGCGATCGCCTCGTCGAGACAGACCTTGGCGTAGCCGCAGGCGCCGGCCGCCATGCCCAGCCGCTCCTGGTTGAAGTTCAGCATGATGCCGATGAAGCCGCGGTTCTCCTCGCCGATCAGGTTTTCGACCGGCACGTGCACATTGTCGAAGAAGAGCTGCGCGGTGTCGGAGGCCCACCAGCCCATCTTCTTGAGCTTGGCGCGCGCGAAGCCCTCGCGGTCGCGCTCGATCAGCAGCAGCGACACACCGCCCGCCCCCGGCCCGCCGGTACGGACGGCGACGGTGTAATAGTCGGCGCGCATGCCGGAAGTGATGAACATCTTCGAGCCGTTCACGACATAGTGGTCGCCCTCGCGCCGCGCCGTGGTTTTTAGGTTGGCGACGTCCGAGCCGCCCGACGGCTCGGTAATAGCGAGCGCGCTGATCTTCTCGCCGGCCAGCACCTCGGGCAGGACCTTGCGCTTCATCCATTCAGGGCCGAGCGCCGCAATCGGCGGCGCGCCGATGGTATGGCTATTGAGGCTGGCATTGAGCCCGCCGCTGCCGTGGCGGGCCATCTCCTCCGCCTTGATGATCCCGAAGAACGGATCGGTCGGCACCCCGCCATAGGCCTCGGGAAAGCCGAGCTGCAGCAGGCCGGCGGCGGACGCCTTGCGGTAGAGTTCGCGCGGGAATTCCTCGGCCTCGTCCCACTGGTCGACATGGGGCATCAGTTCGCGCTCGACGAAGCGACGGACGGTGTTGCGGAAGGCTTCGTGCTCCTCGGTGTAGAAGGGCGACGGCGGCCCGCCCGACGGGGCCGGTTGGGCGGCGAGCGACATGGAATTCTCCACGGGAAACATGGGGTTCGGCCACAGTACCGTGTCGGCAGCGGAAATCCATTGACTCCCGGATGGACCGCCATGTCTTATGGCCGCGCTTCGCGGGATTTGGCCCAAAAAACAAGACAAGCGCGAGGCCGGGAAACGGCCGGAGTACAGGGTAGGAGAATGCTTGATTTCATCCAGCAGCTGGTGAGCGGCATCGCGCTCGGCTGCGTCTACGGCCTCATCGCGCTGGGCTTCGTGCTCATCTACAAGGCGACCGAAGTGGTCAATTTCGCCCAGGGTGACCTGATGATGCTGGGCGGCTTCTTCGTCTTCACCTTCATCGGGCTGATGGGCCTCGACTACTGGCTCGGCTTCCTGTTCGCCGTCTGCGGCATGGCCGTGTTCGGCATGGCGACGGAACGCATTCTCGTCCGGCCGATCCTGGGCTATCCGCAGTTCTCCATCGTCATGGCGACGATCGGCCTCGGCTACTTCCTGCGCTCGATCGCCGGGATGATCTGGGGCACCGACGACCTCCGGATCGAGACGCCGTTCTCGGCCGGCGTGCTGAAGGTCGGCGATCTCGTGCTGGCGCACGACAAGCTGTCGGTGATCGTGGCCACCGTGATCCTGTGCGTCGTGCTCTATGCCTTCTTCAACTACACGCGCATGGGCACTGCCATGCGGGCCACGTCGGAGAACATGCTGGCTGCCTATTACATGGGCATCCCGGTCAAGCGCGTGGTGTCGCTGATCTGGGCGATCAGCGCCGCGGTCGCTGCCTGCGCCGGCGTGCTGCTGGCGCCGATCACCTTCATCCATTCGAATGTCGGCCTGGTGCTCGGGCTGAAGGCCTTTCCGGCCGCCGTGCTGGGCGGCTTCGGCTCCATCCCCGGGGCGCTGGTCGGCGGATTGATCATCGGCGTCATCGAAAGTCTCGCCGGCTTCTACCTGCCGCAAGGCTGGAAGGACATCGCGCCGTACATCGTGCTGCTCGTCATGCTGGTGGTCCGGCCGCATGGTCTGTTCGGTCCCAGCATGCGCAAGAAGGTCTGAGCCCATGCGTTTCGTCTTCAAGACCGATTACGACCAGGACATCCGCATCCTCAAGCACAGCGGCTATTGGTGGTCGTATGGCGTGCTGCTGGCAGTGCTGGTCGCCGCTCCTTTCCTGCTCGGCAGCTACCTCCAGAGCCAGCTCGTCTTCGTCTTCATCTACGCCATCGTCGGCGTGGCGCTAATGATCCTCACCGGCTTCACTGGCCAGGCTTCCCTGGGACACGCCGCCTTCCTGGCGATCGGTGCCTACACCGCGGGCTTCCTGCAGAGCCACGGCGTGCCGTTCATCGTCTATTTCCCGACCGCGGCCGTCCTGACGGGTGTGGTCGGAGCGCTGGTCGGTTTCCCTGCGCTCAGGCTCACCGGCATCTATCTCGTGATCGCGACTATCGCCTTTGCCTTCATCGTCGAGGAGGTTCTGGCGCGCTGGGAGTCGGTGACCCACGGCAACGAAGGCATGCGGGTGCGGACCCTCGACCTCGTCGGCGTTCCGGTGCCGCGCGACAGCGCGTCCTTCTACTTCCTTTGCCTGCTGGTCCTGGTCGGTACGGTCCTGCTGGCGCTCAATCTTCTGCGTTCGCCGACCGGGCGCGCCTTCGTTGCGATCCGCGACAGCGAGACCGCCGGCAAGAGCATGGGCATCGACCTCGCCGCCTACAAGGTGAAGTCGTTCGCCATCAGCGCCGCCATCACCGGCATGGCGGGCGTCCTGTTCGCCCACAAGATGACCTTCATCAGCCCCGAGATGTTTACCCTGCTGCTCTCCATCGAGTTCATCATGGTGATCATCATCGGTGGCGCCTTCGGCGTGCACGGCGCGATACTCGGCGCGATCTTCATGGTCATGATCGATCCGTTCCTGACGGCACTGAAGGACGACGTTCCGGTGCTGGCGGCCAGCGTGGCGTCTTCGTTCGGCATGGCCCAGGACGCCGCGACCCTGCTGCAGGACAAGCTCTCGAAGATCGGTTCGGCGGCCGGACTGAAGGGCGCCATCTACGGACTGATCATCATGATGTTCATCCTGTTCGAGCCCTACGGGCTCTACGGGCGCTGGCTCAAGGTAAAGCTCTTCTTCCAGCTCTTCCCGCTCTACAAGCGCGCCACCTTCAAGCGGCAGAAGACCTACGTGAAGTCGGAGCGCAACCGATGAACCTGTTCACGGTCGATGGCATCTCGTTGCAGTTCGGCGGCCTCAAGGCCGTCGACAACGTGAGCTTCAGCGTTTCCAAGGGCGAGATCTTCACCATCATCGGCCCCAACGGCGCCGGCAAGACCTCGATCTTCAACCTGATATCGCGGCTCTACGACCCGACCTCCGGCAAGCTGTTCTTCGAGGGCCGTGACATCACCGAGGTGCCGCCCCACCAGGTCGCCAGGCTCGGCATCGCGCGCACCTTCCAGAACATCGAGCTGTTCGAGAACGCCACCATGCTGGCCAATCTGCTGGTCGGCCGTCACTGCCATGCCACCACGCAGATGTGGCAGGAGATGCTGTTCCTGCCCTCGGTGCGGCGCGCCGAGAAAGACCATCGCCGCAAGGTCGAGGAGGTCATCGAGTTTCTCGACCTGCAGGCCTACCGCGACAAGCTGATCGCCGGCCTCCCCTACGGCGTGCGCAAGGTGATCGAGGTCGCCCGCGCCCTCTGCTCGGAGCCCAAGCTCATCCTGCTCGACGAACCGTCGTCCGGACTCAACGTCGAGGAGACCGACGACATGTCGTTCTGGATCCGCGACATCCGGAGCGAGCTCGGCATCACGGTCCTGATGGTCGAGCACGACATGACCCTCGTGAACCGCGTGTCGGATCGTGTGCTGGCGTTGAACTACGGCAAGGTTCTGGCCTCGGGCACGCCGTCGGAGGTGCAGGCGCATCCCGACGTCATCGCGGCCTATCTCGGCGCCTGAGCGGAGCAGCTATGAGCGACGACATTCTCAAGGTCTCCAACATCGAGAGCTACTACGGCCCGATCATGGCGATCCGCGGCGTCAGCCTCGCCGTGCCGCGCGGCAAGATCATCACCGTGTTGGGCGCCAACGGCGCGGGCAAGACCACGATCCTGAAGACCATCTCCGGCGTGCTCGATCCGCAGAAGGGTTCGGTCGAGTTCGACGGCAAGCCCATCCAGCGCGTCGATGCCGACAAGATCGTGCGACTGGGCC
>JACPVT010000304.1 GCA_016191685.1 Rhodospirillales bacterium | reverse complement strand
GCGATGACGATCCTGTCGTCGGTGGTCTTCATGGAGCTGAGAAAGGAAGACGGGGCTGCCATCAGCCAGTACGATTCAACCGGCCACGACGTCCATGGCCACGCCGCCGAGAGCTAGTTCAGCTGCCAGATCGCGATGTTGAGCACGGCAGCGAAGGCCACCCACAGGACATAGGGCACAAGGAGCAGTGCTGCGATCCGGTCGATGGAACGAAACGCCAGCGCCGTCCCCACGATCGCCAGTTCCAGCACCAGGATGACGGCGACCGATGGCCCGATCCTCTCGAGGCCGAAGAAGGACACGCACCAGCCTAGATTGAGCGCCAGCTGGAGCGCGAACATGCTGAGCGGACCCCGAGCCGTCTCGCGATCGGCGGCGCGCCACACCCGCCAGGCCGCGACGCCCATCAGGACGTAGAGGACGGTCCACACTGGACCGAACACTTCGCTGGGCGGATTGAAGGAAGGCTTGGCAAGCTCCGCATACCACGTCGTCACGCTGGCCGCTGTGACGGCAGCGCCGAGAGCCCCGATGCCGAGACAAAGGGCGAGGAACAGGACGAGCCCGACGATCTCGACGGCAAGGCTGCGCTTCACGAAGCGGCCTCAGGACAGCAGGCTGGCGCCGACATTGATCGTCAGCGCGAGGATTGCGGTGTTGAAGGCGAAGGCCACGACGCCGTGAACGAGGCTCAGGTAGCGCATGGCAATCGAGGTCGTGGCGACGTCGCCGGTCTGGGCGGCACAGCCGATGACGAAAGAGTAGTAGAGGAAATCACGATAGTCCGGCTCGCGATCGCCCGGGAACTTGAGGCCGCCCGGCCCATCCTCGTCCTGTCGATAGTAGACGTTGGCATAGTGCAGCGTGAAGACGGTATGGGTGAAGGTCCACGAGAGGGCCACCGTGCCGCCTGTGATGACGAGGGCGAGCGTCATCGAGTGCGCCGGTTGTTTCAGCGCCGGCAGCTCGGCGAAGATGGCAACGAAGCTCGCCCCGGCACTGGCGATGACCAGCAGCAGGATGATCCAGTCACCCTCATCGTAGAGCGCCGCGCGGCTGCGACAGGTTTCGACCGTGGAGTGGACGAACATCCACAACGTCGTTGCGATGTAGATCACCGCCGTAAGATCCCAGGCCAGGATCAGGCGCGTAGGCAGCCGGATCGACGGGGCCAGGAGCGAAAACAGGACCAAACCAACGGCAAACGACAGCAACAGACGCCGTCGGCCGGTGACGAAGCGATAGATCCATAAATCCCGATAAGAACGCTTGGCCATCCATACTCCCCCGGGCGCACTTTGCCATCTCGGCGGACAACGGCAATCGATGTATCGTCGGCGCGATGCTGTTCGACGCGATGGACCTCGCCGCCACGTTCGTGTTCGCCATCAGCGGCGCCACCCGCGGCGTTCGCCGCCGGCTCGACCTGTTCGGCGTGCTGGTAGTTGCCTGGGTGGCCGCCGTCGCGGGCGGCATTGCCCGCGACCTGCTGATCGGCGCCGTCCCTCCGGCCGCCATCGCCGACTGGCGCTACCTGGCGGCCGCCGTCGTCGCCGGGTTGCTGGGCTTCTTCGCCTCGGATGCAATTGCCCGCCTCAAGACGCCGGTGCTGCTGTTCGATGCCTGCGGGCTCTGCCTCTTCGCCGTGACCGGCACGCAGAAGGCGCTGGCCTACGGCCTCAGCCCGGTGATGGCGGCGATGATGGGCATGATCACCTGCATCGGCGGTGGTGTCGCCCGCGACCTGCTCACCCTGCAGGTGCCGACGGTCCTTCGCTCCGAACTCTACGCCGTGGCCGCCTTGGCCGGCGCCGGCTCGATTTCCCTGGGATTCTGGGCGGGCCTGCCGGTCCTCCCCACGGCCATTTTCGGCGCGGCCCTCTGCCTATTTCTGCGCCTTATGTCGATCTATCGAGGCTGGCGGCTGCCCATTGCCGGGATGGTTTATAAGTCCTCTAAAGAGACTGACTAGATTCGAGACCATCGCACGCCTGATTCGCTGCCGCCGCTCTTGCCGGTCCTGTGGATGAACGCTAAACACACGGCCGTCATTTTGTCGCAAGCGGCGGGGGGAAAAGCAGCATGGCGACGAAGAAGAAAGTGAAGTCATCCGGAGCCTCGCCTGTGGAAAAGCCGGCCAACAGGTTGAATGGCAAGGCTATTTCGTCCCGGGTCAGCGGCACGGCGGAAGCGCGGGATACTGCACGCCTGCTGCTGGAAATCGAGGCAATCCACTGTCGCCCCGACAATCCGTACATCTTCACCTCGGGGCGGGCGAGCCCGGTCTACATCGACTGCCGCAAGCTCATCTCGTTCCCTGAAGCGCGCGCCAAGATCATGAACCACGCGCTGAAGGCGATCGACAAGGCGATCGGCTGGAACAAGATCGACGTGGTGGCCGGCGGCGAGACCGCCGGTATCCCGTTCGCCGCCTTTCTCGCGGCGCTCGCCAAGAAGCCGATGATCTACGTGCGCAAGCAGCCCAAGGGCTTCGGCCGCATGGCCCAGATCGAGGGCGACCTCAAGCCCGGCAAACGGGTCCTGCTGGTCGAGGACCTCGCCACCGACGGCGGCAGCAAACTGGTCTTCATCGAGGCCCTGAAGAAGGCCGAAGCCAAGGTGACCGACTGCTTCGTGATCTTCCACTACGGCATTTTCCCCCAGAGCATCGAGATGCTGGCCGCGGGCGGCGTCAAGTTGCACTCGCTCGCAACCTGGTGGGATGCCCTGGAAGCGGCGCAGAAGCACAAGTACTTCGACGAGAAGGGCCTCGCCGAGACGCGCGCCTTCCTCGAGGCACCCGAGCAATGGTCGGCCAATCACGGTGGCCGCCCGCCCGCGCCGCGGTCGATGCTGGGCCGCTAGCCCGCTCTTTGCTACGGTGCGGCGGACATGATCCGCCGCATTTTTTTCGCCCTTCTCACAATCTGCGCCCTCGCCTCGCCCGCCGGTAATCGAACCTGGGCCAAGGACGAACTCGTGCTCGCCATGACGCAGATGCCGGGGACCTGGAACCCGATTATCAGCTCGATGCTAGCCAAGTCGCTGATCGCCAACATGACGGCGCGTCCGGTCACCGCCTACGACGCGAACTGGAAGCTGGTCTGCCTGGTCTGCACCGAACTGCCGACCATCGAGAACGGCAAGGCGCGCGTAATCGACCTTCCGGATGACGGCAAGGGGAACGGCAAGAAGGGCATGGAGCTGGACGTCGAGCTGCGCGACATGCGCTGGGGCGACGGCGTGCCGGTCTCGGCGAGGGACGTGGCCTTCACCCTCGAGGTCGGCAAGCATCCCTTGTCAGGTGTCGCCTCCTCCGAAGGCTACAAGCGCATCATCAAGCTCGACGTGAAGGACGACCGTCGCTTCACGATGACGATCGACCGCGTCACCTTCGACTACAACAGCATCGGGCTTCAGCTTCTGCCGGCCCATATCGAGAAGCCGATCTTCGATGCCAACCCGGCCGAATATCGCAACAAGACCGCCTACGACACGCAGTCGACCAATCCGGCACTGGCCTTCGGACCCTACCGCCTGGTCGAGATCGTACCCGGCAGCCGGGTCGCGCTGGAACCGAACCCGACCTGGACCGGCGAGAAGCCCTACTTCAAGCGCATCGTCGTCAAGATCATCGAGAATACCGCGGCGCTCGAGGCCAACCTTCTGTCGGGCAGCGTCGACTATGTGCTGGGCGAGCTCGGCCTTTCGCTCGACCAGGCGATCGCCTTCGAGAAGCGCCATGGCACCAAGTACAACGTGGTCTACAAGCCGGCGCTGATCTGGGAGCACATCGACGTCAACCTCTCCAACCCGCTGCTGGCCGACCGCCGCGTGCGCCAGGCGATGCTGCTCGCCATCGATCGCAAGGCGATCTCCGGAAAATTGTTCGACGGCAAGCAGCCGATCGCGCATGGCGGCATCAGCGACCTCGATCCGATGTTCAGCCCGACGGCGCGGCAGTACGGCTACGACCCCGTGGCCGCCAAGAAGCTGCTCGACGAGGCGGGCTTCGCCACGATCCGCAACAATGTCCGGCAGAATGCTGCGGGTGAGCGGCTGTCGATCGAACTCGGCACCACGGCCGGCAACCGGGTGCGCGAGCTGGTGGCGCAGGTGATCCAGAGCCAGCTTCGGCAGGTCGGCATCGAGGTCCGCCTCAAGGCCGAGCCGCCGCGCATCTTCTTCGAGGCGATGAACCGGCGGAACTATGGCGGGCTCGGCATGTATGCCTGGGTGCAGCGCCCCGAGGGTGTGCCGCGCTCCTCGCTGCATTCCGAGGAAATTCCCTCGGCCAAGAACGGCTGGAGCGGTCAGAACTATCCGGGCTATGCCAACCCCGAGATGGACAAGGCGCTGGACGCCGCCGAGCGCGAGCTCAACTTCGCCAAGCGGCGTGCGCTGTTCGCCGAGATCCAGCGCCTGGCGGCCGACGACCTGCCGGCGCTGCCGCTTTTCTTCAGAGTCGATCCGTTCGTGATCCCCAAGCCTCTGAAGGGCGTGACGCCAACCGGCACGCTGAACAGCTCGACCCTCTGGATCGAGCGCTGGCGCTGGGAGAGCCAGTGAGCCGCTATCTCGTCGGACGACTCGTCCAGACGGTCCTGACCTTGGCGATCATGAGTCTGGTCGTCTTCCTGCTGATCGGACTGATGCCGGGCGATCCGATCGACCTCATGATCTCGGGCGATCCGACCATGAAGAGCGAGGACGCCGCGCGCCTGCGCAAAGCCTATGGACTCGACAAGCCACTGCTGGAACGATACGCGGCCTGGGCGTTCGAGGCATTGCAGGGCAACTTCGGCTATTCGCGCTCCTTCGGCCAGCCGGTGCTCGCCGTGCTGTGGCCAAGATTGTTGAACACGCTGCTGCTCGCCGGCATCGCCTTTGTCCTCTCGGTGGCGATTGCCCTCCCCTTGGGCATCTGGGCCGCCGCCCATCCGCGCAGCCGCGCCGACTATCTGATCAACCTGCTCTGTTTCGCTGGCATCTCGGCCCCGCCCTTCTGGCTGGCGCTGCTGCTGATCACGCTGTTCGCGGTCGAGCTGGGCTGGCTTCCGGCGGGCGGCATGGCCGACATCCGGCCGGAGACTTCGTGGAATGCAGCGCTCGCCAACCAGCTCCGTCACCTGGCGCTGCCGGTCCTGACGCTCACCCTGGTGCAGCTGAGCGGCTACACGCGCTTCATGCGCGGCGCAATGATCGAGGCGCTGCGCCAGGACTATGTCCGCACCGCCCGCGCCAAGGGCGCGCCGGAACGAATCGTGTTGTGGCATCATACTTTCGTCAATGCGCTGGCGCCGGTGCTGACGATCCTCGCCCTGTCGTTCGGCGGCCTGGTCTCGGGCGCGCTCATCACCGAGACCATGTTCTCCTGGCCGGGCATGGGCAAGGCGATCTATCAGGCGATCCTCGAGAACGACTACAACCTCGCGCTCATCGGCCTGCTGGTCGCCACCACGGCGACCATCGCCGGTAATCTGCTGGCCGACCTCGGCTACGCCTGGGTCGATCCGCGCGTTTCCCTGTCGGCAGGCGAGGCATGACCGCCTCCGTCCTCGGCCGGCACGCCTGGGGCCGCCTGCTGCGGCACCACCTCGCTCGGGCGTCGCTGATCTTCCTCGCGTTCATGATGGTGCTGTCGCTTGCCGCGCCGCTGATCGCGGAGTTGCGCGGCATCGATCCGACCCAGACCGATCTGTTCCGCCGCTTCGAACCGCCGTCCGGCCGGTTCTGGCTGGGCACCGACGACCTCGGCCGCGACCTCTTCCAGCGCCTCCTGGACGGCGGCCGCGTCTCGATGCTGGTCGGCATCTCCGGCGCACTGCTGTCGGCGATCCTCGGCGCCCTGATCGGCGTCACCGCAGGCTATCTCGGTGGCCGGCTCGATGCCTTCCTGATGCGATTCACCGACGGCGTCATATCCCTGCCGCTGCTGCCACTCCTCATCGTCGTCGCGGCGATCGATCCCCGGAAGCTCGGCGTGCCGGCCGAACTCGCCCAATCGGAAACATTCTCGCTCTACCGCATCGTCGTCATCGTGGCGCTCACCGGCTGGACCACTGTCGCCCGACTGGTGAGAGCAGAGACATTGTCGCTCAAGGCGCGCGACTTCACGCGCGCGGCGCAGGCGTTGGGCGCCACGCCCGAGCGCATCATGTTCCGCCACATCCTGCCCAACGCAACGGGGTCGCTGATCGTCGCCACCACCATTTCGGTCGGTGCACTGATCCTGCTGGAATCGACCCTGTCGTTCCTCGGCCTCGGCATCCAGCCGCCGGCTGCGAGCTGGGGCAACATGCTGACCGGCGCGCAGGAACTCCTGCAGGCGGCACCCATGCTCGCCGTGTGGCCCGGCCTGCTGATCTTCCTCACCGTGATCGCCTTCAATTTCGTCGGCGACGGCCTGCAGGATGCACTCGATCCCCGTAGCGAGAGGCGCTAGCAATGAGCACAGTTTCCCAGCCGACCGACTTCACAGCGATGAGCCGCCTGTCGGCCGACATCGACCTCACCGCCGAAGGCAAGGCGACCGGCTTCGTCCGCGTGCCGCATTCCGTCCATCGCTCGGCCTACGGCTGGCTGCCGATCCCGATCGTGAGCCTCAGGAACGGCGACGGCCCCAGCGTCCTGATGCAGGCCGGTAACCACGGCGACGAATGGGAGGGCCAGATCGGGCTCGGCAACCTGATCCGCAGCCTCGAGCCCAAGGACATCAAGGGCCGGCTGGTCATCCTGCCGTCAGCCAACTTCCCCGCCGCAATGGCCGGCCAGCGGACCTCGCCGATCGACGACGGCAACCTCAACCGGTCGTTTCCCGGCGATGCCGACGGCACCATCACCCAACAGATCGCCTACTGGATCGAGCATGCGCTGCTGCCGGGCTTCGACTACAGCTTCGACTTCCATTCCGGCGGC
>JACPVT010000341.1 GCA_016191685.1 Rhodospirillales bacterium | reverse complement strand
ATACTGTAGCTTCAAATGGAACATTCAAAATTTCATTGCCTCCGGCGATGACATGGTGAGGACCTGAAGGATCGACGTGGACCGCTTCTGCACCACGAGACCCTGACGGCTGACCTCGCTCGGCAGCAGCGGCAGGGCGCGCTGCACCCGGTTGTTCACGTTGATGGCGTTCTGGTCGGGGTTGGTGCCGATCTCGAAGGTTACCGTGAGGTTCATCGTGCCCGAGCCGGTCGAGGTCGACTGCATGTAGATCATGCGCTCGACGCCGTTAATCTGCTGCTCGAGCGGCGCCGCGACGGTGGCGGCAACGGTCTCTGCCGTGGCGCCGGGATAGGTCGCCGAGATCACGACTTCGGGTGGCACGATCTGCGGGTACTGCGAGATCGGTAGGACCCGCATCGCCACCAGACCGGCCAGCACGATCACGATCGACAGGACCGAGGCGAAGACCGGCCGATCTATGAAGAACTTGGAAATCATCGGAGTGAGATCACGGCTTGGAACCGGCGGCGGGAGGTCCCGCCGTCTTCGGCGCCGTCATGGGCACGGGCCGGACGACGTTCCCTGGCCTAACGCGGATGACGCCATCGACCACGATGCGGTCGCCTGTGCTCAGGCCCTTGCGCACGATCCAGCCGTCGCTCAGCTCGCGGGCCAGCCGGACCTGCCGCGCGCGGGCGACATTGTCGGCTTCGATAAGATAGACGAAGGGGCCGAGCGGCCCCTGCGAGATCGCGGCCTTGGGCACCACGATGGCATCGGGCATGGTGATGCCGGTCACATTCACCCTGACGAACTGTCCCGGCAGCAGACCGCCCTCGTGGTTTGGAAACACCGCGCGGATCAGGATGGTGCCGGTGCGGGGATCGACGGTACGTGAGCGCGTGTCGACCTTGCCGAGCTGGGGATAGACGGCGCCGTCTCCGAACTGGAGCTCGACCTTGACGTCATCGGAGTCCAGCGGCTTCTCGCGTGACTTGCTGATTTCGTCGAGCGCGCGCATCTCGCTGTCGGTGAAAGTGAAGTTCACATAGGCCGGATCGAGCTGGGTGATCGTGGTCAGCAGCGTCTGCTGCGCCTGCACGAGCGTCCCCTCGGGCGGCGAGACGATGCTGGTGGGACCGGTAACCGGCGCCTTGATCACCGTATATTCGAGGTTGAGCTTGGCGGTCTCGACGTCGGCCTGGGTCGATTGGATCGAGGCGCGCGCCTGGTCGCGGGCGGCGATGGCATCCTCGAGCGACTTCTGCGGCGACACCTTCTGGGCGACGAGTCCCTCGACGCGCTTGTAGTTCTCCTCGGTCTGCGTGAGCGTGGCCCTGGCCTGCGCCGCCTGCGCCTGCGCGCGCGACAGGGCGGCCTCATAGGACCGCGGATCGATGCGGAACAAGACGTCACCGATGTTGACGACGGCGCCTTCGTTGAATGCGCGCTTCAGCAAGATGCCGCTCACCTGCGAGCGGATCTCGACGACGCGAAACCCTGCAACCCGACCGGCGAACTGCAACGGCAAAGGAACGTCCGCGGCGGTGAGCTGGACGACGCCTACTTCCGGCGGTGGCGGTGCCGCGGCCGTCGCCGGCCGCGATGCAGGCCGGGTCCACCAAAACACGCCAGCGCCGATGAAAGCGGCGACCACACAGGCTGCAACAATGCGCCCCGCCCAGGCTCGCGCGATCATCAGCTCACCACTCTCCCTGGTCTCTGGCAGTTCGGCTTCTAGCCGGCTGAACGCGCCATCGACGTCAAAATGCCCAGTTAATCGTGATCGTTAATGCGTGTGGGTTCAAGTTCGCGGAATTGGCAGCGCTCAGCGCTCCATCGCCGACGACGTCGCGTGGCGGATGGCGCTCGGGATCGATCACGAAGCTCCGCGTACCCCTCGCCGTTGCGGCTTCGACCGGGCGCCGACGATCTGTTTCGCATCACGGTTCAATTCGACGTCCAAGTCGGCGAGCCTGTCGAATAGACTGCCGGAAGACAAGGGAGGAACGATGAGCCGGCTGGCCGGAAAGGTGGCGCTTGTCACGGGCGCAAGCCGTGGGCTGGGTGAAGGCGTGGCGCGGGCCCTGGCAGCCCAGGGCGTCGCGGTCATGCTGGTGGCGCGCGACGGCGCCGCCGTCGAAGCGGTGGCACGCGAGATCGCCGTTTCCGGCGGGCGTGCCGAGGCGCTGGCCTGCGACGTCGCCGACTATGCCAAGGTCGCCCGCGTGGCGGCGGCGACGAGGGCCCGGCTCGGCGGCCTCGACATCCTGGTAAATAATGCCGGCATCATCGAGCCGATCGCCGACCTCGCGACCTCCGATCCCGCCGCCTGGGCCGACAACATCCGGATCAACCTGGTGGGTGCCTACAACGTCGTTCGCGCAGTACTCGAGGGGATGCTCGGCGCCGGCGGCGGCACGATCGTCAACGTCTCCTCGGGCGCGGCCCATCAGCCGCTCGAAGGCTGGAGCGCCTACTGCGCCGGCAAGGCCGGGCTGGCGATGGTGACCAGCGCCATCGCGCTCGAGACCGCAGGCCGCGGCCTCCGCATCTTCGGCTTCTCGCCCGGCACCATCGACACCGACATGCAGGTGAAGATCCGCGCCTCGGGCATCAACAGAGTCAGCCGCATCCCGCGCGGCGAGCTATCGCCGGTCGAGCATGCCGTGCGCGGACTGCTCTATCTCTGCGATAGCGCCAGCGACGACCTGATCGGCCAGGACGTCTCGATGCGCGATGAGGCGTTCCGCCCGCGAATCGGGCTCACCTAGGAGAGGCAGATGGCGCTCTACGAACTCAGGACCTACACGCTCTATGTCGGCAAGATGGCCGAGGCGGTGAAGCTCTACCAGGAGCTGGGCTTCCCCGCCCTCGACAAGGGCGGCCACGCCAAAAACCTCGTCGGCTATTTCCAGGGCGACACCGGCACGATCAACCAGATCGTCCACCTGTGGAAGTACGAGGACGATGCCGCCCGGCGGGCCCACTGGGCCGCCGTGTTCGCCAACAAGGACTTCACCGAAGGTTTCGCCTCGAAGTTCCGCCCGCTGGTCATGACCCAGGAAGTGAAGCTGCTCCACGCCGCCCCGTGGGGGCCGCACCCCTAGCCCCCACCTGAAATCACGGCGACGAACCAGCTCCCCGCACGCCGGAGAGCCGTTGTCCTGAGCGGCGTCCACCTTTGACATTACGGCCGAGGCTTTTTGCCGACGCCCCGGTGTCGGGAAAATACTGTCGGAAAATTCAGGGCGTTGATCGGCAAGGCTTTTCGCCGGCCGTTTTCCGACACCTGCGTGTCGAAGAATACGAGCCCTGTCGGAAAACCTCCTCACGCCGGGCGGGGCATGGCCAAAGAAAAGGCCGACGCGGTCTAAGCATCAGCCTGACACATTTGCTAACATGAACCTGCTGAACCTGCTCATCACATTCGCGTGATCGCATGCTGGCAATGCTAGCACTCTGCCAGCGGCGGCCAGCCGCCGGCGGGCTCTCCATCGTATCCATCACTTGAGCTCGAACGGATAGATGACCTTCCAGTCGTTCTTCATGTCGACAATGGTCCATTTGCGGCGGACCGCCTCGTCCCATGCCTTGTCGAGCCTGCCGACCGGTGAAGCGCGGTCATAGGCGTATTCGCGCACGGCGTCAGTGTGGTGCACCAGGCCCATGAAGCGCGCGCCCGTGCCGGCCGCCGTCCATTCCAGCATCTGCTGGTCGCCGTCGGAGTTGCCGAAGGCGAAGACCGGCCGCCGGCCGATGAACTGGTTGATGCCGACCGGCTTGCCCGGGCCGTCATCGATGAACTCGACCTTGGCCTCCTTCATCAACACCGGCACACCATCGGGCCGCAGGACGAACTTGGTCACGCCCGAGGAGCCCACGACCTGTTCCGGCGGGATGCCGTAGACCCGCTCGGTCCACGGCCGCATGAACTCGATGCCGCCGCCCGAGACGATGAAAGTCTTGAACTGGTTGGCGCGCAGGAGCGCCAGCAGCTCCAGCATCGGCTGGTAGACGAGGTCGGTGTAGGGCCGCCGGAAGCGCGGATGGCGCGCCGTGGCGAGCCAGTCGTTCACGGCCTTGGCAAACTCCGCGGTCGTGAGGCCGGCGTGGGTCGCCGCCATGATCTCGAGCAGGCCCTTCTCGCCCATCGCGGCAAGGGCTGCCCTGTCGTCCGCCAATACCGACTTGAAGGGTTCCAGCGTCTTCCATTCGGGATGCTGCGGTGCCAGCACTTTCACGCGATCCATGGCAAAGGCGACCTGGAAGTAGATCGGTTGCTCGGTCCATAGAGTACCGTCGTTGTCGAAGGTCGCGATGCGCTCGGGAACCGGCACATAATCACTACCGCCGGACGTCGTCGTGCGAGCGACGAAATCGAGGATTGCCTTCTTCACCGGTCCGTCGTTCCACGAGGGCAGCGGATCGGTCCGCCCGAAGGACGGCGTTCCGGTCGCAAGGACGACAGCCGCGGCGGCAAATCCCGGGACGAATGCTCTGCGGCGCATGACAACCTCCCGATCCGGACTTTACCGCACCAGGTCCCCGCCGCGCATCAATTGCAATTGAACAGACAGATATGCATGCCACAGTGACCTGCATGAAGGTGACGCCCCAAAACGGGCCGGACGATGCCACCAAGCGCCTCCTGCCCTGGCTCGTGGCAGTGGCGTTCTTCATGCAATCGCTCGATACGACGATCCTGAACACGGCGGTGCCGGCCATCGCCAAGGCCATGGATGTGACGCCGCTCAGCGTGAAGTCGGTGCTGGCGAGCTATACGCTGAGCCTTGCCGTCTTCATCCCGATCAGCGGCTGGATGGCCGACCGGTTCGGCACGCGGCGGGTGTTCGCGACAGCGATCGGGCTGTTTTCGCTGGGTTCTCTGCTCTGCGGCCTTGCCACCAACATCGACATGCTGGTCGCCTTCCGCGTCCTGCAGGGCGCCGGTGGCGCCATGATGATGCCGGTCGGCCGCATGACGCTTGCCCGCACCTACGACAAGGCCGACCTGGTGCGCGCCATGAGCTTCGTCGCCATCCCCAGCCTGATCGGTCCCATGGTCGGCCCCATCGCGGGCGGTCTCATCGTCACCTACCTGCACTGGAGCGTGGTGTTCTTCGTCAATATTCCGGTCGGGCTGCTCGGCCTCTACTACGTCCGGCGCCACCTGCCGGACTATCGCGAACAGCAGACCCATGCGCTCGACATTGCAGGCCTCGTCCTGTTCGGGGGCGGCATCGCGCTGCTATCTTATGTCCTCGAAGTCTTTGGCGAGAACACGCTGAGCGCCCCACAGATGATCGGCCTGCTCGCCGTCGCGGCAGTCCTTCTCGCGGGGTACGGCATTCGGGCGACGCTCACGGCCTTTCCTCTGCTCAACCTCGGCCTGTTCAAGGTGCGCACCTTCCGGGCGGCGGTGTCCGGCGGCTTTTTCACCCGACTCGGCCTCGGCGGCATTCCATTCCTGTTCCCGCTGCTCTACCAGATCGGTCTCGGTCTCTCGCCGATCCAATCGGGACTGCTCGTGTTGCCCCAGGCGGTGTCCTCGATCGGCCTGAAAACCTTCATGCCGGCGATCCTGGCACGGCTCGGCTACCGCAACGTGCTGGTTTCCAACACCATCATTGTCGGACTTCTCATCATGTCGTTCGCGACCGTCGGCCTCGAGACGCCGATCTGGCGGATCGTCGTTCAGGCCTTCATCCTCGGCTTCTTCACCTCGATGCAATACACCAGCATGAACACGCTGGTGTACGCCGACGTCTCGGGCTCGCAGACCAGCGGCGCCAGTACGATCGCCGCGACAGGCCAGCAGCTGGCGATCAGTTTCGGCGTCGCCGGCGCATCCCTGATCGCGGCTCTCTTTGTTCCCGCCGGCGCCCATTCGGTTCCGTCGGCGTTGATCCATGGCGTGCAGCAGGCTTTCCTCATCCT
>JACPVT010000340.1 GCA_016191685.1 Rhodospirillales bacterium | reverse complement strand
GGCATCATCCAGCGCTGGAAGGATCGCGCGCTGCCCCCGGACAAGGTCTCGGGCGACGATGCCGGCGACTTCGCCAATGGCAAGGCGGTCGAGATCTATCGCCAGTACCAGACGCGCCTCGCCGAGGTGAACGCCGTCGATTTCGGCGATCTGGTCATGCACTGCGTCACCCTGTGGCAGAAGCACCCCGACGTGCTCGCGATCTACCACCGCCGTTTCCGGCACATCCTGGTCGACGAATACCAGGACACCAACGTGGCGCAGTACCTCTGGCTCCGGCTGCTGGCCCAGGGCACCGAGGACGTCTGCTGCGTCGGCGACGACGATCAGTCGATCTACGGCTGGCGCGGCGCCGAGGTCGGCAACATCTTGCGCTTCGAGAAGGATTTCTCCGGCGCCACCATCGTCCGGCTGGAACGCAACTACCGCTCGACGCCGCACATCCTGGCCGCCGCTTCGCACCTCATCTCCCACAACGAGGGCCGGCTCGGAAAGACGCTGTGGACCGAAGCCAAGGAGGGCGAGCGCATCGCGGTGCGCGGCGTCTGGGACGGCGACGAGGAGGCGCGTGGCATCGGCGAAGAGATCGAGGCGCTGCAGCGCGACAAGCACAGGCTGGCCCAGATCGCCATCCTGGTGCGCGCCGGTTTCCAGACCCGCGAGTTCGAGGAGCGCTTCATCACCATGGGCCTGCCCTACCGGGTGATCGGCGGCCCGCGCTTCTACGAGCGCCAGGAGATCCGCGACGCGCTGGCCTACTGCCGCGTCACGGTGCAGCACGACGACGACCTCGCTTCGAGCGCATCTACAACACGCCGCGCCGCGGCTTGGGCGAATCGGCGTTGCGCACGCTCAGGCTGATCCAGCGCAGCCAGAAGATCTCGCTGTTCGAAGCCACCCGGCGCGCCCTCGAGACCGACGAGCTGAAGACGCGGCCGCGCAAGGCATTGGGCGATCTCATCCGCAACTTCGAGCGCTGGCGCGCCATGCTCGACGGCATGAGCCACGTCGAGGTCGTGGAAACCCTGCTCGACGAGTCCGGTTACACCGACATGCTGCGGCTCGATCGCTCGGTCGAAGCCGAAGGCCGGCTGGAGAATCTGAAGGAACTCACCAACGCCCTGCAGGAGTTCGACTCGCTGCCGGCCTTTCTCGAGCACGTGGCGCTGCTGACCGACATGGCCGACCGCAGCGACACCGACATGGTGAGCCTCATGACGCTGCATGCCGCCAAGGGGCTGGAGTTCGACACCGTGTTCCTGCCGGGCTGGGAGGAAGGCCTGTTCCCCAACCAGCGCGCGCTCGACGACAAGGGGCTGGCCGGGCTCGAGGAAGAGCGCCGCCTGGCCTATGTCGGCCTGACGCGGGCGCGCAAGCGGGCCTATGTCTCATTCGCCGCCAACCGGCGCATCTTCAACCAGTGGCAGGCTGCGATCCCGTCGCGCTTCCTGCGCGAACTGCCGATCGGCCACCTCGCCGAAAGCAGCGACGCCGGACTCTACGCCACCTACTCGGCCGGCCATCACGGCGGCCTGCGCGACCAGGCCAGCGGCTTCGACTACGAGAGCCTCGGCACCGGCGGCGCGCGCCGCACGCGCTGGCGCGACGAGACGCTGGACGATCGCCGTGCCGTCGAGGGCGACAAGCCCGACCTCAGCGTCGGCCAGCGCGTGTTTCACCAGAAGTTCGGCTACGGCCGCATCGTCGCGGTCGACGGCAACAAGCTCGATATCGAATTCGAGAAGGCCGGCCCCAAGAAGGTGCTCGACAGCTTCATCGAAGCGGCCTGATCAAGAAATGCACGGGAGAAACGTCATGGTCCGTCTGTCCGCCCTCACCGCCGGCGTCACGCTCGGCCTCATCCTCGCCGCCGGCACCGCCTTTGCCCAGACCGGCAAGGTGACGGTCGTCACCTCCTTCTCCAAGGACGTGACCGGCCCGCTCAAGAAGGCTTTCGAGAAGGCCGTACCCGGCGCTACGCTCGAAGTGCAGAACCGCAACACCAATGCCGGCGTGAAGTTCGTCGAGGAGACCAAGGCCAACAATCAGGTCGACCTGTTCTGGGCCTCGGCACCCGACGCCTTCGAGGTGCTGAAGGCCAGGAAGCTGCTCAGCCCCTATAAGCCCAAGGCTACCGGCATCGCCGAGAAAGTCGGCTCCTATCCGGTGAACGACAAGGACGGCTTCTATTCAGGTTTCGCCGCCTCAGGCTACGGCATCATGTGGAACGAACGCTACGTAAAGGCCAACAAGCTGCCGACGCCCAAGGAATGGCAGGACCTCACTACTGCGCCCTACTTCGACCATGTCTCGATCTCGGCGCCCTCGCGCTCGGGGACGACACACCTCACCATCGAGACCATCCTGCAAGGCGAAGGCTGGGACAAAGGCTGGCGCACCACCAAGGAGATCTCGGGCAACCTGCGGCAGGTGACGGATCGCTCGTTCGGCGTGCCGGAAGCCGTCAACTCTGGCCAGGTCGGCTACGGCATCGTGATCGACTTCTTCGCGTTCTCCTCCCAGGGCGCGGGCTTCCCGGTGAAATTCGTCTATCCCTCGGTGACGACGCTGGTGCCGGCCAACATCGGCATCA
The DNA here is from genome assembly GCA_016191685.1 of Rhodospirillales bacterium. GTDB lineage: Bacteria > Pseudomonadota > Alphaproteobacteria > Reyranellales > Reyranellaceae > Reyranella. The sequence goes on along the minus strand of JACPVT010000340.1, from coordinate 11,934 downwards.
TCGCCAACGCCCCCAACAAGGCCGGTGCCGAGGCCTTCATCGAGTTCCTGCTGTCGCCCACCGGTCAGGAGGCGCTGCTGGAGCCCACCATCCGCCGCCTGCCCGTCCGGCCCGAGACCTACGCCAAGGCGCCGGCCGACTATCCCAATCCGTTCAAGGACAAGAACCTGCAGGGCCTGCTCACCTTCAATGCCGAGCTGTCCGAGAGCCGCAGCGCAGCAGTCGACACGCTGTTCGACCAGCTCATCACCTTCCAACTCGAGCCGCTGAAGGCAGCGACCAAGGTGCTGCATGAGATCGACTCCGCGCTGGCGAAGAAGGACAACGCCCAGGCCCGCGCGCTGGCCAAGGAGGCCCGCGACCTGATTGCCGCCATGCCGATCACCGCGGCACAGGCCGCCTCGCCCGAGATCCGTGCCGCCTTCAGCGGCGGCAAGGAGAAATCGGCGCGCCAGGCCGAGCTCGAGCAGCAATGGGCGGCCTTCGCCAAGGAGAAGTACGCCGCCGCCAAGGCCAAGGCCGACGAGGCACTGAAGCTCGCCCGTTGAGGACCCTCGCGGGCACGCGGTCACTCGGCCAGGCCGTCCTGGCCCTGGCCATCGCGCTTTTCCTCGGACTGTTCCTGGTCGTGCCGGTGGCGACGGTGATCTATGTCGCCTTCACCGAGAAGGGCGGCGGCGCGCTGACGCTGATCAACTTCCTCGACTTCGCCCGCACCGATCTGTTCGTGCGCTCGTTCTGGAACTCGGTCTATGTCTCCGCGATGACGGTCGTGTGGGCCTCGGCGCTCGCGCTGCCGCTCGCCTACCTGACGACACGCTTCGAGTTCCGTGGCGCCATGCTGGTTCAGACCCTGGGCTTCCTGCCCCTGGTCATGCCGCCCTTCGTCGGCGCCGTCGCGATGCAGCTCCTGTTCGGGCGCAACGGCAGCGTGAACCTGCTGCTCGACGAGTGGTTCGACTTCAAGATCGGCTTCATGGAAGGGCTGAACGGCGTCATCTTCCTGCAGGCCATTCACTATTTCCCCTTTATTCTAGTCAACCTGTCGGCGGCGCTGCGCAATATCGACCGTGCCATGGAGGAAGCGGCACAGAATCTCGGATCGCACGGGCTCCGGCTGTTCCGCCGCATCGCCCTGCCGCTTGCCCTGCCCGGCTACATCGCCGGTGCCAGCCTGGTGTTTGTAAAAGTGTTCGACGACGTCGCGACGCCACTATTGCTCAACGTCAAGGAGATGCTGGCGCCGCAGGCCTACCTGCGCATCACCTCGATCGGCATCGACGATCCGATGGGCTATGTCATTTCCGTGGTCCTGATCGGCGTTGCCGTCGCCACCATGTGGGCCTCGGCGCAGGTGCTGAAAGGCAAGGACTACGCCACCACCCAGCGCGGCGGCGGTGGCCTCGCCCGGCGCAAGCTCAAGCCGCGCGAGTCGGTACTGGCCTATGCCGTCGTGATCCTGATCCTGGCGCTGGTGCTGGCGCCGCATGTCGGCTTGCTGCTGCTGTCGTTCGCCACCGTGTGGTCGTTCAGCCCCCTGCCCGACGGCTACACCCTGGCGCACTACGCCCGCGTGCTGGACGACAGCTCGGGCTATATCAAGAACACGCTGCTTTACTCGAGCCTCGCCGCGGGAATCGACATCGTGATCGGCGGCGCCATCGCCTACCTGGTGCTGCGCACCAAATTGCCCGGCCGGCAGTGGCTCGACTGGGCGGCCAGCACCGCGCTCGCCGTGCCCGGCATCGTTCTGGGCATCGGCTACCTGCGCGCCTTCTACGGCGTAAAAATGCCTGACGGCACGCCGCTCGCAGCCCTGTGGATCGTGATCGTGCTGGCGATCGCCATCCGGCGCCTGCCCTATGCCTTGCGCGCCGCCTATGCAGCCCTGCAGCAGATCTCGGTGTCGCTCGAGGAGGCAGCGGAGAATCTCGGCGCCACCAAGGCGCGCACGGTGCGGCGCATCGTGATCCCGCTGATGACCGGCGGCCTTCTTGCAGGTTTCGTCACCAGCTTTGCGACCGCCGCGGTCGAGCTGTCGGCGGTGCTCATGCTGGTGCAGTCCAACTCCGACGCACCGCTGGCCTACGGCCTCTATGTCCTGATGCAAACGCCGGCGGGCCGCGGCGCGGGGGCGGCGCTGGGCGTGATCGCCGTGGTCATCGTCGCGATCTGCATGGGCCTCGCCCAGCTCGTCGCCGACCGCTCGCAACGCGCGCGCGGCCTCGATATATGAGAGGCATGACCATGTCGAAGCCAGCAAGGGCCGTGGGCATCGAGATCGCGGGCGTCAACCTCTCCTACGGGGCGACGCACGTGTTGAAGAATGTCGACCTCGCGGTCCGGCCGGGCGAGTTCTTCGCCTTCCTTGGACCGTCGGGCTGCGGCAAGACCACCCTGCTGCGGCTGATCGCGGGCTTTGCCCAGGCCCAGACCGGCCAGGTGCTGCTCGACGGCCAGGACGTAGCGCCGCTGCCGCCGTGGAAGCGCGACGTCGGCATGGTGTTCCAGAGCTATGCGCTGTGGCCACATATGACGGTGGCGAAGAACGTCGCTTTCGGGCTGGAGGAACGCCGCCTGCCGCGCGCCGAGATCGACCGCCGCGTGGCGGAGGCGCTGGATCTGGTCGGGCTCTCCGACTATGCCGGCCGCCGGCCGGCCCAGCTTTCGGGCGGTCAGCAGCAGCGCGTCGCCGTCGCCCGTACCATCGCCATCGAACCCAAGGTCCTGCTGCTCGACGAGCCGCTCTCGAACCTCGATGCCAAGATGCGGGTGAGCGTCCGGCGAGAGCTGCGGGCACTGCAGCAGCGCCTCGGCCTCACCACGATCTTCGTCACCCACGACCAGGAAGAAGCCAACACCATCTGCGATCGGATCGCCGTCATGGACGCCGGCACCATCCGCCAGGTCGGCACGCCGATGGAGCTCTACGAGAGCCCAGCCAATCTCTTTGTCGCCAGCTTCCTGGGCTCGGCCAACATCCTGGGCGACGGCGACGGCATCTCGGTACCGGCCGGGAAGCGGTTGGTCTTCCGGCCGCAGCACGCCACGCTGTCGTCGGTCGCCGGGGCCACCTTGCACGGCCCGGTCACGCACCGCGAATTCCTGGGCGCCACCGTCCGCTACGGCGTGCGGATCGGCGGCAGCGAGATCCTGGTCGAGACACCCTTTCATTCCGGGGCCGAGTTGCGCACTGTGGGCGATATGGTCGGCATCGCCCTGCCGCCGGAACGCATGCTCTACCTGCCAGCATGAGCCCCGTGAGAAAGGCAGGCTTCGTCGCTCCGGCGGCGCAACGCGCGGCCTGGGAAGCGCACCTCGAGGAGCGGCTGGGCGAGGAAGGGTTCATCGTCACGAGCAGCGAGGTCTCGCGCGACGGGCCCTGGCGCATTGACGTCTTCGGCGACGGCAGCGTGGTCCTGGTCGAAGAAGCGATCGCCGCAGCGGCCCTGGCGCTTGGCATCGTCGAGCCGGACTGGACGTGGGAAGAGTTGCCCGACATCGACTGGGTGGCGGAGAACCAGCGCTCTTTCCGGCCCTTCGCCGTCGGGCCGTTCTGGGTCCATCCCTCGCACGTGGCCGACGGCATACCCGCGGGCCTATTGCCCCTGCGCATCGATGCTGGCCTCGCCTTCGGCACCGGCACGCACGCCACGACACGCGGCTGCCTGGAACTGCTGGCGACCCTTGATCCCTCCGAAACAGCCAATTCGGTCGACGTCGGTTGCGGCAGCGGCATCCTCGCCATCGCCATGGCCAAGCTGTGGCGGCGCCCGGTGCTGGGCGGCGACGACGATGCCGAGGCGGTCGCGGTGGCGGAAGAGAATGCCGGCCTTAACGGCGTCGGCGATCTCTGCCGCTTCGTCGTCTCCTCTGGCCTGCAGGCGCCCGAGTTGGCGGAACGCGCGCCGTACGATCTCGTGGTGGCCAACATCCTCGCCGGGCCATTGGTCGATCTTTCCGAGTCGTTCGCCGCAGCGGTCCGGCCGGGCGGCCGCGTACTGCTGAGCGGCCTGCTGGTCGAACAAGCCGCTCTTATCCTTGCGGCCTACGCCCGGCGCGGACTTGCCTTCGAGCGGCGCCTCGATCTCGAGACCGACGGTGCGTGGTGGCGTACGCTGCTGCTGCGTCGCGATTGATCGCAAAAAGTCGGCAACGAAAAAGGGCCGGCTTTCGCCGGCCCTTTGTACGCTTACGCTACGCTGAAGACGTTATGCGGCGCGGTGCAGGTTCTGGTTGGCCGCGACCACGTTGCCGGTGACGGCATCGATCTGCGGCGCAAGACCTTCCGCAGCCTCACGGACGGCGAACGGAATGTCGCCGCGGGCCAGGCCGAGATCGGCCAGTTCGCGGTCGCTCATCCGGAACAGCTGGGCCTCGGCGGCGCGCAGCTTGAGGTCCGCCTTGATCCCGGCAACGAGGCGGCCGTACTGCCGGCCGATCCACAGCAGGGCGTCGCCGAGGGCGTCGGCGACGAATTCGGCGCGGGCATAACGCGCGCGCAATTCGATCATGTGGCGGTCGGCGAGGGTAATGCCGGCCTTCACGGTATCTTTCCTCCCTGCCGGCGTAGTTTCGCTGGTCAGACTTTCAAACATCTGAATCGGCTGGGTCATCATGGTACTCTCCTCTAATGGTGCGACGCGATACGCGATGCTGCATCGCACTAAGCAAATATAGAGCCTTGAGTTACAACGATAAGTCTGGAGGCAGAACTCCTGCTATGCACTGAGCGCATGGGGCACAATATTTTAGCATTTCGCATCAGCGAAAGAACGATTATTACCCAATTTGCCTCCATGGGAGGCCCCGCGTAGGGTCCGGCGCACCATGAGTTCAGCCCCCGACGACGTTCTTCAGCTCCTGCGCCGGCGCGGCCGCGACACCGACCCGTCGGCCCTAAATTCCCTGATGCGCGGCGTGGCTGCCGCCCCGGAGGGCCTGGCCGGACCGGAATGGGTTGAGCTGATCGCACCCGATTCCGACGCCGAATTGACCAAGGCACTGACCGCCTGGCGGGCAGAACTCGCCGGCGCCGACGACGGGCTCGATGCAGCTCCCGCACCGGCGGAGCGTCTGGCACTTTTGCGCACTGAGCTTGCGCGACGAGGTATCGATGGCTTCGTGGTGCCGCGCGCCGATGAGCATCAGGGCGAATACGTCGCGCGCCGCTCGCAGCGCCTCGCCTGGCTCACGGGGTTCAGAGGTTCGGCAGGCCTCGTCATCGTGCTGGCCGATCGCGCGGCGATCTTCATCGATGGCCGCTACACCCTGGCCGTTCGCGGCCAGGTCGACACCGCTGCGTTCGTGCCCCATCAGATCCCGGAAGAATCGCCCGAGGCCTGGATCGCCGAGAACCTGCCGAAGGGCGGCAAGCTCGGGTTCGATCCCTGGCTGCAGACGGTCGACGGCCACGAGCGCTTTGCCCGCGCCTGCCAACGGGCCGGCGGCTCGTTCGTCGCGGTCGAGTCCAACCCCGTCGACACGGTATGGCGCGACCGGCCGCCAGCGCCGCTGGCCCCGGTGCTACCGCATCCCGTCGAGTTCGCCGGCGAGACGAGCGAGGCCAAGCGGACCCGTATCGCCACAATCGCCACCTCGAAGGGTGCCGATGTTGCGCTGCTCACGGCGCCCGACTCCATCGCCTGGCTGTTGAACGTGCGCGGCGGCGACGTGCCCCGCACCCCCTTCGCGCTGGGATTCGCCCTGCTGCACGCCGACGGGCACCTCGATCTCTACATGGACCGCCGCAAGGTGCCCGACCGCACGCTGGCGTGGCTCGGCAACGCCGTGACCCTGGCGCCGCCCGAAGAACTGGGCAGCGCGCTGGACACGCTGGGGAAAATGGCCCGGCGCGTCCTGGTCGAAACCTCGACGGCGCCGCACTGGGCGGCGATGCGGCTGCAACAGGCCGGCGCCACCCTCGTGCGCGAGGCCGATCCGGTCGCGCTGCCCAAGGCCTGCAAGAACGCCGTGGAACTCGCCGGCATCCGCGCCGCGCACCACCGCGACGGCGGCGCCGTCAGCCGCTTCCTGGGCTGGCTGGCGCGCGAGTCGAAAGGCGGCAAGTTGCGCGAAATCGAGGCTTCCGACCGGCTGCAGGCGCTGCGCCAGCAGACCGGCCAACTGCGCGACCTCAGCTTCGACACCATCTCGGGCGCCGGCCCCAACGGCGCCATCGTGCACTACCACGCCTCCAAGGCGACCGAGCGGGTTCTGCAACCGGGTAGCCTCTACCTCGTCGACTCCGGCGGGCAATACCGCGACGGCACCACCGACATCACCCGCACGGTCGCCATCGGCACGCCAAGCCCCGAGATGCGCGACCGTTTCACGCGCGTCCTCAAGGGCCACATCGCGCTGGCCATGGCGCGCTTCCCCGCCGGCACCACCGGCTCGCAACTCGACGCGCTGGCACGCTACGCCCTGTGGCAGGCCGGCCTCGACTACGATCACGGCACCGGTCACGGCGTCGGCGCCTATCTCTCGGTCCACGAGGGTCCGCACCGCATCTCCAAGATGGCCAACAACGTGGCCCTGCTGCCCGGCATGATCGTCAGCAACGAGCCGGGCTACTACAAGACCGACGCCTACGGCATCCGCATCGAGAACCTGGTGGCGGTGCGCGAGGCCGCGATCGACGGCGCCGACCGCCGCTACTACGAGTTCGAGACCCTGACCCTGGCGCCGATCGACCTCGCCTGTGTCGAGCCCGGCCTGCTGACCGACCCCGAGCGCGACTGGCTGAACGCCTATCACCGGCGCGTGCGCGAAACAGTAGGGCCCGATGTCGACGAGGCGACGCGCGCGTGGCTTGTCGAGGCGACCCGCGCGCTTTAAAGCAGGCTCTCCGCGTGGCGGAGAGCCTTGGGCAAACTCCCTGCCCTGGTCCCGGATCAGGCCCCAGTCCGTTTTCACGGTCTGAGAACCGTTCGATGCCGTGTTTGCACGGCCTTCTCGCATTATTTGTGGACGCCTGAATGTAACAAGTTCTGTCCAGAAACCTGTCCAGAAACGAGCTGCAAACCGGTTGTCCGGGCCGACGTTCGCCGTCGGCTCAGTTTGCTCTTTTGGTCTCGTTTGTCGTTCTCAACGGCATGGTCAGGACCATGCCAAGGCGCAGCGCTCTCTGAAGAGCTTTTGGGGCACGCCGGGGGAGTTCCGGTGGCACGGACGCCTTGATTGGTATCCAGCTCGCGGCTCGGCCCACCGAGACAGACCTCACGCGATGCTACCGGAAACATAGCACGAAACCTGCCAAATCTGCTCATCACATTCGCGTGAGCGGATGCTGGCAGTGCTAGCATCTCGTTCGGTCCAGCCTAGTCCGGCAAAGTGGTTCGACCGAGCACGACGTCCTGATAGACATCGAGCGACGGCAGGCCGCCGGTGTGCATGAAGAGCACCTTGGCGTTGGGCTTGAAGTGGCCCTGGCGCGCGAGGCCGATGAGGCCCGCCATGATCTTTCCGGTATAGACCGGGTCGAGCAGGATGCCTTCGGTCCGTGCCAGCATCTGGACGGCTTCCACCATCTTGGCGTTGGGCACGGAATATTTCGGCTGCCAGTAGCCGCCGAAGCTCTTGACTGCCTCGCGCGGGATCTTGCCGATGCCGAGCAGGTCGGCCACGGCCTGCGCCTCCTTGTGAACCAGCGGCTCCTGGTCGGCGGGATCGCGACTGACACCGATGCCGATCAGCGGGATCTTGATGTGGTTGCCGAAGAAACCCGCCACCATCCCGCCATGGGTCCCGGAGCTGCCCGAGCCGACCACGACGGCATCGAGTGCCAACCCCATGTCGAACCATTGCTGCTGCATTTCCTGGACGCAAGCGACATAGCCCAGCCCGCCAATCGCATTCGAACCGCCACCCGGGATGACGTAGCCCTTGCGACCGAGCGAGGCGACTTCCTGCGCAACTCTCGACATCGCAGCACCCATGTCCGAACCGCCGGGCACCACGGTGATGGCCTCGACACCCATCAACTCGAACATGAAATTGTTGCCGCCGGCTTCCTTGCTGTAGCTGCCGGGGACGCGCTCCTCGATCACGAAGCGGCATTTCAACCCCTCCTTGACCGCGGCCGAGAGGGTGATGCGGCAATGATTGGACTGCGGCGCGCCACAGGTGATCAGCGTATCTGCGCCCTGCGCCAGCGCATCGGCCGCCAGGAACTCGAGCTTGCGGGTCTTGTTGCCGCCGGGAAAGAGGCCCAGCAGATCGTCGCGCTTGATCCAGATCTCCGGCCCGACGCCGCCCGGGCAACTCGCCGCCAGGGCCTTGGTAAAGTGCGGAAGCAGTTCTATCGGCGTGGGGGCATGTGTGTAGCTACGACGCGGAAAACGGGCCAAATCCATTCGAACAACTCCAGCCAGAAGCTTCAATTAAGCGCAGCCGCGCCCACTCCTTAGAATCATGCATGCTCTAGCATTGTGCCCGGCTCCGAGGAAGACATCGGCGACCGTGATGCCTATGATCTGCTCATGGCAAGCTTGCGCACCCTCTGTGTTGCACTGGTCGGGCTTGCGATCGTTGACCTGGCAGGCTTCCGGGCATGGGCTCAACCATCGTCCAATCAGCCGGCTTCGGTCTCGATGCCGGTTCACACGGCACTTTCGGAGTTCGGATTCGTCGGGAAGTGGGCGCAGATCTGCGCAACTCCCGATGTTGTGCTCACCTTCGATACTGGCGCGAGCCCACAGCTCACCATTCAGGGCCCAAAGGGCGGAATGCGCTTCGAGATCCGCGGTGCAAGCAAGGTCCAGAGCGACTTGTTAGGCTTGGAGCTCCGGCTGATCTCGGTGTTGCGGGCTGACAAGTGGCAGGCGCCTTTGGCCAATGAGGCCAAGCAGATTCTGTTCTTCGGCTTTGCCAAACAGGGAAACTACCTAGTGTCACTCTGGGAGACTCAAGTCCGTCTCGGCGTACCAGTCGGCGCCTATTCAAAGTGTACCACCCTGGGGCCGATCGGCAGCGCACCTCCGGCACCTCGGATGCCTATGCAGCCCCCGCCTCGTCCGTAGTTGTTCAGCGAGATAGCTTCACCCACTCTTCCTCGGTGAGCGTCTCGATCCCGAGTTCGGCCGCCTTGCGCGCCTTTGAGCCGGCGTTCTCGCCGACCACGACGAGGCTGGTCTTCTTCGACACCGAGTCGGTGACCTTGGCGCCCAGTTCCTCGGCGCGCGCCTTGGCGGCGTCCCGGGTCATCGTGCTCAGTTCACCTGTGAAGACCACGATCTTGTCCTTGAGCGCGGCGTCGGCAGCGATCACGCGGCGCTTCACCGCCTCGACGGTGAGTTGCTTGCGCAGATCCCTGATGATCTCGACGTTGTGGCCCTCGCTGAAGAAGGCGGCGATGGCATCGGCCGTGGTCACGCCGATCTGCTCGATATTGCACATCCGGCCGTAGCTCTCGCCCACCTCGGCAGCCGCCTTTTCCTTCTTCACGTCGTCGGGGGCCTTCTTGCGCTCCTTGGTGGCCTTCAACATCTCGGCCAGCCAATCGTCCACGTCGCCGTATTCCTGGGCCATGATCTTGGCGGTCGCTTCGCCGATCAGCGGAATGCCGAGCGCGTTGATGAAGCGGTCGAGCGAGATCGTCTTGCGGTCCTCGATGGCCTTGATGAGGTTGTTGACCGACAGGTCGCCCCAGCCCTCGCGCTTTTTGATCAGGTCTTTCTTGCCCGGCAGGCGAAAGATATCGCCGGGAATCTTGAGCAGCCCGTCGTTGAAGAAATTCTCGATGTGCGTGCCTCCCAACCCCTCGATGTCGAAGCAATTGCGCGACACGAAGTAGCGCAACCGTTCGACCTGCTGGAAGGGGCATTCGAGCCCACCCGAGCAACGCCGCACCACGCCGCCCTCTTCGCTCTTGACCGGCGTCTTGAGCGGACAGGGGCACTTGGTGGGAAAGTGGAACTTCTCGGTATTCTTCGGCCGCTCTTCCGGAACATAGCCCAGCACCTGCGGAATCACGTCGCCGGCGCGCTGCACGATCACCATGTCGCCTTTGCGCACGTCGAGCCGCTCGATCTCGTCGGCGTTGTGAAGCGTGGCACGCGCCACGACGACGCCACCGACGTTGACCGGATCGAGATCGGCCACCGGCGTCAGCGCGCCGGTGCGGCCGACTTGAATGAAGATGTCTTTCAGCCGCGTGCGTGCCTGCTCGGCGGGAAACTTGTGGGCGATCGCCCAGCGCGGCGCGCGGCTCACGAAACCCAGCCGTTCCTGCCAGTCGATGCGGTCGACCTTGTAGACGACGCCGTCGATGTCGTATGGCAGCGATGACCGCTCGACGCCGATCCTGGCGTAGAAGGCGCGTACCTCGGCGGGGGTGCGGCAGAGCTTGGTGAGCGGGTTGGTCTTGAAGCCCCATTCCTTGAGCAGTTTCAGGTACTCACTGTGCGTCTTCCACGATCGCGGCTCGGCCTCGCCCCAGGCATAGGCGAAGAAGCGCAGCGGGCGAGTTGCCGTGATCTCCGGATCGAGCTGGCGCAGCGATCCGGCGGCGGTGTTGCGCGGGTTGACATAGGCCTTCTCGCCCGCCGCGACCTGGCGGGCATTCAATTCCATGAACGCCTTGCGCTCCATGTAGACTTCGCCGCGCACGTCGAAGGCCTTGGGCACACCCTTGCCGCTTCCTAGGCCTTTGAGCTTGTGCGGAATGTCCTTGATGGTCTTGAGATTGGCGGTGACATCCTCGCCTGTAGTGCCGTCGCCTCGGGTCGCCCCCTGGACGAAGACACCGTCCTCATAGCGCAGGCTGATCGACAGGCCGTCGATTTTCGCCTCGCAGCTCAGCGCAATCTCGGCGTCGGGCTTGAGGTCGGTCTCGCGCTCCAGCCCCCGCCGCACCCGATCTAGGAAGCCCTGCAGCTCCTCGTCGGTAAAGGCGTTGTCGAGAGACAGCATCGGCTTGACGTGCCTGACCTTGGCAAAGGCCGTGGTCGGCGTCGGCGCCACCTTCTGCGTCGGGCTGAACATGTCGACAAGCTGCGGAAAGCGAGTCTCGATCGCCTTGAGGCGCTGGCGCAACTTGTCGTAGTCGGTGTCGGAGATCTCCGGCGCATCCTGCTCGTGATAGAGCTTGTCATGACGGCCGATCTCGTCGGCGAGACGCTTGTGCTCGGCCCGCGCCTGGCGCTCGGTCATCTCGTCGACCTTGAGCGACGCCACGACCTTGGCGGCACGCGACATCGTCCCTCCTAGCCCGCGGTCGCCAGCAGGCGGTCGGCAGCGGCGCGCGCCTCCGCCGTCACCTCGGCGCCCGACAGCATGCGCGCGATCTCCTCGCGGCGCCCCTTGGCGTCGAGTGCCAGCACGTCGGTGCTGGCGGAATTCCGGGTCGTCGTCTTGCGGATCAGCCAATGCCGGTCGGCGATGGCGGCGACCTGGGGCGAATGCGTGACGACCAGAACCTGGACGTCCTTCGCCAGCCGCTTCAGACGTTCGCCCACGGCCGCCGCGGTGGCGCCGCCGATGCCGGAATCGACCTCGTCGAAGACGATGGTGGCGGCATCGCCCACCTTGGCGAGGCAGACCTTCAGCGCCAGCAGGAAGCGCGACAGCTCGCCGCCCGATGCGATCCGCGCGATCGGCGCCGGCGGCGTGCCCGGATTGGTGGCGACGACGAATTGCACGCGATCGGTTCCCGCCGCGGACCATTCGGCCTCGGGCAACGGCGCCAGCTCGGTCACGAACCTGGCCTTCTCGAGCTTGAGCGGACCGAGTTCGCCGGCCACCGCCCTATCGAGCCGGGCCGCCCCCTTGCGACGCGCCCCCGCCTGCACCTCGGCCGCGGCGACATAGGCGGCGCGGGCGGCCTGGGCCGCAGCTGCGAGCTTCTTCAGGCTGGCTTCGCCGGAGTCGAGGGCAGCAAGTTGCGACGTCAGCTTGTCGGCACGTGCGGCCAGGTCGGGCCCTCCGACCTTG
>JACPVT010000069.1 GCA_016191685.1 Rhodospirillales bacterium | reverse complement strand
GTTCTTTCCAGGTGCTTCTCCAGATTGACGACGATCTCGGCGATGCCGAACAGGCCCATGGCGATCGGCGCGAAGTCGATGCCGTCGCTGAGCTCGGGAACGTCGAAGGTGAAGCGCTGGGCGCCGGTGTTCACATCCGTGCCGATCAAGCCGAACAGCAGGCCGAGGAACACCATGGCGATTGCCTTGGTCACCGAGCCGCTGGCCAGCACGACCGCGGCCACCAGGCCGAGCGCCATCAGCGCGCAATAGTCGGCGGGCCCGAACTTCTGCGCCATGAGCGTCAGCGGCTCAGCAAAGATCACGATGATGACGGTTCCGACGGTGCCGGCGAAGAACGAGCCGACCGCCGAGATTGACAGGGCGGCACCGGCGCGGCCCTTGCGCGCCATCTGGTAGCCATCGAGGCAGGTCACGACCGACGACGCCTCGCCCGGCAGATTGACCAGGATCGAGGTCGTCGAGCCGCCGTACTGCGCACCGTAATAAATGCCCGCCAGCATGATCAGCGACGCCGTCGGCGGCAGGTGGAAGGTGATCGGCAGCAGCATCGCAATGGTCGCCACCGGACCGATGCCCGGCAGCACGCCGATCAGCGTGCCGACCATGCACCCCATCAAGGCGTAGAGCAGGTTCTGGAATGTGAAGGCGACGCCGAAGCCGAGGGCGAGATGATCAAAGAGTTCCATCTCACCACACTCCGCGCACGATCGAGATGTTCATCCCGAGGCCGATCTTGAAGACGATGGTGCACACGATCGCGAGCACGACCATGTTGGCGATCACCTCGGTCAGCTTGAATTCTTCGCCGCCCAGCGATGCGATCGTGATCAGCACGACCAGCGCCGGCAGCAGGCCGGCGCGTTCGAACAGCAGGGCGAAGCAGACGATGCCGATGGTCACCATGACGATCGGCTTCCATTTCGGCTTTTCGACCGGCTCGCCACCGCTCACCAGCGCGACGATGGAGATCACGGCACCCAGCGCCATCATGATCAGCGCCAGCATGCGCGGCACGTAGCCCGGCCCCATGCGGACGGTCGTGCCGATCGCCAGGTTCTGGCCGTAGTAGAGCGCCAGGAGCCCAAAGGCGATGAACATCGCCCCGGACAGGAAGTCCTTGGTCAGAAATCGATTCAAGCTGCCTCGCTTCCCCACATCACCGTGCCGCTTGGCCAGTGACCGCGAAGCGCACGGCCCTCCCTTAGCGCTTGAGGCTTACATCAAGCTGACGGCCGTGACCGGGATTCGACAACGGCCATGTCTCGACCTATATGTCTCCAATGGAGACATATAGGGAACCCAGCATGATCTACGACCTGATCCGCAGCCAGCTCGGCCAAGGCGTGCCTTTCGCCCGCCTGGCCGGCGTCGAAATCGACAGCATCGCCGACGGCCGTGCCTCGGCCCACCTGCCCTTCCGCCCCGAGGGCCTGAACCACATCGGCACGCAGCACGCCGCCGCCCTCTTTGCGCTGGGCGAAACCGCGTCAGGCGCGGCGATGGCCGGCGCCTTCGCCCCCGTCCTGCTCGAGATCCGGCCGGTCGCCGCCGAAGCGTCGATTCGCTATTTCGGCCTCGCCAAGGGCGCCGTGACCGCCGAGGCCCGCGTCGAAGCCCAGCCTGAAGCCCTGATCGACGCCGTCAGGACCGAAGGCAGGGTCCGTTTCCCGGTCGTCGTGTCTCTGCGTGGCGAGGATGGCATCGAGGTCGGCCAGATGATGGTCGACTGGCACGTCTCGAAGAAGCGCGCCTGAGTCCGTGCCGCGCAAAACCCGGCGCGCCACCTTCCATCACGGCGACACCAGGCGCGCCGCGATCGAGGCCGCGCTCACGCTCGTGACGCAGGACGGTCGCGAGGCGCTCACCTTGCGTACCGTGGCCGAGCGCATCGGCGTCAATCATCGTGCGCTCTATCGGCACTTCGCCTCCCTCGAGGCCCTCAAGGCCGAGGTTGCGGCGCTCGGCTTCGGCCGACTTTCCGATGTGCTGGAAAAAGTGCCGCCGGGACAGTCTCGAGCGCTGGCCCGCGCCTATGCGACTTTCGCCTTCGCCGAGCCCTCGCTTTATGACCTGATGTTCGCCCTACCCCTGCGGCAATGGTACGGCGACGACACCGCGCTGGGGCCGGCGATGCGGCGTGTGACGGCCGCCGCCGTCGCGGCGATCGGGACCCGGGACGCCCAGGCGCGCGTATTCCGCCTGTGGGGCCTCGCCCATGGATTGATCGGGCTCTATCGCGCCGGCGCCTGGCGCGCCCGCTCCGACCGCCAGGCGATCCAGTTCATCGCCGGACTGGTTTGACGATCGCCCTCACACGTGGTAGGAATTTACCTATGACTTCCTGCCGAACATTCCTGCGCCTCCGCCAAGCCCGCAGAATCGACGGGCAGGAAATGCCGAAGTCGGTTGCCGAAGTGTCCGCTCCTGGCGGACATTGGGGCCTTCTTCCTGGTGGCGGAAACGCCCATCGTCTCAACGACTTGGCAACGATTTGATGCCATCCTGAGGAACCCAAAGTCAGTTTCCTTTTCGTCCGCACGGCAGCGGGCATTCTGGAGAGTCCCGTGAGTGACAAGACATACGGCTTCGAGACCCTGTCGGTGCATGCCGGCGCCGCGCCTGACCCCGCCACCGGCGCACGCGCGCTGCCGATCTACCAGACCACGGCCTACGTGTTCGAAGACGCCGACCATGCCGCGGCGCTGTTCAACCTGCAGACCGTGGGCTTCATCTATTCGCGCCTGACCAACCCGACCAATGCCGCGCTCGAGGCGCGCCTCGCCACCCTGGAAGGCGGCCGCGGCTGTACCGTCGCCTCCTCCGGTCATGCCGCCCAGGTGCTGGCGCTGTTTCCGCTGATGAGCCCGGGCGCCGAGATCGTCGCCTCCTCGCGCCTCTACGGCGGCTCGCTGCAGCAGATGAAGAACACCTATCCCAAGTTCGGCTGGACGGCGAAGGTGGTCGACGCCGACGAGCCGGAGAATTTCAAGCGTGCCGTTACCGCCAACACCAAGGCCTTCTTCATCGAGAGCCTGGCCAATCCCGGCGGCGTGGTGAGCGACATCGAGGCGATTGCCCGCATCGCCGAGGATGCCGGCGTGCCTCTGCTGGTCGACAACACCCTGGCCACGCCCTGGCTCTGCAAGCCGATCGACTACGGCGCCACGTTGATCGTGCACTCCACCACCAAGTTCCTGAGCGGCACCGGCACATCCATGGGCGGCGCGGTCGTGGACTCGGGCAAGTTCGACTGGAGCAAGGGCGGCAAGTTCCCCAGCCTCGCCGGCCCGGAGCCGGCCTATCACGGCCTCAACTTCAACGAGACGTTCGGCGACATGGCCTACACCTTCCACAGCCATGCCGTCGGCCTGCGCGACCTCGGCCCCAGCCAGGCGCCGTTCAATGCCTGGCTCACCATGCTCGGCATCGAGACTTTGGGACTGCGCATGGAACGGCACTGCGCGAACGCGGCGAAGGTCGCGCAGTATCTGGAGAAGCACCCGGCGGTGGCCTGGGTGAATTACGCCGGCCTGCCCTCGAACAAGTACAACAAGCTCGCCAGGAAATACCTGCCCAAGGGCGCAGGCTCGGTCTTCACCTTCGGCGTCAAGGGCGGCTATGACGTCGGCGTGAAAGTGGTGGACGGCGTGGAACTGTTCTCCCATCTCGCCAACATCGGCGATGCCAAGAGCCTGATCATCCATCCCGCGTCGACGACGCACCGCCAGCTCTCGGACGAGCAGCGCGTCGCCGCCGGCGCCGGACCCGACGTGCTTCGCCTGTCGATCGGCATCGAAACGGTGGAAGACATCATCGCCGATCTCGATCAGGCTCTTGCCAAGGCAGCGGCTTAAAGAGGAAGCGATGCTGAGCCAGACTGACAACGAGTTCCTGACGCGAAGTGGCCCGGGCACGCCGATGGGCGAGCTGCTGCGCCGCTTCTGGATGCCGGCGCTCTTGTCGGAGGAACTCCCGGAACGCGATGGGCCGCAGAAGAAGATCCGGATCATGGGCGAGGATCTGCTGGCCTTTCGCCAGACCGACGGCCGGGTCGGCATCGTCGAGCCGCATTGTCCGCACCGCGGCGCCAATCTCTACTACGGCCGCAACGAAGAATGCGGCCTGCGCTGCTCGTTCCACGGCTGGAAGTTCGACGTCGACGGCAACTGCATCGACCTGCCGACCTCGCCGCCGGAGTCCTCGTACAAGGACACGATCAAGCTGCTGGCCTACCCGACACGCGAATGGGCCGACATGATCTGGGTCTATATGGGCCCGCGCGAGCATGTCCCGGAGCTGCCGCAGCTCGAACTGGGTCTAGTGCCGCCGGCACACCGCTACGTTTCCAAGAAGTGGCAGGACTGCAATTGGGTGCAGAGCCTCGAGGGCGCCATCGACACTGCCCATTTCTCGTTCCTGCACGCCATCCCGACCAAGGACGAGGCGGTCAAGCTCGACATCCTGCGCAAGACGTCGGCGATCGGCCAGGAAGGCGGCTTGGCCGATCGCATGCGTTGGGTGACCGACGATCCCAGGCCCAAGTTCAGGATCCAGAGCCACGACGCCGGCCTGGTGATCGCCGCCGGTCGCAAGACCGACTCGACCGATCTCTACTGGCGCATCGCCCAGTATCTCGCGCCCAACCATGCGCTGGTGCCGGTCGCGTTTCCCGGTGAGGTCTATCACGGCCAGAGTTGGGTGCCGGTCGATGACACGAAGTGCTGGGTCTACACCTACAGCTGGGTGCCCGATCGGCCCCTCACCAACGCCGAACGCGCCAAGTACGCATCGGGCCTCAGCCTCCACGCCGAGATCGACGACAACTACGTGCCGAAGCGCAACATCGGCAATGATTACATGATCGACCGCGAGCTGCAGAAGACGCTGAGCTACACCGGCATCAGTGGCGTGTCGGATCAGGATGCCGCGATCCAGGACAGCCAGGGTCCGATCCAGGACCGCACCCGGGAACACCTCGGGCCGACCGACGTCGGCATCGTCGAATTCCGCAAGCTGGTGATGGGCGCGGCGCGGGCCCTGCAACGGGGCGATGCGCCAAAGGCAGCCGCTGCGTCGACGCGCTATGCGGTTCGCGAGGGCGGCTGGATCGCCGGCCCGGACAAGGACCTCGCGACGGTGATGACGGAACGCTTCGGTCACCCGCACGGCTACGTTGGCGCCGAATACCGGCTCGGAGAATAGTTAGACCGGATCGGCGCGCTACATTATCGTCGGCCCGACGCTTTCTGGGGAGAATGCAAAAGTGACGATCAAGATTTACGGGCCCGTCGCCTCGCGTGCCGCGCGCGCGTTGTGGATCGTGCACGAGCTCGACATTCCGTTCGAGCACGTGGCGCTGGAGATGAAGGATCTCAAGGGTGCCGACTATCTCAAGATCAATCCCAACGGCAAGGTGCCGACGCTGGTCGACGGCGACTTCAAGCTGTTCGAATCGATGGCGATCAACATCTACCTCGCGACCAAGCACAACAGGAACGGCTTCATGCCGGCGAGCCTCGAGGACCAGGCCCTCTGCAACCAATGGAGCTTCTGGGGCATGACCGAAGTCGAGAAGCCGTTGCTCACCGTGCTGATCGACATGTTCATGACCGCGCCCGACAAGCGCAAGCCCGAGGCGGTCGCCGAGGCACTGAAGACGCTGCCCAAGCCGTTCGGCGTGCTGAACGGCGCCCTGCAGGGCCGTGACTATCTGCTGGGCCCGACCTTCACCGTGGCCGACCTCAACCTCGCCTCGATCATGAGCTGGGCCAAGCCGGTCAAGTTCGACTTCGCGCCCTTCCCCAACGTCGGCGCCTGGCTCGATCGCTGCCTGGCCCGTCCGTCCTACAAGGCGGCGCGTTCGACCAAGTAGGCGTCCTTGCGGGCGCGCTCGGCGCCCGGCAGCAGGAGCGCCACCAGCGTGATCACGATCGACGTGGCGGCGAGCCCGAGGAACAGCAACTCCAGGCTGCCCGTGGTCTCGCGCACCCAGGCGATCGCCAGGATGGCGAGCGGACTGGCGCCCAGCGACACGACGAACTTCGCACCGAAGCCCAGGCCGTGGTAGCGGCTGGGTGTGTAGCGGGCGATCAGGATGTTCTCGACCGGGCCGGCCGCCGAGCTCAGCACGGCCGAGGCGATGGCGCCGCCCAGCGCCACGTAGCCGTTGCCCATGGCGAGCGCCAGCATGGCGCCGACCTGGAGCGCCGAAGCCACGACATAGGTCGTCTTCAACGGATAGCGGTCGATGATGCGGCGGCCCATGGCGTACTGCGCCACGCCGGAGACGATGTAGATCGTCGAGGTCGCGAGCCCGACCCACAGCACGGCCTGGGTGACGATCCCCCACGAGGCGAGGCCATCGCTGAGCCAGGCGATCTGCTCGCCGAGGCGCGACTGGAACACGAGTGCGGCGCCATACATCACCGCGGCCCAGGTGATACCCTCGAGCGCCATGGTGACCGAGAGCACGGAGAAGACCCGCCAGAAGTTGCCGCGTCCGTCCGCGACGCCATGGGTCGCGGGCATCGGCCGATCGCCGACGCGGCCGCGCCTGATCTCGAAGAACACCCATGGCGTGGCCCTGCTCCCGCGCGGTGCGGATTACCCAGCCGATGCCGACGGAGTGATAGATGGCGCCGAACGCGCCGATGCCGCAGAGCGCCAGCGACAGCGCGAAGGTATCGCCGCTCGGCACCAGGCCGCAGGCGATCGACGACAGGCCGAGGCCGGCGAACATCACGACCATCATGGCCGGGGCGCCGAAGCGGTCCGAGGCCCAGCCGGCCGGCAGCGACATGACGCCCAGCAGGATGCTGGCGGGGGCATAGAGACGCAGCAGGTCCTCGGCCGGCAGCTTCCAGGCGATGGCGAGAGTCAGCACGATCACGGCATAAAATGCCGTCATCAGGTGCATCAGCGCATGGCCGATCGAGGAAAACAGCAGGACGCGCTGGCCGGGATCCGGGGAATTCATGGCGTTCTGTATCGGCCCGGCTCCGGGGCGGCGCAAGCCGGCTTGCGGCAACGCTGCCATTCGCGCTAAAGCCCCCTGCCGCGGCGACTGCCGCGGCACCGGTCGGGGCGTAGCGCAGCCTGGTAGCGCATCAGTCTGGGGGACTGGGGGTCGCAGGTTCAAATCCTGTCGCCCCGACCAATTTCCTTCCCCTCCCAATCACATTGCGATGAACTTCCGGCCAATGAACACCCGGCGCGCGCTTGCCTTCATCTTCTGCACGGTGACGCTCGACATACTGGCGCTGGGAGTGATGATCCCGGTGCTGCCCGGCATCGTGCTGGGCTTCATGGACGGTGACACCGCGGGGGCCGCCGAAGTCTTCGGCGTGTTCGCCACCGTCTGGGGGCTGATGCAGGTCCTCTTCTCGCCGCTGCTCGGCGCGCTTTCGGACCGCTTCGGGCGCCGGCCCGTGATCCTGATTTCCTGTCTCGGCCTCGGCCTCGACTACATCTTCATGGCGGTGGCCCCTTCGCTGCTGCTGCTGTTCGTCGGCCGAGTGATCTCGGGCATTACGGCAGCCACAATCAGCACGTCGTTCGCCTACATCGCCGACGTCACGACGACCGACAACCGTGCCAAGGCCTTCGGCATCGTCGGCATGGCGTTCGGCGCGGGCTTCGTCCTGGGACGGGGCCGCGACGCGCCCTGTTCGCCGGTCTGCTGACCGGCGGGCTGGGCATGGCGATTTACGGGTTGGCGCCGTCGGGGGCCTGGTTCCTGGCTGGCGTCCCGGTCATGGCGCTGTGGGGCATCTCGGGCCCTGCCGCAATGGACATGATGAGCCGGCGGGTGAGCGCGTCCGAACAGGGTCAGTTGCAGGGCGCCAACAGCTCTGTCCGCAGCCTGGCCGGCCTGCTTGGTCCGGGATTGTTCACCGGCGCCTTTGCCTGGCTGCTCGGCTGGTTGCCCGGCGCACCGTTCCTGCTGGCGGCGGCGCTGTTGGTCGCCGCCGGCGCCGTGAGCTGGCTCGTTACGGCGCCGTCGCCACCCGCCGACCAGCCTCGGTGAGCTTGCACACCAGCCAGTCCGGCTTCAGCGGGTTGTTGAACCACGGCTCGGCCCAGCCGCGATCGACGCAGCGCCGGACAATGGCGGCATCGACATCCTGGCCGTCGAGATCGAACAGCGGCAACTTGCCGCCAGCCTGCGCCAGGCCGCGGCGCAGGTAGAGCAATTCGCCAAGAGCTGGAAGATCACCTTCCAGCTCATTGTCGTTCAAAGATAAAATATCTATTGGTCGCGCATGTTGGTGCGCGAAAGTGCGGCTGGCAAACACGGCTGCGTCCCCCTCTGACGATGCCGGCACAACGGTCCCTCAAGAAGCAGTATATGTCTGCTGCATGAAAAACCAAGATAAATCAGGTGGTTATCGCCCTTTGTTGGAGCAACTACCCGATCTGGTGGTTCGCTGAAAACGCACTCCAAGACCTTGAGGCGTCGCCCCCCGGCGACGATCTAGGCCTTGTCTAGTTTTGCGCTTTCAGCGTGCTGCGCAGCTGCGTCAGCGCCTGCTCGAGGTCTTCCAGCACCGTTTCGATTTCCCGGCGCTTGTGCAGGTCCAGCATGGCGGCTCGCGGCGTCGTGGTCGACGGTTGCGGGCCGGTCCGCGGCAATGGCTGACGCGCCGCCCCACCCGTCATCGCTTCGGCGCGTGCCGACACGATGCGCAGGCTTTCGAGCGCGCTTTCCGCCGCCAGATCGAGGCGCTGCGGCTGCGGCAGGCGACCGCGGCTCTCCTTCAGGAGGCGCTGCACGCCCTTGATGGTGTAGCCATCGTCGTAGAGCAGCGTACGAATACGGCGCAGGAGGTCGATGTCCTCCGGCCGGTAGTAACGCCGGCCGCCGCCCCGCTTGAGCGGACGGACCTGGCTGAACTTGCTTTCCCAGAACCGCAGCACGTGCTGCGGCACATCCAGTTCGGTCGCAACTTCGCTGATCGTGCGAAACGCCTGCGCCGACTTTTCAACCCGTCTTTCGACGGTCTGAACCGATACGGCCATGACAAACCCCCACGTTTCCCCAACTACCCCTTAGTTCCCGCCGGGCGCCCCATTGATCAGAGATTTAAGGACGTTCGACGCTCGAAAGACGAGTACCCGTCGCGGCAGGATCGGTACTTCCTGCCCCGTCTTCGGATTGCGGCCCACGCGCTGCCCTTTGTCGCGAACCGTGAAACTCCCGAAAGACGAGATCTTCACCGATTCGCCACGAGCCAAGGCTTCCACGACTTCGGAGAGAATTGTCTCCACGAGGTCACTGGATTCGTTGCGAGACAGTCCCACTTCCTGGAACACGGACTCGCTCAGATCGGCACGCGTGATAGTCCGGCCTTCCACTCCGGTACCCTTCCTTCCCCCACTTAATCCTTACTCTAAGGTTGGAAAGCGGTCAATATCAGGAGGATAGAGGCTGGACTTGAATCGCCGTCTGTTCTCGTTCCGTTGCAGACTTTTTTGTTTCAATCGCCGGCCCGGCGAGCCCCTACCAGCGGACCAGCGAAGCACCCCAGGCGAGGCCGCCGCCGATGCCTTCCAACAACAGCAGGTCACCCTTCTTGATGCGGCCGTCCTGGACGGCGGTATCGAGGGCCAGCGGGATCGAGGCGGCCGATGTATTGGCGTGGCGGTCGACCGTGACCACCACCCTCTCCGGCGGCAGGCCGAGCTTGCGCCCGGTCCCGTCGATGATGCGCTTGTTGGCCTGGTGCGGCACCAGCCAGTCGATGTCCTTGGTCTCGAAGCCGGCCTTGGCCAGCACTTCGCCCACGACGGTCGCCATGTTGACGACCGCATGCTTGAAGACCTCCTTGCCTTCCATGCGCAGGAAGCCGGTGGTCCTGGTCGACGACGGGCCGCCATCGACATAGAGGATGTCGTGCTGGCGGCCGTCGGAATGAAGGGCATTGGCGAGCACGCCCCGGTCGGCCGACGTCCCCTTGCCCTCCTCGGCGCGCAGCACGACGGCGCCGGCGCCGTCGCCGAACAACACGCAGGTGCCGCGATCGTTCCAGTCGAGAATTCGGGAAAAGGTCTCGGCACCGATCACCAGCGCGGTCGAGGCGAGGCCGTTCTTGATCATGCTGTCGGCCACCGACAGGCCGTAGACGAAACCGGCGCAGACCGCCTGCACGTCGAAGGCCGCTCCCCCTGTCATGCCGAGCTGAGCCTGCACGCGCGTTGCGGTGGCCGGAAAGGTCTCGTCCGGGGTGGCCGTCGCCAGGACGATGAGATCGAGATCGGACGCCTTCATCCCGGCATGGGCCAGCGCCCGCTCCGAAGCCGCAAGCGCCAGATGCGAGGTGAGTTCGCCCTCGGCCGCGATATGGCGCTGCTTGATGCCGGTCCGCTGCTGGATCCATTCGTCGGAGGTATCCATTGTCTTGGCGAGATCGGCGTTGGTAACCACACGCTCCGGCAGATAGGAACCGCACCCCTGAACAACGGAACGGATCACGCGCTTCCTCCGCCTGCCTGCAATGCCGGCGCCCCTTCGGTCGACGGCATCCCGTGCAGCTTGGCAAGTCCTTCGACCAGCTTGTTCTTGTATTCGTAGCGGACCATGTCGATCGCCACGCCGATGGCATAGGCGAAGCCCAGTGCATCCGTTCCGCCGTGGCTCTTCACGCAAACGCCGTCGAGGCCAAGGAAAACGCCGCCGTTGTAGCGCCGCGGGTCGACGCGCTTGCGCAGCTTGGTCCAAGCGCCCGAGGCGAAAAGATAGCCGATCTTGGCGAAGGTCGAGGTCCGGAAGGCGTCGTTGACGAAGCTGAAGGTGAGCTTGGCCGTGCCCTCGATGGTCTTGAGCGCCACATTGCCGGTAAAGCCGTCGGTGACGACGACGTCCACCTTGCCGGCGCCGATGTCGTTGCCCTCGACAAATCCATGGAATGAGACCGGCGAGCCTTCACGGCGCAGCAACATGGCCGCCTGCCGCAGTTCCTCGTGTCCCTTCAACTCCTCGGAGCCGACATTCAACAGCCCCACCGTCGGCTCGCT
>JACPVT010000339.1 GCA_016191685.1 Rhodospirillales bacterium | reverse complement strand
GCCTTGGCGCCCATGTTCTGGGCGCGCGCGTGGCAGGCGAGATGGACACTGACGCCGCCTTCGATCGTCTGCAGGCCGGGCGCCAGCCCTTCCTTCTTGGCGATGTCGACGACGTATTCGGAAAGATCGAAGGTCGCCCGGGAGAGCCGCTCGATGGCGGGATCCCTGGGCAAGATCAGCGGCCATTCGAACTTCAGCATCAGCGCGCAGGACGGCACCAGCGCCACCACGTCGTAGCCCTTGTCGATCCACGCACCCATCTCGGCGGCGACCTTCTCCGCCCGCGCCGCGACGCCGGCGAGGTTGCCCTGCTCCAGGATCGGCATGCCGCAGCAGGTCGGATAGACCACCTCGGTCGCGACGCCGTTCTTCGCCAGCACGGCGCGCGCCGCCATGCCGATATCGGGATTGTTGTAGTTGACGAAGCAGGTGGCGTAGAGCGCGACCTTGCGGCCGAAGCCGGGTGCGGCGCGATTGAGCGCCGCCGGCTCCGCCGCGGCGCGCCGCGCGAAGGTGCGGCCGTGGAACTTCGGCAGCGCGGCGTTGCGGTCGATGCCGGCGACGCGCTCGAGAATCGGCCGCGTAACAGCGTTCCCGGTATCGGTCGCCCAGTTGACCAGCGGAGCGACCGTCGCGAGCAGCGTGCCGTTCCGGTCGGTCTCGCCGAGCTGCGTGGCGACGAAGCCGGTCTTGCCGCGGACATGCTCGGCGGCGCGATAGCGCAGCATCAGGTGCGGGAAGTCGACGTTGAACGCGTGCGGCGGCACGTACGGGCACTTGCTCATGAAACACATGTCACAGAGCGTGCAGGCGTCGACCACCTGCTTGCTGCGGTTGCCCTTGGCCAGCATCACCATCGAGCCGCCATTGGCCTGGAAGAGATCGACGTAGGAATCCATGCGGCCGGCGGTGGTCGGGCCGAATGAGCCGGAGGCCATGCCGGTGGGGGTCTTGGCGGGGCCGGCGTAGTAGACCGGGAACTGCTTGAAATAGTCCGGCAGGCCCTGACCTGCGTCGAGCCGCTCCTTGAGCTTAGCATGCGCCGAATCGCGCGCCACGATCAGCGTACCGGTGAGGTTCACGCGCGTCTTCACCGGGTGCCTGGTCAACACCGACAGCGTGTGCGCCATGCCCTTGTCGAGATCGACCGAGACGACGTTGCCGGAGAGTTGCTGCGGCTCGACCTCGGGCAGGTAGTGCGCCGGATTGTGCTCAAGCTGCTCGAGATAAATGCCGTCCCGGGTGATCTTGCCCAGCGCCTGGCGGTCGGCCGAGCACGAGACGCCGATGCCGATCGGCACCGACGCGCCGTGGCGGGCAATGCGGATCACGCGCACGTCATGGCAGAAGTACTTGCCGCCGAACTGGGCGCCGATGCCCATCTGGCGCGTGAGTTCGAGCACCTTTTTTTCCATCTCGCGGTCGCGGATGGCCACGCCCTTGTTGTTGCCCTCGCTGGGCAGGTCGTCGAGGTAGCGCGTCGAGGCGAGCTTCACCGTCTTGAGGTTCATCTCCGCCGAGGTCCCGCCGACCACGATGGCGAGATGGTAGGGCGGACAGGCGGCGGTGCCGAGGGTGCGGATCTGCGTGTCGAGGAACTTGAGCAGCGCGGCCTCGTTCAGCACGGCCGGTGTCTGCTGATGCAGGTAGCTCTTGTTGGCCGAGCCGCCGCCCTTGGCGATGAACAGGAACTTGTAGGCGTCGCCATCGGTCGCATAGATGTCGATCTGCGCCGGCAGATTGGTCCCAGTCTGCACCTCCTTGAACATCGACAGCGGCGAGACCTGCGAATAGCGGAGATTGGTCTCGGTGTAGGTCTTGTAGACACCCTTGGAAATCGCGGCCTCGTCGCCGCCGCCGGTCCACACCGCCTGGCCCTTCTTGCCCATGACGATCGCCGTGCCGGTGTCCTGGCACATCGGCAGCACGCCGCCGGCCGAGATGTTGGCGTTCTTCAGGAGTTCGAGCGCCACGTACTTGTCGTTGGGCGAGGCCTCGCCGTCGTCGAGAATGTTGCGCAGCTGCTGGAGATGCCCCGGCCGCAGCAGGTGGGAGATGTCGTGGAAGGCCGCCGCCGTCAGCGTCGTCAGGCCCTCGGGATCGACCGTCAGCACGTCGCGGCCGTTGAATTTGGCGGAGCCGACGAAATCGGAGGTGAGCTTGCGGTAGGACGTGGTGTCCTCGTGGCTCGGGAACATCTCCTGGAACTGGAAATCGGGCATGGTCTCTCCTCGGCGCAAAGGCGCGCCTGCGTGCCGCAATCGACGCGGTCCGTCTACTTCTTTCGGAAACTGTCGAGCTTGACGATCTTGGCGGCGTCCTCGGGCTTGGCCTCGCCGTCAGCCGCGGCCGACGCCTCGGGCGAGTCCTTGGCTGCGGCCGGGGCCGCCTGGGCCGGCCGCTTGTCGGGCGCCGGCAGCGTGGCCGGCGCGGCGGCCGGCTTGTCGCCCGCCGCCTTTTCCTTGCGGTCGAACTGCAGGCCGAAGCGTACCGAGGGATCGACGAACGCCGACAGCGCGGCGAACGGCACCTTTATATGCTCCTGCTGCTTGTTGAAACTCACCGTCACTTCGAACGATTCTTCGCCGATGACGAGGTCCCAGTACTGGTGCTGGAGCACGATGGTCATTTCTTCCGGGTACTTGGCGCGCAGATACTCCGGCAGTTCGACGCCGGGATCGGTGCTGCGGAAGCTGATGTAGAAATGGTGGGAGCCGGGCAGGCCTTTTGCCGCCACTTGCGTCAGCACGCGGCGCACGACGCTGCGCAGCGCGTCGTCGACGAGAGCGTCGTAGTGAAAGCGATCGTTCATGGCCTGTCGGAAAAATCTGTGCGAACCATCGGCCCGCATGGTGGGAGAGTCAACGATGCCAATAGCGGGCATTGCAGTGGAAGGAAAGTGGGGGGCTTCTGTTGCCCGGTGCCCCCCGGACCGCGCTTACGTCCGCTGTTTAGGCGGCAGCAGCGAGTGTAACGGTGTTATCGTTAGCACTTGTGTGTGGCCCGTCACGGCGGAACCATACCGGGCAAAAACCGCGCCTTTACCACGCTCGTCGATCCTGTTTCGCCCCCATCGACTCCGCGCCCGTCACTCATCGAGATCGGGGTCTGGAGGGAATGGTGGAGGCGCCGGGTACCGCCCCCGGGTCCGAAACGCTTATGTCACGCGGTGTTTATCGCCATAGTCGGTTTCCCGACACGACCTATATAGGCGCTTTGCCCGCCTTTTTGAAGGCGTCCCGGCTGCCCGGTGATTTCCCCATGGAAGGGCTCGCCCGCCGCCCATAGAGTCCGCGGCCAACGAAGGACGAATGAAGATGCCCCTCTCCACCGACCAAAAGGCCGAGATCGCCGAGGCCCGGGCCGGCGCGCAGCCGACCCTCCGTCCAATTGCCCCGGCGCTGGAGGAGATTCTCTACCAGGCCCTGCCGGTGCTCGATCACGGTTTCGTCCGGGTCGTCGACTACATGGGCGATGACGCCGCCGTCGTGCAGGCCGCCCGCGTCAGCTACGGCCGGGGCACCAAGAAGGTCAGCGAGGATCGCGGCCTGATCAACTATCTCATCCGGCACCGCCACACGACGCCGTTCGAGATGTGCGAAATCAAATATCACGTGAAGCTGCCGATCTTCGTGGCGCGGCAATGGATCCGCCACCGCACCGCCAACGTGAACGAATATTCGGCACGCTACTCGATCCTCGACAACGAATTCTACATTCCCAAGCCCGAGCATCTTGCGGCGCAGAGCAAGGCCAACCGCCAGGGCCGCGACGCGGTGCTGGCCGGCAAGGAGGCCGAGCGCGTCTTCGGCCTCCTGAAAAAGGACGCCGAGCTGGTCTACGAGCATTACATGGAGATGCTGAACGAGGGCGAGGCCGGCACCCCGCTCGATCCCAAACGGTCGGGTCTGGCGCGTGAACTCGCGCGCATGAACCTGTCGCTCGCCTTCTATACCCAGTGGTATTGGAAGACCAACCTCCACAACCTCATGCATTTCCTGTCGCTGCGCGCCGACGCCCATGCCCAGTACGAGATCCGCGTCTATGCCGACGTCATGATCGACACACTCAGGCGCTGGTGCCCGATGAGCCACGACGCCTTCATGGAATACCGCATGGGCGGCACGCATCTGTCGAAGACCGGGCTTGCCATCGTCAAGCGCCTGCTGGCGGGCGAGAAGGTCGACCAGAAGTCGAGCGGCATGAGCGCCCGAGAATGGCGCGAGCTGATGGCGGCGCTGGGACTAGGGTAGGGGCGCGCGCATCGTCTGGCCGGCAATCCACTGCCAGCTTCCGTCCTTCTTGCTGAACACGCAAAGGGACCGGTAGGTCCCGGATACCTCGCTCCCTTCGAGCTGACTGAAGAATTGGTCGTTCAGGAGCATGGTCGCCACGGCGACATGGTCGAACTGCCGGACCTCGAGCTCGCTCACCTCCTGTCGGCGAAATACGAGCCTGCCAGAGATGCAGCCGACGTCGATGTAGGCCGCCTTGTCGAGCTTTACGCCGCCGGCATTGACGTAGACGAAGTCGGGATGGAGCAGCGTCGCCATGTCTTCGGCGGACCGGCGCCGCAGGGCGTCGGCTTTTGCTTCCAGCACTTTGCGGATTTCCTCGACGATCATCGAAACCCCGGCTCGATCCGGAGCAAGCCCGCACGAAAGTCGTCGCAGAGACCAGCCGCGCAGAGGGCGTTGAGCTCGCGGTCGCGCGCTGTCATAACCGCGGCCATGCAGAAGAGCCCGGGACGTCTCAAGCTTATGCGCGAGCGGGTGCGCGACGATGCGGCCATCGAGGCGATGAACGAGGCCGCGTTCGGGCCGGACCGCCAGCACAAGACGGTCTATCGCCTGCGCGAGGACGTGAAGCCGATCAAGGAACTCTGCTTTGTCGCCATCGACCAGAAGGGCCGCATGGTGGCGTCGATCCGCAACTGGCCGATCGTGATCAACCAGGACTGGCCGGCGATCCTGCTGGGGCCGCTCGCGATCTCGCCCGAATTGCGTGGGCTGGGCTACGGCAAGGCGCTGATGTGGCATGCCATGGCGCAGTCGCGGATGCTGGGCCACAGCCGGATCATCCTGGTCGGCGATCCCGAGTACTACAACCAGTTCGGCTTCCGCCGCGATCTTGCCCTCAACATCCAGCTTCCCGGCTGGGTCGAGGAGCGGCGCTTCCTCGCCTTGGAACTGGTCGCCGGCTCGATGATCGGCGTGCATGGCATGATCGGAAAGTGGGAGCCGAAGAGGCGCGCCGCCCGGCGCAAGAAGCGTGGTTAGCGAACGACAATAGTCGGCGCCTTGCGGGCGCCGCGCTGGTTGGCCGAGAGCTGCTTCCACACCCGGCCGGCGATGTTCTTGTAGACCTGCGTATGCGGGCTGTCGGGCTTGTCGATCACGATCGGACGGCCGCTGTCGGACGTCGTGCGGATGTCGAGATGCAGCGGCACCTCGCCCAGGAACGGCACGCCCAGCTTCTCCGCCTCCTCGCGCGCGCCGCCATGGCCGAAGATTTCCGACCGCTCGCCGCACTTCGGGCAGAGGAAATAGCTCATGTTCTCGACGATGCCGAGCACCGGGACCGCCACCTTGCGGAACATGTGAAGACCCTTGCGGGCGTCGACCAGCGCGATGTCCTGCGGTGTCGACACGATCACCGCACCGGCGAGCGCGACGCGCTGGGCGAGCGTGAGCTGGGCGTCGCCGGTGCCCGGCGGCATGTCGACGACCAGCACGTCGAGTTCGCCCCATTGCACGTCGCGCAGCATCTGCTCCAGCGCGCTCGAGACCATCGGGCCGCGCCAGATCATCGGCGTGTCCTCGTTCACGATGTAGCCGATCGACATGGTGCGCAACCCATGGCGCTCGATCGGCTTTAGCATCTTGCCGTCGAGCGATTCCGGCTTCTCGCTGACGCCCAGCATGCGCGGCATCGACGGTCCGTATATGTCGGCGTCGAGCAGGCCGGTGGCGATGCCGTTGGCGGCGAGGCCGAGCGCGAGGTTGACGGCGGTCGTCGACTTGCCGACGCCGCCCTTGCCCGAGGCAACGGCGATGATGTGCCTGACGCCCGGCACGTCGATGCGGCCGCCGCCGCCGGTCGTCTTCGCGGCCGGGCCGTGGCTGTGGCCATGGCCTTGAGCAGCAGGTGCCGGCGGTGGGGCAGGGCGCTCGGCGGTCATGACGGCGGTAGCCGAGAGGACGTCGGGCAGGGCCCGGACGGCCTGTTCGCAGGCCTGGCGCAACGGCTCCAGGGCGGTGCCGCGGGCCGGGTCGACGTCGAGGGTAATGGCGACATGGCCGCCGCGGGTAGCGACGCCGCCCACCATGCCGAGCGCCACCACGCTCTTTCCGGATGCCGGATCGATGATGGTTTCGAGAACCTTGCGGACGGCCGATTCGGTTATTTCCGCCATGATCGTTCGCTTCCGCTACCCGGCAATTTTGTGTCGCCGCTTGATTGAAGGGGTTGCTGCCGTCACATATATGCAGCGCGACCCGAAAGCAAAAGCGACAATACGCCGAGGCAGTCTGCGAGCGGCCCCTGAGGTGAACGATGGCGTGGAATAACAACAGCGGCGGCCCGTGGGGCAGCGGTGGTGGCGGTGGTGGCGGCGGCGGCGGCGGTCCATGGGGCGGCGGCGGCGGTGGCAATCGTGGGGGCGGTGGCGGTCCGTTCGGCGGACGCCGTCCGCCCGACATGGAAGACGTCATCCGGCGGGGCCAGGAGCGGCTCAAGAACCTGATCCCGGGCGGCTTCGGTTCCTACAAGGGCATCGTCCTGATCGTGCTGGCGGCCGTGGTGATCTGGCTGGCCACCGGTTTCTTCCGCGTCCAGCCCAACCAGCAGGCGATCCAGCTCGTGTTCGGCAAGCCCTACGGCAAGCCGGTCGAGCCCGGCCTGCACTACAACTTGCCAGGTCCGATCGGCCGGGTGGAGGTCGTCGACGTGCAGAACCAGCGCCGGGTCGTGCTCGGCGCGCGCGGCGGCCAGACGCCCACGACGCCCTATGCCCGCGGCGCGCGTCCGACCTCGACCGAGAACCTGATGCTGACCGGCGATGAAAACATCGTCGACATCGAGTACGCCGTGCTGTGGCAGATCAAGGACGTGTTCAAATACGCGTTCGACGTGCGTAATCCCGAACAGAACGTTCGCGACGGCGCGGAAGCGGCGATGCGCGAGATCATCGGCAAATCCAACCTGCAATACGCCCAGACCGAGGGCCGCAGCCGTATCGAACAGGACACCAAGGACCTGCTGCAGCGCATGCTCGATGAATACGGGCTGGGCGTCCGCATCTCCCAGATCCAGCTTCTGCGGGTCGATCCGCCGCAGGAGGTGATCGCGGCCTTCCGCGACGTCCAGGCGGCGCGCGCCGACAAGGAAAAGAGCATCAACGAGGCCAACACCTACCGCAACCAGGTGCTGCCCCGGGCCAAGGGCGAGGCCGAATCGATCATCCAGAGGTCGGAAGCCTACAAGGCCCAGATCGTGGCCCGTGCCAGCGGCGACGCGCAGCGTTTCAGCCAGGTCTACGAGCAGTATGCCAAGGCCAAGGACATCACCACGGAGCGCCTCTACCTCGACACGATGGAAGAGGTGCTGCGCAACGTGAGCAAGGTCCTGGTCGACAAGAACGCGTCGGGCACGGGTGGCGTGCTGCCCTACCTGCCGCTGCCGGAACTGAAATCGAACCAGACCCAGGGCATCACGCAGCCACCCCGCCAAACCCAGCCCGCGCAGGGAGCTACGCGATGAGCAACCGTTCGATCGTGATCGTGATCGTCCTGGCCGTCGTGGCCTTCCTGTTCACGCAGACCTTCTACACAGTCGATCCGACCAAGCAGGTGCTGGTTCGCCAGTTCGGCGCCATCGTCGGCGAGCCCAAGACCGAGCCCGGGCTCTACGCCAAGATTCCGCTGGTCCAGGACATCCAGCGGATCGACAGCCGGCTGCTCGACTACGAAGCCGAGGAGTTCGAGATCATCGCCGGCGACCAGAAGCGCCTGGTGGTCGACGCCTATGCCCGCTTCAAGATCGTGGCGGCCAAGCTGTTCGCCCAGACCGTGCCGGGCGGCGAGCCGGCGTTGCGCGGCCTGCTCGACTCGCTGATCAACTCGGAGATCCGGGGCGTGCTGAGCTCGGTGCCGCTGCACGCAGTGCTGACCGATCAGCGCGCCAACCTGATGGACGACATCACCAAGCGCGTGAACGCCAAGACCAAGGACCTCGGCGTCGAAGTGGTCGATGTCCGCATCAAGCGCGCCGACCTGCCGCAGGCCAACTCGCAATCGGTGTTCAACCGCATGAAGACCGACCGCGAGCGCGAGGCCGGACAGCTTCGCGCCGAAGGCGACGAGGAGAAGGCCCGCATCACCGCCACGGCCGACCGCGAAGTCGCGGTCTTCAAGGCCGACGCCGGGCTGAAAGCCCAGATCACCATGGGTGGCGCCGACGCCGAGGCGACCAAGATCTATGCCGATGCGTTCAACAGGGACAAGGATTTCTACGGGTTCTACCGGCGCATGGAGGCCTACAAGCAGGCCTTCGGTTCGGGCGGCTCGACCATGATCCTGAGCCCCGACACCGACTTCTTCCGCTACTTCAACGACCCCGCCGGGCCGCCGCCGGCCAAGAAGTAGCGTCGCAAAAACCATACCGGCCGGCGGCTGTTGCAGTCCTGCAACGCCGCCGGTTCTTTTTTGGGCGGAAGGCCCGGAATGCTGTAACAAACGGCAACATCACGGCCTCTTCAATTGCGCCACAATCGACCCTCATGTAGGGATTGACTCGAACGCGCGGCGCCGGCCGTTCCCGACCGATTGGCCCTGAGCGCCGCTGGAGGTCGGACGTGATTCTTTCTGATTTTCAGGGTTTTTCGAAGGGTGCCGTGCTTGCGGCAGTGACGGCTTTTGGCTTGGCGTTGGCCTCACCGGCGTGGGCGCGCGAGGCCAACGAAAGCTTCGCCGATCTGGTCGACAAATTGATGCCGACCGTCGTCAACATCACCACCACCCAGAACGTGCCGCAGCAGGGGCCCCGGCTCCGCGACATGCCGCAGCTGCCGCCCGGCTCGCCATTCGAGGAGCTTTTCAAGGAGTTCTTCGACAAGCGCGGCGGCGAGGAGCAGAAGCGCCGCGGCACGTCGCTCGGCTCGGGCTTCGTGATTGATGGCGAAGGCTACATCATCACCAACAACCACGTCATCCAGGGTGCCGAGGACATCACGGTCATCTTCCGTGACGACACCCAGCTCAAGGCCAAGCTGATCGGCTCGGACAGCCGCATCGACGTGGCCCTGCTCAAGGTCGAACCGCCCAACAAGAAGCCGTTGCCGGCCATCAAGTGGGGCGATTCGGACAAGATGCGGGTCGGCGACTGGGTGATCGCGATCGGCAATCCGTTCGGCCTCGGCCATTCGGTGACCGCCGGCATCATCTCGGCGCGCGGCCGCTCGCTGAACGATTCGCTCGACGACTACCTGCAGACCGACGCCGCCATCAACAAGGGCAACTCGGGCGGTCCGCTGTTCAACCAGGACGGCGACGTGATCGGCGTCAACACCGCGATCTATTCGCCCAGCGGCACCAACGCCGGCCTTGCCTTCTCGATCCCCTCGAACCTCGTCAAGCAGGTCGCCGACCAGCTGCGCGAGTTCGGCCGGGTCAAGCGCGGCTGGATCGGCGTCAGCTACCAGAGCGTGACCGACGACATCGCCGACAGCTTCGGGCTCGACCGCGCCCGCGGCGTGCTGGTGGCCAATGTCGCGGCCGACGGGCCGGCGGCCAAGGCCGGGCTGAAGCGCAACGACATCATCGTGAGCTTCGCCGGCGCCGACGTGCTCGACCTGCGCCGCTGCAAATAGCCGAGGAAGCGCGTACCTATATAAAGAATAATTGTATTCAGGCTATTGGTACCGAAACGAAACGACCCTCACAAGCTGCTCAATGTGT
>JACPVT010000338.1 GCA_016191685.1 Rhodospirillales bacterium | reverse complement strand
GTGGCGCGAGCTGACCGAGTCGGTCAACTCGATGGCCAACAACCTGACCGCCCAGGTCCGCAACATTTCCGACGTGACCATCGCCGTGGCCAACGGCGACCTGTCGCGCAAGATCACCGTCGACGTGCGCGGCGAGATCCTGCAGCTCAAGGAGACCATCAACGTGATGGTCGATCAGCTCAACGGATTCGCCGGCGAGGTGACCCGCGTGGCGCGCGAGGTCGGCACCGAGGGCAAGCTCGGCGGACAGGCGCAGGTGCCGGGCGTCGCCGGCACCTGGAAGGACCTCACCGACAACGTCAACTCGATGGCCACCAACCTCACCGGCCAGGTCCGCAACATCGCCGAGGTGACGACCGCGGTCGCGGGCGGCGATCTTTCCAAGAAGATCACCGTCGACGTGCGCGGCGAGATTTTGCAGCTGAAGGAGACCATCAACACGATGGTCGATCAGCTCAATGGCTTCGCCGGCGAGGTGACGCGCGTGGCCCGCGAGGTCGGCACCGAGGGCAAGCTCGGCGGTCAGGCCCAGGTCCCCGGAGTCGCCGGCACCTGGAAGGACCTCACCGACAACGTCAACCTGCTGGCCGCGAACCTCACCACCCAGGTCCGCAACATCGCCGACGTCACCATCGCCGTCGCCGGCGGCGATCTCTCCAAGAAGATCACCGTCGATGCCTCCGGTGAAATCCTGAGGCTGAAGGAGACCATCAACACGATGGTCGATCAGCTCAATGGCTTCGCCGGCGAGGTGACCCGCGTGGCCCGCGAGGTCGGCACCGAAGGCAAGCTCGGCGGTCAGGCCCAGGTCCCGGGCGTCGCCGGCACCTGGAAGGATCTCACCGGCAACGTCAACATGCTGGCGGCCAACCTCACCACCCAGATTCGAACCATCGCCGAAGTGGCGACCGCCATCACCAAGGGCGACCTCACGCGGTCGATCCAGGTCGAGGCGCTGGGTGAGGTGGCGGAGCTGAAGGACAAGCTCAACACCATGATCGACAACCTCCGCCTCACGACGGAGCGCAACACCGAGCAGGATTGGCTGAAAACCAACCTCGCGAAGTTCACCAACATGCTGCAGGGCCAGCGCGACCTGGGAACGGTCGGCCGCCTCATGCTGAGCGAGCTGGCGCCGCTGGTTCACGCCCATCAGGCCGTGATCTACCAGACCCAGAACGACGACGAGCCCAACCTGAAACTTCTCTCGGTCTATGCCGACTCGGGCAACGGCGGCCATCCCGACATCGTCCGGGTCGGCGAGGGCCTGATCGGCCAATGCGCCGCCGACCGGCGCCAGATCCTGATCTCCGACATGCCGCCGGCCGTCCGTCCCATCACCTCGGGCCTGTTCCAGGCCACGCCCAAGAGCATCATCGTGCTGCCGGTGCTGTTCGAGGGCCAGGTCAAGGCGGTGATCGAACTCGCCTCCTTGAGCCACTTCACCGAGCTGCAGATCGCCTTCCTCGAGCAGCTCACTGCTTCGATCGGCATCGTGCTGAACTCGATCGAGGCCACCATGCAGACCGAAGGCCTGCTCACGCAGTCGCAGAAACTCGCGGGCGAACTGCAGAGCCAGCAGGGCGAGCTGCAGCAGACCAACGAGCAGCTCGAGCAGAAGGCGCAGCAGCTTGCCGAGCGCAATTTCGAGGTCGAGCGCAAGAACCAGGAAATCGAGCAGGCCCGCCGCGCGGTCGAGGAGAAGGCCTCCGAGCTGGCGCTCACTTCGCGCTACAAGTCGGAGTTCCTGGCCAACATGAGCCACGAACTCAGGACGCCGCTCAACTCCATCCTGATCCTGGGCCAGCAGCTTGCCGACAATCCCGAGGGCAATCTGGCACCGAAACAGATCGAGTTCGCCCGCACCATCCATGGTGCCGGCACCGACCTCCTGAACCTGATCAGCGACATCCTCGACCTCAGCAAGATCGAATCCGGCACGGTGACGGTCGATGCCGAGGAGATCTTCTTCTCCAACGTGCTGGAGACGGTAGCCCGGCCGTTCCGCCACCAGGCCGAATCGCAGGGCCTGGCGTTCGACGTCCAGCTCGACCCCGGGCTCGGCCGCTCGATCGTGACCGATTCCAAGCGCCTGCAGCAGATCCTGAAGAACCTGCTGTCCAATGCGATGAAGTTCACGGCACAAGGCAGCGTCCGCCTGCGCGTCCTGCCGGCGCGCGCGGGCTGGCGGTCGGACAATCTGGCGCTCGGCCAGGCGAGCTCGGTGGTGGCCTTCGAGGTCACCGATACCGGCGTCGGCATTCCGGTCGAGAAGCAGAAGATCGTGTTCGAGGCCTTCCAGCAGGCCGACGCCAGCACCAGCCGCAAGTACGGCGGCACCGGCCTCGGCCTCGCCATCAGCCGCGAGCTCGCCACGCTGCTGGGCGGCGAACTCACCTTGCGCAGCACGCCGGGCATGGGCAGCACCTTCACGCTCTATGTGCCGACGATGTACACCGGCCCGCGCACCGCGGTGCGCGCGGCCATTCCGGGCGCGGCGCTGCGGGCGCCGGTGGCGCTGCCCGAACACCTGGCCGACCAATTCCCCGACGACCGTCCCATCCTGCAGCCGGGCGATCGCTCCCTACTGATCGTCGAGGACGATCCCAATTACGCCGGCATCCTGGTCGATGCCGCCCACACTGCGGGCCTGAAGGCCATCGTCACCCAGCGCGGCGCCGAGGCGCTCGACCTTGCACTGGAATACAAGCCGGTCGCCATGTCGCTCGACATCTTCCTGCCCGATATGCTGGGCTGGAACGTGCTCAGCCAGTTCAAGCGCACGCTCGAGACCAGGCACATCCCGGTGCAGATCCTGAGCATGGACGAGGACCGCCAGCAGGGCCTGGCGCGCGGCGCCTTCTCCTACCTCAGCAAACCGACCACGACCGAGGGCCTGAGCGCCGCGCTGTCGCGGATCAACGACTATGTGAGGCCGCGCCGGAAGCGCCTCCTGATCGCCGAGGACAACGAGGCCGAGCGGTTCGGCGTTACCGAGCTGCTGTCCCATCCCGACGTCGAGATCGCCGTCACCGGCACCGGCCACGCGGCGCTCGCGGAACTGCGCCGCCAGCGCTTCGACTGCATGGTGCTCGACCTGCGCCTGCCCGACATGTCGGGCTTCGCGGTGCTGGAGGAGATCCAGAGGGACGAGTCGCTGGCCGACCTGCCGGTGGTGGTGTTCACCGGCCGCGAACTCTCGCCCGAGGAGGAGACGCGCCTGCACACGATGGCACGCAGCATCGTCATCAAGGGCGCCGCCTCGCCCGAGCGGCTGTTCGACGAGGCCGCGCTGTTCCTGCACCAGGTCGCGGCCGATCTGCCGGCCGACAAGAAGCGCATGCTGGAGCGCCTGCACAATTCGGACGAGGTGCTGGTCGGCCGCACCGCGCTGGTGGTCGACGACGACACGCGCAACATCTTCGCGCTGTCGAGCGCACTCGAGCGCCGCGGCATGAAGGTGCTGACGGCGACCACCGGCCGCGAGGCGGTCTCGCTGCTCGAGGCCTCGCCCGAGGTCTCGATCGTGCTGATGGACATCATGATGCCGGAGATGGACGGCTACGAGACGATCGCGCTGATCCGCGGCAATCCGGCGCTCAGGCGGCTTCCCATCATCGCGCTCACCGCCAAGGCGATGAAGGGCGACCGCGAGAAGTGTCTGGAAGCCGGCGCCTCCGACTATCTCGCCAAGCCGGTCAACACGGAGCAGCTGTTCAGCGCGCTCCGGCTGTGGCTGCATCGCTGATGGACAAGGCCAACATCCTGCTGGTCGACGACCAGCCCGCCAAGCTGCTCGCCTATGAGGTGATCCTGGGCGAGCTGGGCGAAAACCTGATCAAGGCCAGCACGCCGCAGGAGGCACTCGGCGTCCTGCTCAAGACCGACGTGGCGGTGGTGCTGATCGATGTCGTCATGCCCGGCGTCGACGGCTTCGAGCTGGCCGCGATGATCCGCGAGCATCCGAGGTTCCAGAAGCTCGCCATGATCTTCGTCTCGGCCGTCCAGATCGCCGAGACCGACCATCTGCGCGGCTACGAGATCGGCGCCGTCGACTACGTGACGGTGCCGGTGGTGCCGGAAGTGCTGCGCGCCAAGGTCAAGGTCTTCCTCGAGCTCTATCGCAAGACCCGCCAGCTCGAGGAGATGAACGTCGAACTCGAGCGCCGGGTCGCCGCCCGCACCGCCGAGCTCGAGGCCCAGACCGAGCGGCTGCAACGGAGCGAGGAGCGTCGCTCCATCGCCTTGTCGGCCGGCGACATGGGTTCGT
The DNA here is from genome assembly GCA_016191685.1 of Rhodospirillales bacterium. Lineage (GTDB taxonomy): Bacteria > Pseudomonadota > Alphaproteobacteria > Reyranellales > Reyranellaceae > Reyranella. The sequence goes on along the minus strand of JACPVT010000338.1, from coordinate 14,278 downwards.
GGGAGGTCGATCTGGCCACCGGCCACATCGAGTGGGACGATGGGCCGTACCGGATTTTCGGCGTCGATCCCGCCCGATTCGAACCGACCGTAGAGCGCATCGAAGCGATGATTCACCCCGACGATCACGGGAAGAGTTCCGTGGTAGCCCTCGTCGGTACGAACGGGCCGCGCTTCCAGACCGAATTCCGGATCGTGCGGCCGAGCGGCGAGGTGCGCTGGTGTTACGGCGCCGGCATCATCCTGCGCGATGCCGCGGGCAAGCCGGTGCGCATGAACGGCGTCACCGTCGACATCACCGAGCGCAAGCGCGCCGAGGAGCGGCAGGTGCTGCTGGCGCGCGAGGTCGACCATCGCGCCAAGAACACGCTGGCGGTCGTGCTGTCGGTGCTGCGGCTGACCCGCGCCGCGAGCACGCCCGAGTTCATCGCCACCGTCGAGGGTCGCATCCACGCCCTGGCGATGACGCACAACCTCCTGTCGGCGACGCACTGGGAGGGCGCCGATCTCCGCAGGATCGTCGACGAGGAGATGGCGCCCTACCATGCGAGCCACCGCCGTCGCGTCGTGACCTCGGGGCCGTCGGTGGTCCTGCTGCCAGCGACGGCGCAGGCGGTAGCGCTGGCGGTGCATGAGCTTGCGACCAATGCCGCCAAGTACGGCGCGCTTTCGACCGACGCCGGCACGCTGCAGCTCGCGTGGTCGGTCGGGCCCGACGCCGTCGCACTCACCTGGTCCGAGACCGGCGGCCCGGCCACGACCGAGCCCAAAGCGCTGGGCTTCGGCCTCACCATCGTGCGCTCCAGCATCGAGGAGCAGTTTCGCGGTGGCGTCGTCTACGACTGGCGGCCCGAGGGGCTGCATTGCACGCTCTCGATCCCGAGCACCCAGATTGCCGCCCCTGCCCCTGTCGCCAGCACCACGGAATCGGTGGCACCGGCCGCCGAGCGGCGCGCCCGCCGCAGCCTCGCCGACAAGCGCCTGCTGGTGGTCGAGGACGAGCTGCTGGTCAGCATGCTGGTCAGGCGAATGCTCGACGAGCTCGGCGCCGTCGTGGTCGCCACCTGCGGCCGTCTGGTCGATGCCATGGCGGCGGCCAAGGCCGAGCGTTTCGACGGCGCCATCCTCGATCTTAATCTCGCCGGCGAGCCGGCCGATCCCCTGGCCGATCTGCTGCTGGCGCGCGGCGTGCCGTTCGTCTTCATCACCGGCTACCAGCGCGACAGCCTCGACCGGCGCTACGCCAACGTCCCGGTGCTGCAGAAACCGATCGACGCCGCGGCCCTCGAGCGCGTTCTGCTCTCGCTGCTCGACACCACGCCGCTGCTGCAGGCCGGCGCTTCTACGGCTTGACCGCCAGGTTGCCGATCGTCACGCAGCCCGGGTCGATGGCGGCGTTGGCGATCTCGACGAAGCGCTCCAGCGGGCAGGCCTTGTCGCGGGCATAGGCGCTGCAGGCCGGCAGATCGACCGCCACCATGCCGGGCGGATTGTCGAGCGTGAGCGGCGTCAGGTTGCGCAGCTGCTCGGGCGTCTGGGCGTAGAAGGCCAGGCGCACGTAGCGCTGGCCGCCCCGGCCCTCGCGCAGGAGTTCGAAGGCGAGCGCGCTGCCCGGCGGGGCTTCGTTGTCCTGGTAGCCCTTGATCTCCCAGCCGAGGTTGAGCAACCCCGCCACGTTCAGGATGTTGGTGTCGTGTCCGATCAACATGCCGAAGCGCACCGGCTGGGCCATGTTGGGCGCGCCGGGAAACTTGTGGCCGTTCTGCAGCGCCGTCGTGATATGCGCCAGCATGTTCGATCCCTTCTGCTGGGCGATCGGCTTGGTCTTCTCCATCAGGTCGAGATAGAGACGGCGCACCTTCAGCATGTCGCGGAGCTTGTCATTGCCGCCCGAACCTCCCCCCAGGCGCCCCCAGGCGACCTGGTCGGCCGGCATGCCTTCGGCGCTTTCCTGCAGGAAGATCTCCCCTGCCATCGAACCGATGGCGATCGGCCCTTTCATCGCGACGCCGCCCTTCGGGTCCGGCACGATCGCTGGTGCCTCGGCCGCCAGGCCGCAGGCGGCGCCCGAGCCCGGCGCGCCCGGCGGGCAGAGCGTCGATTGCAGCAGCGTGAGCTGCGGCGCGTATTCGCGCTGCACCGAACTGAAGTCGCCGCCGATGCGCGCCAGGATGGCGGCGCGGTTGGCCGCCGCGTCCATCGGACAGGACGGCGACGGCTGGGGATGGAACAGCGGATCGGGCTTCGAGAGGTCGGCCTGGTGCTTCAGGATCGGCGTGATGCAGCGCATGTAGAGGCCGCCCAGGGTCGACAGCGCGGCGTACTCGGCGCGATTGTCGAGGTCGACCCACAGCACGACGGTGCCCGGCTCGGGACAGATGCTCTCCTCGATCAGCCCGCGGCCGCCGTAGATGATCCGGTAGAACTGGCCCATCTGGTGGCCGAGGTCGGCGCCGCGCGGCGTCAGGTTGCCCGGCGCCACCGGCCAGGCCGGCCACGGCGAGGCGGCGAATCTGGCGAGTTGCTCCGGCGTCTCGGTCGGCGCCAGGACGCTGTGGCGGGCCAGCATCACCACCCGCTCCGTCTGCCAGCCCGGCGGGATCGGCGGGACTTGCGCCGCGGCCGGCTGGAGGGCCGCCAGGAGGGTGGAGAGGAGGAAAGCGGCGGCCAGGCGAAGGTTCATTGCGAAATTCCAGAGCAGGACAACACGGCCAGCCTACTCCACGAGGCGTGTCCTCACCTAGCGGACAAACGTGTTGCGCACGCGGACGGAGCTTTCGAGGTAGCGGTACAGCCCGACGGCGATGAGGACATGGATGATGAACTTGACGCTCAATTGCCAGGGGAACCCCGGCCAGCCATCAAGGGCAGTGATCACCACGAGCAGGACTATCTCCCCGAGCGGGAGGAAGGCGAACAGGGCGAGTTGGACGCTGAAGATCTTCACAAAGTGGGCACGTCTTTCGGAGAGGAGAAAGGTCGCGTAGATCGCAAATCCCAGCAAAGCCCCGTGCATAATGAACTGACCGCCGCGCACGAGTCGCGCGACCGACTGCGGCACACCCTGCCAACCGACGATGAACTCCCAGCCGTATTTCAGCAGTCCGATCCCCTCGACGAAAAGGAAGAAGCACTGCAAGATTGCGAGCGCCAGCAACCATCCGCCGATACCTTGGGGTGGCGACTTGCCAGGTGCCGCCGTCGAATCTGGCTCCATCGTTCATCCCCTCGACTAAGCCGTCGCGCGGTCCCACCAGTCTCGGGTGCGGTACCAGGCGCCAACCAGGGGAAGCACCCATTCGGGGTTGCCGTTGTAGAAGGGCACGGTCGGGAAAGGCTGGCCGTCAAAGGCGTTGATGGCTGCGTTCGAGCCGCCGGCGATCTTGCGCGCGGTCTGGTAGCCGAGATAGCTCATCATCGCCACCCCCGAGCCGTTGCACGCCATCAGGTAGTGCATGCCCTGCTCCATGCCCATGTGCGGCAGGAAATCGAAGGCGAAGGCCACGTTGCCGGTCCAGGCGTGCGTGATCTTCACGCCCTTGAGCTGCGGCCAGCGTTCCAGCATGTAGCCGTGCAGCACCGGCGCGCTGACCTCGGGCGTGACCTGGGTGAAGCGCGCGCGGCCACCGAAGATCACGCGCTTGTTGTCGGGCGATTGCCGGTAGTAGCAGAGCACGCGCTTGGTGTCGGAGACGACGCGGTTCTTGGGGATCAGGCTTTGCACCAGGTCCTCGGGCAGCTCCTCGGTGGCGATGATGTGGCTCGCCACCGGCACCAGCTTGCGCTTCAAGGTCGGCGTGAGATCGGTGGTGTAGCCGTTGGTCGCGATCACGACCTCGCGCGCCTCGATCGGCCCCTTGCTGGTGAGGACGCGAAATCCGCCGGTCTTGCGCTCGATCTTCTCGGCGTCGCAATTGGCGCAAAGCGTCGCGCCGGCGCGGTGCGCGGCCTTGAGCAGGCCGCCGTAGTAGAGCGCGGGATGGAGCTGGCCGGTGCGCTCCACCACCATGCCGCCGTGGTAGTAGTCCGAGGCGATCTCCTCGCGCTGGCGTTCGCGCGGGATCATGTAGGTGCCGAGCGCCTTCTCGTTGTAGGTGCCGACCTTGGCTTCCTGCTCCCTGTAGTGGCGCGGCGTGTAGGCGCCGCTGAAGCGGCCGTTCATGCGCCAGTGACAGTCGATGCCCTCGCGCTGGATGACGGTCTCCACCTGCGTCAGCGAATCGGCGGCATCGCTCAGCATGCGCGCCATCACCTTCTTCCAGGCCTCGGCGTCACCGCCGACGCCCTTGCCGGAGAAGCCCTTGCCCATGGTCGTGCCGCCGCTGACGCCGCCGCCGTTCCTCGTCGAAGCGCCGACGCCAAAATCGCCGCGCTCCAACACCGTCACATCAATGCCCGAGCGCGCCAGCTCGAGGCCGGTCGAGAGGCCGCCGTAGCCCGCGCCCACCACCAGCACGTCGGTCTTGAGCGGCGGGTCCTGCGACAGTTCGTTGGTGGGATGCCACCATTCCCACCACCACGGCATCGCCTTGAAGTCCTTGTGAAAGACGCTGTCCGCCATGACGCTCTCCCTGACGCACGCCGCCTCTCATGTATAAAGAGTCCCGCCTGACGCGGGCAACAGCGATGGCCTATAATCTCATGGAATGAAGAAAGGGGAGACCATCGCTTGCCCACGCGGGAATTTGCCGGCCGGCCCGTCGCCGATTTCGTGAATGCCTTCACTGGCGGCGAGGTCGCCGCCCGCGACATCGTCGAGGAGCTGTTGGAGCGCTGTCGGCGCGCGGCCCCCTTCAACCCGATCGCCACGCTCGATGCCGAGGGCGCGCGCAAAACGGCCGATGCGCTCGATACGCGCCGCAAGCGTGGCGCGGAATTCGGCGCCCTGGCCGCCGTGCCGGTCTCGGCCAAGGACCTGATCCTGACCAAGGGCCTGCGCACGGCGTTTGCCTCGCTCACCATGAAGGACAACGTGCCTGCGGTCGACGCCAGCGCCATCGCCCAGTGGAAGGCAGCCGACGCCGTGTTGTTCGCCAAGACCACGACGCCGGAGTTCGGCCACAAGGTGCTGACCGACAGCCGCCTGCACGGCATCACGCGCAACCCGTGGAACCGCGAGCACACCAGCGGCGGCTCGAGCGGCGGCGCCGCCGTCGCCGTCGCGCTCGGCCTCGGGCCGATCGCCATGTCGACCGATGGCGCGGGCTCGGGCCGCATTCCCGCCGCCTGCTGCGGCGTCTATGGCCTCAAGGCCACGCTCGGCCGCGTGCCGCACGAAGTGCCGCCCGACCAGTTCGGCCAGCTCACCTATCTCGGCGTCATGGCCCGCCATCCCGCCGATCTCGGCGCCGGACTCGCGGCGATGTCGCGCGGCCATCGCGACGATCCCTGGACTGCCGCCATCGGCCGCACGCCGTTCGCCTGGCCGCAGGAGGGCGGCGAACACCCCATCGCCGGCAAGCGCGTCACCATCATCCGGCGCATGACCGGCGGCTATCTCGATCGCGACACCGAAGCCAGGCTCGATGCCGCCATCGCCTTCCTCGACAGGCAGGGCGCGCGCCTCAGGGAAATGGACGGCCGCGAGATCGACTGGAAGCTCGACGTCGCCCGCATCATCCTGCGCGCCAACCAGATCGAGCGTTTCGGCGAGATGCTGAAGACGCGGCGCGGCGATCTCGACCCGTCGTTCGCCAAGACGCTCGACGAGGGTGAGGCGATCGACGTCGTCATGCTGCGCCGGGCGCTGATGGACCGCACCACCGCCTACAAGGCGGTGCAGAGACTGTTCGACGACTGCGACCTCCTGCTGACGCCGACGGTGGCCGCGCCGGCGCCGCTCGCCACCCAGGACCAGTTCGCCCCGCTGGTCGTCGACGGCAAGCCGATCGGCGACCTGCGTTCGGCCTGGTACACCTACACCATCCCCTTCAATATGACCGGCCATCCGGCGATTTCGATTCCGTTCGGCCAATCCAGTGCCGGGCTGCCGATCGGCATCCACTTCGTGGCGCCGTGGTACGCCGAGGCGCACCTGATCGAACTCGCCGAGGCATTCGATGCCGAAACGCACGCCTCGGCGCTCTTCCCGGCGGGCTTCGCTCCCTGAGGACTAGGGCAAGGCCAGCTTGTAGACCCGCGCCGCGGTGCCGCTGAACAACGCCGTCTTCTCGGCCGCCGAACAGCCCGCCGCCAGGCGCTTGAAAGCGTTCCACAGCACGGCGTAGCTGCACATGCCCTTGTCGACCGGGAAGTTGCTCTCGAACATCGCGCGCTCGGGCCCGAACGCCTCGATCGAGGTTTCGATATAAGGCTTCCAGGCCTCGGCCAGTTGCACCGAGGTCGGCGGCTTGGGTCGTTCGGGAAAGTCGAAGCCGCCCAGATGCATGCCGAGGCCGCCCAGCTTCACCGTGACGTTGGGGCAGCGCGCAAGCTCGAAGAGTTTCGGCTTCCATTCGGCGAAGGCCTCCGCACGACGGCCTTCATAGGGGCCGATGCCGATCGGGCCGCCGACATGGTCGAGCACGATGCTGGCGCCGGGAAAAGCCCGGGCGAGATCGATCAGGTCGTCGAGCTGCGTATGCAGCAGCCAGGCATCGAAGCTGAGGCCAAGCTGCCCGAGTGCTGCAAAGCCGCGACGGAACTCGGCGTCGCGCAGCAGGCCTTCGGGCGGCGTAGCCGAACTGGCGCGCAGACCGCTCGCATGCCAGGGCGAGACGTTGCGGATGCCCTTGAAGCGGCCGCCGGAGAGGGCAACGTGGGCCTCGAGCGCGGCCCTGGCGCGATCGCCGAAGCGCAGATCGACGTTGCCGACGATGCCGAGGCAGGCCCTGGTGGCCCCATAGCCGCCACTCGCGCTCATGGCGGCGATGCCGTTCACGAATTCGGTCTCGCCCAGCGATCGGCGCGTCTCCTCGCCGTCGGCGCGATACATCGCGCGGCATTCGACGAAGACGGTGGCGACGATGTTGTGGCCGCTGCCCGTGTCGGCGATCAGGTCGGGCAACAGGTAGCCGTTGCCCGGACGGTCCCAGAGATGGTGATGCGGATCGACGATCGGCAGCGCGGGCTCGAGCACGGCCTCGTGATGCTGCGCCAGCCAGGCCGGCCGGACTGGCAGAAAGCCCGGAGCGATTCCCTGTGCTGCCTTTGGCGCCGACATTCGTTCCTCCCGTGGCCTTGCTTGTTTGATCGACGCTATCATAGGTGCGGAGGTCGCAGACCATGACGATCCGGCTGTCCGAGAATTTCCGCGCCCTGTTCTACGCGCCCTTCTATGCCACCCAGGCAACCGGCGCCTTCGCCGCGGCGGGCGTCGAGGTGGCGATGATCCCCTCGCCCAGTCCCGGTGCTGCCGTAAATGCGCTGCGCGCCGGCGAGGTCGACGTGATGTGGGGCGGCCCCTTGCGCGTGATGATGCTGCACGACAAGGAGCCCGCGTGCGACCTCGTCTGCTTCTGCGACGTCGTGGCGCGCGATCCGTTCTTCATCATCGGCGCAAGGCCGAGCCCCGAATTCAGCTTCGCCGATCTCGCGGGCCTGCGCTTCGCCTCGGTCTCCGAAGTGCCGACGCCCTGGATCTGCCTGCAAAGCGATCTCCGCGGCGCCGGCGTCGATCCGGCCGCGCTCGATCGCGTCGCCGACAGGTCGATGGCCGAGAACGAGGCCGCCCTCGCCGCCGGAAAGCTCGACGCCATACAGGTGTTCCAGCCCTACGCCGAGCGGCTGATCGCCTCGGGCGCCGGCCATGTCTGGTATGCCGCCGCCGCACGCGGCCTTACCGCCTACACCACCCTGGTGACGCGCCGCGACGTTCTCGCCGAACGCGTCGACGAACTGCAGCGCATGACCCGGGCCATCCATCGCACCCTGATCTGGTTTGCCAGGACACCGGCACTCGAGATCGCCGGCCTCCTGAAGGACTACTTCCCCGACCTGCCGACGCCCCTCTTCGCCGCCTGCATTGATCGCTACCGGGCGCTCGGGCTGTGGGCCGCCGATCCCGTCATCCGCCGCGAAGGGTTTGATCGTCTGCACGCGGCGATGCGGGCCTCGGGGGCGCTGTCGCGCGACATAACCTTCGAGGCCTGCGTCGACACCGCAATGGCCGAGCGGGTCGTGCGCGAGTAGTATAATCGGACCGATGTACCTGCACCTGCCAACGCTCGACGTCGTCAGCGTTTTCACGACCCTGGTCGCCGCCGGCGTGTCGCTGCTGGCCTGGTACCTCTATCGCGACGCCGTTGCGCTGCGCAGCTGGGCCGCCGCGCTGGTGCTGGGCAGCGTCGGCGCGCTGCTGTTCACGCTCCGCGAGCCGGGAACCTCGGCTGCCGTCTTCGTGATGGCCGATGCGCTCTGCGTCGCGAGCTACGCCACCATGTGGATGAGCATACGCCGCTTCAACGGCGACCGGGCGACGCCGCTGCGCATGGCGATCGTCGTCGCCGTGGTCACCTCGGTCTTCGTGCTCCTGGTCACCGTGAGCTGGCAGATGGGGGCCGCGCTGCGCGCCCAGTCGCTGGTGTTCTCGCTGTTCGTCGGCGGCCTGGCGCTGGTCACCGCCTGGGAGACCTGGCGCGGCGGCCGGCAGGACGGCCTGCGGAGCCGCCGCATCGCCGCCCTCGCTCTGGCCGGCATTGCCGCTGCCCGCCTGATCCGGGTGGCGTTGCTGGCGCTCGACTGGTTCGACATCATCGAACTGGTCACCGCCGACATGGCCTGGGGCTACGGCCTTTATTTCAGCATCGTCTGCGTACTGGTGGTGACGTTCGGCCTGGTACTGATGGCCAACGAGCAACAGTATGCCCGCCAGACCGACCCGCACGGCGCCTAGAGGACGTGGCGCAAAAGACGTGAGGCGCTGATGGAGAACTGGGCAATCGCCGTTGGCATTGGCATCGCCGCCGCCCTTGGCGTCGGCGCCTTCCTGCTCGCGAGGAAGCCGGCCGGCATGGGGCGTGCCCTGCAGGTCGTGGCGATCGTGGCGGCCGGCGGCCTGGCGGCGGCGGTGGCCGGCGCCGGCCTCACCTATCTGCAATCCTCGCGAGGCATCGACACATCGTCCGATCGCGCGACCGCCACCGAATGGGCCCTGCAGGTCATCCGCGACCTGCGATCCTCGCTCGGCATCGGCACGTCGTCCGATCGCGCGACGGCCACCGAACAGGCGCTGCAGGTCATCCGCGACGCGCCGCTGGTCGGCCTGGTGCTGAAGGAAAATCCCGCGCTGGAAACCCGGTTTCGCGAGGCCATCGAGGCCGAGCTGCGCAACCCGACGAAAGATGGCCCGCTGCGCACCTATGTGGTGGGCGCCGAGGTGCGGCGGGACATGATCGTCCCCGCCCTCAGGAGCGCCGACGATGCCACCGCGCTCAAAGCCATCGAGGCCATGCAGGATTTCGTAAGACACCTGCAGGTCACCGACGCCGCCCTGTGCAAGGAATTCGGCTTGATGGGGATCCAGCAGCCGGCCCGGCTGGACAGCGCCGGCGGCACGCTCTTCAAGCGCGCCCTGGCGGCGCAGGAGCAGGCCTACCTCAACGGCAAGACGCGGCCGGCCACGCCGCAGCAGATCAGCGACGATGAAGTCTCCCGCCTGCTCACGGAAGCGGGCTATACGACCGACGATTTCCTGAAGCTCGCCATGTTGGCCCAGTCGTCGGCAGCGAACGGCTGCGCGATCGTCGTCAAATTATATGCAGCCCCCACGCGGCTGCCGCCACAGCGCGGCGGGATCCTGGCGCGCTACCTGCTCACGGTGTCGTAAGGGGTGTCGCAGGAACTCCGCGATGATGAAGAATACCCGCCCTACCGGACAGCCGCCTTCACGCCCTCGAGTCGTGCCCGGAGGCGGCCCACCGAATAGCGTCGGGGGTTCCTGTTGATCTGGCGCTCCCGCCACGGCGATCGCTCGTCGGCCGGCAGCACGCAGTCATCCAGTTCCTTGAGGGCGCGTTCGTAAAGGCCCGATTCCAGGAAGTTGAGGGCAAGCACCAGGCAGGTTTCCTCCCAGGCATCCGGCGCCCGCGGCATCCCGTCGAGGCGATCGAGGATCGTCTCCAGGGCCGCATGCACCTCCGCCTTCTGCTCGGCCGAAAAGCGCATCGACTCGAGCGTGCTGGAGGCCTGGTAAATGTTGGCGTGAATGCTGGCCCCCGTCATGCCGCCACCGCCGGCACTCTGCGAAGGCAAACCGGTATAGCTCGCAATCATCGGCGATCCCCCTTCAGGTTTTTGAATGGTTCCCGTCGCACCCATACCCCAAGGATCGGCGGCGCGCGGGGGATGACGACGCGGTCACCCAAATGCCACAGCGCCTCTCCGGGCGCCGTGAACGCGCCCGACTCAACGGAGTGAGCGGCCGGCGTAGCCCCTTGAGGCTTTTGGCCTATGCGCCCATCAGGGCTTGCGGGGCCTCGGCTTCTTCGGTTCCAGCGCGGACTGCCAGTTCACGCCTTCCATGGTCTTGAGAAGGGCCTTGACCGCCGTCGACGTGGCATCGACTTCTCCCAACCACGCGGACCAGGCGTCGTCGTCCAGGATCGCCGGCATGCGCGGGTCGTCTTCGCGGGACTTGATGGTGCGGCGGATGAGTTCGTTGGCCGGCACGGTGGCCATGACACATGCCAGCATCGGAGCCGGCAGATCGGCAATCTCGAACCGCCGCCACACAAAGGCGAAGCCGCGCGGCCGGCCGTCCTGCGGATCGATCGTCCACTGCCGGGTTTCCGTGCGGCCGCTCGGCTTGGTGACCTCCTCGCCTTCGTTGAAGGTGCGGAAGACCACGACGCCGCGCTGGCCGGCATGGAAGGGCGTGCGGAACGGCTCCTTCGCGTCGATGGTCTCCGAGCGCGCGTGGATCGGCCGCGGCCGCCGCCAGTCGCGCGGGTCGGGAAAGCCCCAGCGCATCGGGATCACGCGCCGCTTGCGTGCCTCGGCATCCCACACGATGACCGGCAGCGGGCCGCCGACGCGATAGGTGACGATCTCGTCGTTGCCGCCTTCATGATGTTCCTGGCCCTCCCCTTGTCCGTCACCGCCGCTCTTGGTGAGCGGCTGCGAGAACGAGACGACTTCGCGCCAGGAGGCCAGGGCCGTGAACTTGCCGCACATGGCGGGACGCTATCATCGCTGCCAGTCCTCGCGCGATCACCCTCGGATCGCCGAGGTGCCGTCAGGAACCCCGCTCAAACTGCACTGCGAATGCGCGCGGCCTTCTTGATTGATCCAGCCCTCAGCCCCCTATTGCGGGCGCGAGCGATCTTTATGGGGCGGCCAGCGGCTATCGACGGCAATGCCTTGAGGTCGAGCTTGAGGGTCCTGAGAACGCTCACAAACGTCGTGAGCTTTGGATCGCCACTCTTGGTGAGCGACTTGTAAAGGGCCTCCCTGGTGACACCGGCACCGCGAGCCACTTCCGACATGCCGTGGGCTCGGGCGATGGTTCCAAGAGCATTGGCGATGTACGCGACGTCTCCGGTCGCGAAGGCATCATTGAGAAGGTCGACTTGATCCTCGGTGGAGCGGAGGTGTTCTGCTGGATCGAAGGGTAGGGTCTTGATGGCCATGGTGATGGTCACTCCTGATGGTAATAGTCGTCAGATATCCGCCGCCAACGCCTTCGCCCTCTTGATGTCTGCCGTCTGTGTGCCCTTGTCGCCGCCACACAGGAGGATGACGATGGTGCGGCCCTGATTGACGAAGTACACGCGATAGCCGAGGCCGTAGTCGACGCGAAGCTCAGAGACGCCGCCGCCAACAGACTTCACGTCACCAAGCAAACCGGACTGAACCCGGACAATGCGTTGGGCGATCTTCGCAGCAGCCCGCTCATCCTTGAGCGACTTGAGCCACTTGGCGAATGCCTCGGTCTGGCGAACCTCGACCATGTGATAACTGTAGTTAACAGGCGGCTATGTGTCAACTGTGGTTCACAGGCTCAGTTGTATTACGAGTGTATTACGAGGCGATAAAATGGCATGCCTCGAGATGCCTGAACCCGGCCTCTCGGCCATCCGACTACTCGAACTTGATCCCCTGCTCCTTGATGATCTTGCCCCACTTGGCCGAGTCGGTGGCCTGGTGCTTGGCGAGATCGGCCGGCGGACCGCCGACGCCCGTGATGCCCTGGCCCAGCATCCACTTCTTCACCTCTGCGGTGGCGAGCGCCTTGTTCACTTCGCGGTTGAGCCGCGCGATCACTTCCGGCGGCGTGCCGGCGGGCGCGAACATGGCGAAGGTCGTCATCGATTCGAAGCCGGGGAGCCCCGCTTCGGCCAGGGTCGGCAGGTCGGGCAGCAGCTCGGCGCGCTTCGGCGTGCTGACGGCGAGCGGGCGCAGGCGGCCGGCCGCGGCCTGGGCACCGGCGATCGAGAGATCGACGAACGCCACCTTGGTCTCGCCGGCCAGCAGCGCCTGCAGCGAGGGCTCGCCGCCCTTGTAGGGCACGTGCGTCAGCTTGATGCCGGCCATCGACATCAGGAGCTCGGTGGCGAGATGGCTGGTCGAGCCCACGCCCGCGGTCGAGAAATTGAGCTTGCCGGGCTCGGCCTTGGCCAGCGCCACCAGCTCGGCGTAGCTCTTCGCCGGCAGCGAGGGATGGACCGAGAGCACCTGGGCGTTGAGCGCCACCCACGCCACGGGCGCGAAGGCGGTGGCGGTGTCGTAGGGCAGGTCCTTGTAGAGATGAGGCGCGATCGAGAAGGTGCTGTTGGAGGCGAGCAGCACGGTGTAGCCGTCGGCCGCGGCGCGCGCGGCAATGGCGTGGCCGATGGTGCCGGTGGCGCCGGGCTTGTTCTCGATGACGAAGCTTTGGCCCATCTGCTCGGCCATCTTCTGCGTGAGCACACGGCCGATCGAATCGGTCGGGCCGCCGGCCGCCCAGGGGATGATCATCCTGATCGGCTTGTTGGGATAATCCTGGGCGACCGCCGTGAGCGGCGACAGGACAAGGGCGAGAGCGGCGATCAGGCGGCGAAAGGACATGCGTGGACTCCGATCATCTGAAGTTGGGGACGCCGGCTCTCTTCGTGTGAAGAGTATGCCTTTCATATGCATACTTTTGCGGTATGTGGCCCATTTTGAACGGAATAACCTCTGAGGAGGCATCGAGAAGCAGAGCGACCTGAGACTGCGCTAGCAGGTTCCGCGCCGAACGGAGACGAAGTTCCGGCAAAGGGGAAACCGTCGAGGTGCCGGCCGCCCTGTTCGATTTCCTGGGCGAGCAGATCCTCAAGAGGCGCAAGCGCTGAGCTGGCCGGGCCACGCCGGTTGCCAACTACAGGATTTCCGGTAATATTACCGGAAATCCTGTAAGAGTCATGACATGCCGAAATCTCAAAGGTCTGCGCTCACGAAGTTTCGCGCCCGGCAGAAGCGGCAGGGCGTCGTCCGGGTCGAAGTCCAGGTACGCCGGGAGGATGCGGCTCTGGTTCGCCGCGTCGCGCATACTCTCCTGGATCCGGCGCGCGGCACGGAGGCACGCGCCTTGTTGAAACAGCAATTCAACGAACCGCCAACCAGGGGCCTCAAGGCGTTGCTGGCCGCAGCGCCGCTCGACGGCATCGACCTCGAACGGGTCCGCGACACCGGTCGCAAGGTCGACCTGTGAGCTTCCTGATCGACACCAACGTCATCTCCGAGGTGCGCAAGGGCCAGCGATGCAATGCCAATGTCGCCGCTTGGTATGCGTCGATCGATGACGGCGATCTCCATCTCAGCGTGCTCGTGCTCGGCGAAATCCGCAAAGGCATCGAACTCGCCCGCCCGCGCGATACGTCGAAAGCGGAAGCCCTGGAGACCTGGCTCGCCTCGGTCGATGCAGCATTCGATGGGCGCATTCTCCCGATCGATCGCGCCGTCGCCGACGAATGGGGCCGCATGAGCGGCCGACGCCCGGTATCGACAATCGATGGCCTGCTCGCGGCCACGGCAAAGGTCCATCGCCTGACGCTGGTGACCCGCGACGAAGCCGGCGTCGCGGGCCTCGGCGCAAAGGTGCTGAATCCATTCGGGCCGCGATAGTCGGGCGGCGTGCCGATGCCAGCAAAATGACGGCATCGATAGGGGGCAGCCCCTAAATAGGCCTATTGACACTACAACTCCTATTCCTATACTCCTATCGACGGTTCCGAAAGGAGATCCCCGATGAGCCCCCTCCCGCCCACGCGCCCTGCCGACGACAGCAAGCGCGCCGCCTTCCTGGACGAACTGCTGCGCGACGGCAACGCCAGCCTGGCCGCCCTCAGGGCGAGGCTCACTCGCGGCACGCTCTAGCGCTG
>JACPVT010000331.1 GCA_016191685.1 Rhodospirillales bacterium | reverse complement strand
TCGCCGCCGCGGCCGACCGGATCGACGCCACGCGGGAGCTGACGCCCGCCGTGCTCGACGCGATGCACCAAGCCGGGCTGTTCCGCCTGCTGCTGCCGCGCTCGTCGAACGGGATCGAGACCGATCCCATCACCTTCTTCCAAGTGATCGAGACCCTCGCCCGCGGCGATGCGAGCACCGCCTGGTGCCTGAGCCAGGCGGGTGGCTGCGCCATGACCGCGGCCTATCTCGAGCCTGCGGTGGCGAAGCACATCTTCGGTGACGATCCACGCGCCGTGCTGGCCTGGGGACCGGGGCCGAGGACCCGCGCCGTCAAGTGCGAGGGCGGTCACAAGGTCACCGGCACGTGGGCGTTCGCCTCGGGGGGCCGTCACGCCACCTGGATCGGCTGCCACTCGCCGCTCTTCCGGGCGGACGGCTCGCCGGTCATGACCAAGGACGGCCGGCAGGTCGAGCGCACCTTCCTGGTGCCGATGAGCACCGTCGCCTGGACCGACATCTGGAGCGTCGTTGGGCTCCGCGGCACCGCCTCCGACCAGTTCGCCGTCACCGACCTCTTCGTGCCCGACGGCTATTCATTCAGCCGCGATTACTCGCAACCAGCCTTCGAACGCCGCGAGTCCGGCGCGCTCTATCGCATGTCGGCGATGACCTGCTACGAGGTCGGCTTCGCCGGCGTGGCGCTCGGCATCGCCCGTGGTGCCCTCGACGATTTCGTCGACACGGCCAGGACCAAGGTCCCGCGCGGCGGCAAGAGTCCGATCCGCGACAGTGCCGTGGTGCAGACCAACCTCGCGCAGGCCGAGATTGGCGTGCGCACCGCCCGCGCTTACCTCCTGCAGGAACTGGCGCGGATCTGGAATGAAATCTCGGCCGGCGATGCGCTCAGCATCGACCATCGCATCGTCATCCGCGGCGCCTCGACCAACGCGATCCACAAGGCGCGCGAGGCGGTCGACTTCGCCTACAACGCCGCCGGCGCCACGGCGATCTTCGCGAGTCATCCCCTGGAGCGCCGCTTCCGCGACATCCACACCGTGACCCAGCAGCTGCAGGGCCGGCTCTCCCATTTCGAAACCGTCGGCGCCTGGATGATGGACGCCGAAACCGATCTCACCTTCGTCTAGGAGAACGGCCATGCCGCTTGGCGTCCTGCAGCACTACACCATCGAACCTTCCAACCTGAAGAAGACCGTAAAATTCTACTGTGAGGTGCTGGGCCTCGAGGACGGCGACCGTCCGCCCCTCGGCTTTCCCGGCAACTGGCTCTATTCCGGCGGCGTCGCCACCGTGCATATCCTGGGACCGCGCAAGCCGCGCGAAGGCATCATCGTGCGCGGCACCAAGAAGAAGTTCAAGGACACCGGCCGCTTCGACCATATCGCCTTCTCCGGCACCGACATCGACGGCGTGCGCAGGAAGCTGAAGGCCAAGAAGGTGAAGTTCCGCGAGCAGACCATCCCGCGTACCGGTGGACAGCAGATTTTCCTCTACGATCCCGATGGTGTCGGTGTGGAGATCAACTTCACGCCGCCCCCACCTACCAAGAACGCGGCCAAGTAAGCGGCGTGCTCCTTTCGGTCGATATCCAGAAAGTCGAACCCCTGACCGATGGCGCGCCGTTCGGCGAGGTCGGCGCCTATGAACGCGTCATCGGCACGGCACGGGGCGAGGTCGATCCCAAGGATCCCGCCAATGCCGGCATCGCCCTGATCGACAAGGCGCCGCGCAATGACCGCGGCATGGTCGAATACACCACCGACCTCTTCATCCTGCGGCCCAAGGACCCGGCGCGCGGCAACGGCCGCATCCTCTACGAGGTGAACAACCGCGGCCGCAAGATGTTGTTCGGCAACATCGCCGACGGCCCGCAGGGCGTGAACGATCCGAAGACGACGACCGATCTCGGCAATGGCTTTCCCCTCAGGCTGGGCTTCACGATCGTCTGGTCGGGCTGGGACCCTGATGCGCCACGTGCCAACATGGGCCTCGCCCTCACCGCTCCGGTGGCTACCGCGAACGGCGAAGCCGACGGCGAGCCGATCTTCCAGGCAGTGCGCGACGAGTTCGTCTCGGGTACCCGTGGCGGCGTGCTGGAAATCTTCAGGCTCTCCCATGAGGTCGCCCTCCTGAAGGAGCCGCGCGCACGGTTGACGGTGCGCGAGCGCCCGGCCGACCCGCCGCAGGAACTGCCGCTCAGCCAGTGGACGTTTGTCGACAGGCGGTCGATCAAGCTGATCGACGGCGCCAAGCCCAAGCCGGGTCATCTCTACGAACTCCGCTATGTCGCCCGCAATCCCAAGGTGCAGGGTCTGGGCTTCGCGGCCACCCGCGATGTCGTGAGCTGGCTGCGCTACGATCCCGCCGCGACGGCCGTGACGGGACGGCCGATCACCCATGCCCTTGCCATCGGCTTCTCGCAGGCCGGCCGCTATCTCCGCAATCACATCTCCGAGGGCTTCAACCGCGACGAAAAGGGCCGCAAGGTCTTTGACGGCATCCATTCGCACATCGCCGGCGTCGGCCGCGTTTTCTTCAACACGCCGTTCGCCCAACCGGCCCGCACCAACACCCAGCATGAAGACAACGGCTTCCCGGAGAACGAGTTTCCGTTCTCGACGGCAACGCAGTCGGATCCACTGACCGGCAGGACCGGCTCGCTGTTCCGTGGCAACGGCTCCGACCCGCTCCTGATCGAAACCAACACCTCGACCGAGTACTGGCAGAAGGGCGCCTCGCTGCTGACCACCGACCCGCTCGGCACGAAGGACGTGACCCTGCCCGACAATTCGCGGGTCTACATGATCGCCGGTACCCAGCATGGCGGCCGTGCCGGCGCACCCTCCGACCCCGGACCGGACGTCAATTCGCGCAACCCGCACAATCCCATGCCGGCGGTGCGCGCGCTTCTGGTGGCGCTCGACGAATGGGTGGTGTCGGGCAAGCCGCCGCCGCCCAGCCGCGTGCCGACGCTCAGCCAGGGCACGCTGGTCGAACCCGACAAGACGGGTTTTCCCACCATTCCCGGGGCCGCAGTGGTCCGCCGAACCAATCGGGTCGCGCCGCCGGGCGACTGGACGGACCCGAAGCCCACCGAGAAGGCCTATCGTACGCTGGTCAGCAAGGTCGATGCCGACGGCAACGAGATTGCAGGCATTCGCCTGCCCGACATCGCGGTGCCGCTCGCCACCTACACCGGCTGGAACGAATACAAGGCGCCGTACCCAGTGGGCGAGATCGCCGACCGCGACGGCAGCTACTTCGCCTTCTCCGCCGCCAAGATCGCCCAGCGCTACACGAGCCGCGCCGACTATGTCGCCAACGTCCAGGACGCGGTGGACGCGCTGAAGAAGGACCGCCTGTTGCTGCAGGAAGATGCCGACAAGTATCTCGAGAAGGCACGCAACGAGAGTCGCGTGAACCCCTGATGGCCAAGCTCGATCGCGCCGGTGTGAAAATCCACTACGAGGTCCATGGATCAGGACCAACGATCCTGTTGAGCCACGGCTACAGCTCGACGGCGCGCATGTGGGACGGCCAGATCGCGGCGCTCAAGGATCGCTACCAGGTCGTGGTCTGGGACTTCCGCGGCCATGGCGAAAGCGACTATCCGGCCGACCCGGCGCTCTATTCAGAGGCCCTGACGGTGGGCGACATGCTGGCCCTGCTCGACGTCGTGGGCGTCAGGAAAGCGATCATCGCCGGCCTGTCGCTGGGCGGCTACATGTCGCTCGCCTTCAACGCCAGCCACCCCGACCGCGTGCGTGCCTTGATGCTGTTCGACACCGGCCCCGGCTTCAAGAAGGACGAGGCGCGGCTCAAGTGGAACGAGACCGCCCGCAAACGCGCTACCGACTTCGACACCCGAGGTCTCGCAGCCCTGAACAGCAGCGACGAGGTCAAGCTGACGCGCCATCGCGACGCCACGGGCCTTGCGGGTGCGGCGCGCGGCATGCTGGCCCAGCAGAACGACCGGGTGATACGCTCGCTTGAGACGGTGGCCGTGCCGACCTTGGTGCTGGTCGGCGCCAACGACATCAATTTCCTTGCCGCCACCGACTATATGGCGGCCAAGATCAAGGGCGCGACCAAGGCAGTCGTTCCCGACGCGGGCCATGCAGCCAACCTGCACCAGCCCGCGCTGTTCAATCAGGCGGTCGAGGCGTTCCTCGCCAAGCTGCCGGCAGCTTAAGGAGCAAGAAACATGGGCAAGCGAATCGCAGTCGTCGGTGTCGGCGCATTGGGCGGATATGTCGGCGGCTATCTCGCCAAGGCTGGCGAGGACGTCACCCTGATCGATTTCTGGCCGGAGAACATCGAGACCATCCGCAAGCGCGGCCTGGAACTCGACGGCGTGACGCCGGAGGAGAAATTCACCGTCACCGAGGCCAAGACCATGCACCTGACGGAAATCCAGGAGCTGTCGCGCCAGAAGCCGATCGACATCGCGTTCGTGTCGATGAAGTCCTACGACACCGAGTGGGCGACGGCGCTGATCAAGCAGTACCTGGCACCCGACGGTTATGTCGTGTCACTGCAGAATTGCCTGAACGAGGAACGCATCGCGGGCATCGTCGGCTGGGGCAAGACGGTCGGCATGGTGGCTTCGCTGATCTCGGTCGACATGTTCGAGCCCGCCCGCATCCGCCGCACCGTCGCCAAGGGCGGCGACAAGCACACCGTGTTCCGCGTCGGCGAAGTCCATGGCCGCATCACCAAGCGCGTCGAGGAACTGCGCGAGATGGTGGGCCGCATCGACAGCGCCAAGACCACGACCAACCTGTGGGGCGAGCGCTGGTCCAAGCTCTGCCAGAACGGCATGAAGAACGGCGTCTCGGCCGCCACCGGCCTCACCGGCACCGATTGCGACCGCAACGACGCCATCCGCCGCTTTTCCATCAAGCTCGGCGGCGAGGCCGTGCGCGTCGGACAAGCGCTGGGCTATCACATCGGGAAGATCGGCAAGTTCGAGCCCGAGACGTTGGCCAGGGCATCGGAAGGCGACAAGGCCGCGCTCGACGAGGTCGAGGCCATCCTGCGGCCGGGCTCCAACATCAATCCCAACCCGCGCGCCGACATCCAGCGCCCGTCGATGGCCCAGGATATCCGCAAGGGTCGCCGCACGGAGATCGAGTTCATGAACGGCTACATCGCCGAGCGCGGCAACTACATCGGCGTCGCTGCCCCCACCCACACCAAGCTGACCGAGATCGTGAAGAAGGTCGAACGGCAAGAGCTCAAGGCCGCGCCCGCCTTGCTGGGTGGTTGACCGGTCATGACATCACCGACAACCGATGTGATCGATACGCTGGTCGGCATCGCGCCGGGATCGAAGCTCGACGCGATCCGCGCCCAGCGCTCGGAAGCGCGCAAGCATGCCCAGGCAAGCTACACGTCGCTGTTCGAGCCCCGCGAGGTGGGCGGTGTCGCGGCCTACGAGCGCCATGCCATCGCCGCCTTCGTCGCGGGCCTGCATGGCGAGCCCAAGACGGATGCCTTTTATGCTGCCAAGCTGCCGTCTGGCCTGCGCGCCGCGGTTGCAGCGGAAGTCGCGGCCGCGAAAACAAAAGGCCCCTACGGCCGCTTCCCAAAGGGACCGCTCAGCACCGAGGATGCGCCCGGCCCGACCTGGAAGGTGAGCGAGGCAGGCCGCAAGGCGCTGGACGCGCGGCTGGCGGCGGCGTTCGAGCACACGCACATGCTGGTGTTCCATCCGCGCGACGCGGCGTCGCCGGCGCTGCAGGCGTTGCTGGATGCCGGCTGGTCGACGACCGACATCGTCACGATCTCGCAGCTCGTCTCCTTCCTGTCCTACCAGATCCGGGTCGTTTCCGGCCTCAGCACGCTTGCGAGCACCCTATGATCCAGAAGACACCGACCGAGAAGACCCTGACCCCGCCGCCGCACACCGAGCCGGTGGTCTTCACCCGCGACATGCTCGACTGGCTGCCCTGGATCGAGCCGATGGCCGAGCAGGACATGACCGAGCGACACCTCGCCAGCCTGGTCGACGCCTCGCGCGTGAAATCCCCTTACTTCAGGCTGCTGGCGCGCGACCCCGACGTGCTCGAAGCCCGCACTCGGACCGACAAGGACATCTTCTACAACCCCGAGGCCGGCCTGCCGCGGGCCGAACGCGAGCTGGCCGCCGCCGCGACCTCGCGGTTGAACGGCTGCATCTACTGCGCATCGGTCCATGCGCGCTTCGCCGCCACCTACTCCAAGCGCGTCGACGACGTCCAGCGCCTGCTCGATGAAGGTGTCGGCGCCAGGCTCGACGCGCGCTGGGAGGCCATCGTGGCGGCGTCGGCGGCGCTGACGGCGCTGCCGATCGCCTTCGGGCCGCAGCATATCGAGCGTCTGCGCGAAGTCGGACTCGACGATGCCGCGATCGCCGACCTGATCGGCGCCGCCTCGTTCTTCAACTGGGCCAACCGGCTGATGCTGTCCCTGGGTGAGCCTGCAACCCAGGGCTAGCGTGCTTTCTCACCAATCGTTGTAGAGGCCGTAGGCTTCCGGATCGTTGGCCCAGTCGTAGTCAAGGGCGTTGTCCATCGAGGTCGGGCTATAGGGATCGTCGGAGTCGTTGGCCTTGACCGCGTCCCTCATCATTTTCGCCGTGGCCTTCTTGATATAGGCGTCGTAGGCCTTCTGGCTGCCGATATAGAGGCATCCGCAGATATTCTGGTCGGGATAGACCCAGGCGGTCTTGCCCTTGTAGGTCTTCCTCGAGAGCTGGTGGGCCGGCAGGTTCTTGAATGCCGCCACCTTGGCCGGCGTGTTCAGCGAAACCGTCTTGAAGCCGGAGGACGACAGCAGGTCCTCCTTGCTCACGGTGGTCGGGGGTGGAGGCATGCAGGCCGCCACCGCGAAGCACATTCCCACCACGGCAAGTGTTGAACCAAATGGCTTCATAGCTCTCTCCCCAGTCGCCCTGCCCCAGGACACGCCGCCTCAGGCGGCGGCCTTCAGCCCCATCTTGGCATCTTCCTTGATCATGTCCGCACCTTTTTCGGCGATCATGATGGTGGGCGCATTGGTGTTGCCCGACGTCACGGTCGGCATGATCGAGGCGTCAATGACCCGCAAGCCGGCAATGCCGTGGACCCGCAGCCGGTCGTCGACCACCGCCATCGGATCGTGGCCCATCTTGCAGGTGCCGATGACGTGGTAGGTCGTCTGGCCGGTGCGACGGGCGAAGTCGAGCCATTCGTCGTAGCTCTGCACCTTGTCGCCGGGATTGTTCTCGTAGGCGATATATTTGGCGATCCGGGGGCTCTGCACGATCTTGCGGGCGATCTGCATGCCCGCCACAGTGGCGTCGCGGTCGGTCTGAGCCGACAGGAAATTCGGCCGGATCGCGGGCTCGGTGCCCGGTACGCCTGACTTGATGTGGATCGAGCCGCGTGAATCGGGCCGGCACTGGCCGATCACCACCGTCATGCCCGGATCCTTTTCCAGCATGCGCTTCTGCGCCGAATCGTAGCTGGCGTGCGCCATGTGGAACTGCATGTCGGGCGATTCGAGGCCGGGCCGCGTGCGCACGAAGCCGAAGACGACGCCGGCCGTGAGGCTGAGCGCGCCCTTGCCGGTCGCGTAATATTTGAGGACCTCCTTCACGAGGCTGAGGCCACGCGTCTGCTCGTTCAGCGTCTTCATGTCCTTGACGCGCCAGTTCATGCGCGGCGCGAAGTGGTCGCCGTAGTTCTCGCCGACGCCCTTCAACTCGTGCCTCACCTCGATGCCATATCGCTTCAGCAACTCGGGCTGGCCGATGCCGGAATGCTCGAGCACGCCCGGCGACTGGACCGAACCGCACGACACGACGACCTCGCGGTTGGCCCGGGCCTCGCGCTTCTGGTCGTGCACCGAGTAGGCGACGCCGACGCAGCGCTTGCCTTCGAGGATCACATTGGCCACCAGCGCGTCGGTTTCGATCCTGAGATTGGGCCGCGACCGTGCCGGATCGAGGAAGGCGCGCGCTGTCGACCAGCGTTTGCCGTCCTTCATCGTCACCTGGTAGTAGCCGAAGCCTTCCTGGTTGCCGTTGTTGTAGTCCTTGTTCTTGGGATAGCCGCTCGCCTCGGCGGCATCGATGAAAGCGTCGCAGAGTTCGTGCGTCTCCCTCATTTCGGCGACGTTCAGCAGGCCACCCTTGCCGCGGCTGTCATCACCGCCCCGCTCGAAATGCTCCGACTTCCTGAAGTAGGGTAACACCTGCTCGTAGGACCAGCCGCGATTGCCGAGCTGGCCCCAGGTGTCGTAGTCGAGCGGCTGGCCGCGCACGTAGAGCATGCCGTTGATCGAGCTGGAGCCGCCGAGCGCACGGCCGCGCGGACAGGGAATGCGGCGGTTGGCCATGCCCTCTTCCGCTTCCATCTCGAAGTTCCAGTTGAATTTCTGGTGGTTCAAGAGCTTGGTGAAGCCGGCCGGGATATCGATCCACATCGACTTGTCGCGTGGACCGGCCTCGAGCAGCAGCACCTTGACGTTGGGGTCTTCGCTCAACCGGTTGGCCAGCACGCACCCGGCCGAGCCGCCGCCCACGATGATGTAATCCCAATCGGCCATGACGCTTTCTGCCTCCCGTTTTCAGCGAGGCAGCTTAGCGCAGATGGCAGGAAACGTGATGTCCCGGTGCGATTTCGCGCAGCGGAGGAGACTCGATCTTGCAGCGCGCCACGGCATAGGGACAGCGAGTGTGAAAGTGGCAGCCGGAGGGCGGTTTCACCGGGCTCGGCACGTCACCCTGCAGGACGCGCTTCTGGCGCTTGATGGCCGGGTCGGGCACCGGCACGGCCGACAGCAGGGCCTCGGTATAGGGATGCTGACCGCGCGTGAAGATCGACCGCGTGTCGGCGTACTCGACGATGCGGCCGAGATACATCACCGCGATGTGGTGGCTGATATGCTCGACCACCGCAAGGTTGTGCGAAATGAACAGGTAGGAAAGCTGCCGCTCGCGCTGCAGGTCCTGCAGGAGATTGATCACCTGCGCCTGGATCGAGACGTCGAGCGCCGACACCGGCTCGTCGCCCACGATCAGCTTCGGCCCGAGCGCCAGGGCGCGGGCTATGCCGATGCGCTGGCGCTGGCCGCCCGAGAACTGGTGCGGATAATTGACCATCTGCGCCGGCCTGAGACCGACCCGCGCGAACAGCGCCGCCACCTGTTCCTGGCGTTCCCGCCGCGATGACACGCCATGAACCAGCAGCGGCTCGCCCACGATGTCGCCCGCGAACATGCGCGGATTGAGCGAGGAGAACGGATCCTGGAAGATAATCTGCATCTGGCGCCGATAAGGCCGCAACTCGCTCTTGGGCAGATGCGTGATGTCGGTACCGCTCACCTCGATGGTGCCGGAGGTGGGTTCGGTGAGCCGCAGGACAGCGCGCCCGGCCGTGGTCTTGCCGCAACCGCTTTCGCCCACCAGCCCCAGCGTCTCGCCGACGCCGATCGAAAAGCTGATGCCGTCGACGGCGTAGACCTGGCCGACGGTGCGTCGCAGCAGGCCCTTTTTCACCGGGAAATGCTTCTTGAGGTCCCTGACCGCAAGCACGGGCGCGTTGGACTCAGCCATTGCTGTGCCAGCAGGCCGCCCAATGGCCTGTCCGCTTCTCTTCGTAGGTCGGCCGCTCGCGCCGGCAGTGATCGTCGGCCTTGTTGCAGCGCGGCGCGAAGGCGCAGCCTTCGGGCAGGTCGAACAGTGGCGGCACGATGCCGGGAATTTCCTGCAGGCGGCCGGTACGGCGCTCGACCTCGCCGCGCATCAGGTCGAGGCGCGGGATCGAGGCCAGCAGGCCCACCGTGTAGGGATGCAACGGCCGGGCAAACAGCTCGCCGACGTCGGCTTCCTCGACCTTGCGCCCGGCGTACATCACGATCACCCGCCGCGCGGTCTCGGCGACCACGCCGAGATCGTGGGTGATCAGGATCACCGCGGCGCTGAACTCGCGCTGCAGTTCGACGATCAATTCGAGAATCTGCGCCTGGATGGTGACGTCGAGCGCCGTGGTCGGCTCGTCGGCGATCAGGACCTTGGGATTGCAGGCCAGCGCCATGGCGATCATGGCGCGCTGACGCATGCCACCC
>JACPVT010000068.1 GCA_016191685.1 Rhodospirillales bacterium | reverse complement strand
GATGAGCCAATGAGGCTCGACACGCTCCAACTCGACCTCGGTGTGGTCGGTCCGGCAGCTGGTGGCGACTTTGTCCAGAACAACTGGCACACGCTGATCGGTGTGCCGCCCACCTATGGTTGGGCAAACCAACTGCACAACGAACCGACGCTGGGGCTTGCTTTCGAACGGCGGTGGCGCACCGGCCGGTCTGTTCTGGTCGAAGATCCCAAGCTGGAGTTCGACTTCATCCCGAGAATCGGCGCAGCTCTGGGCAACGTCGCGACTTATGCCGATGTCGGCGGCACCCTGCGCATCGGCAAGAACCTGCGTGACGACTTCGGTCCGACACGCGCCCGTCCGGCGCTACCCGGTTCAGAGGCGTTCATCGGTGACGGCAGCTTCGCCTGGTACGTGTTTGCCGGGCTCGACGGCCAGGCGGTCGCGCGCAATATCTTCCTCGACGGCAATACCGACGGCAACAGCCTGAGCGTGGGTCACCGTCCCTTCGTCGGCGAGGCACAGGTCGGTTTCGCCATACTCTATGGCGGCGTGCGCTTCACCTACACGCAGGTGGTGCGCACGCCCGAGTTCTACCAGCAAGGCCGCTTCACGCAGTTCGGCTCCGTGAACCTTACGTTCCGCTACTAACCGAGATTCTGGTCGGCGAAGGACCAGTTGACGAGCTTGTCCAGCCAGGCCGCGACGTGGTCGGCACGGCGGTTCTGGTAGTCGAGGTAGTAGGCATGCTCCCACACGTCGACGACCAGGAGCGGCCTGCCGCCATGGGCGATCGGCGTGTCGGCATTGGAGGTCGCCTCGATCTTGAGGGCACCATCCTTGCCCTTGACCAGCCATGTCCAGCCGCTGCCGAACTGGCCGACCGCGGCCTGGGCAAATGCCTTCTTGAAGGCGTCGAGATCGCCGAAGTTCTTTTCCAGGGCGCCCTTGATCTTGCCTGCCGGCGCGACGCTCTTCGGAATCATGCTGTGCCAGTAGAAGTCGTGATTCCATGCCTGGGCGGCGTTGTTGAATATCTTCCTGGCAGCCGCATCCTTGTCCGCGGCTGCGCGCACCACGATCTCATCGAGGGACAGGCCTTCATAGGCCGTGCCCGCAATCAATTCGTTCAGCGTCTTGACGTAGGTGGCATGGTGCTTACCGTAGTGGAACGAAATGGTCTTGGCGGAGATCACCGGGGCCAGTGCATCCTCGGCGTAGGGCAGCTTGGGGAGAGTGAAGGGGACCTTGGCTTTGTCCAATGGCATGATCGGTACTCCTGGCGTTGTCATTCACCGACACCATGAAACGCGCGGATGGAATTTGTGTTGCACCGCATTTTCATAGGTCGACGCGCAGCTGCTCTGGCCCGTCGTATATTTTTTTTGAGCGAACGGTTCTCAATCGCGCACTCTGTAGTTGCGCCATGCGATTTGGCCAGTATCTCTAAGAAGCATTCACAGTGCCGAGGAGCTTCTCCATGAAGGGCAATCCGCAGATCATCGCCGAGCTGAACAAGCTCTTGAAGAACGAACTGACGGCCATCAACCAGTACTTCCTGCACGCCCGGATGATGAGCCATTGGGGCTTCGAACGGCTGGGCAAGAAGATCTACGAGGAGTCGATCGGCGAGATGAAGCACGCCGACAAGCTGATCAAGCGCATCCTGATCCTGGACGGGCTACCCAACCTGCAGGATCTCGGAAAGCTCGCCGTCGGCGAGACTGTCCCCGAATGCCTCGCCGCCGACCTCAAGCTCGAAAACGCGGCGCGCGCTGCCCTGGTTGCGGCGGTGGCCCATTGCGAGACGGCGAAGGACTACGTCAGCCGCGAGATTGCGGTCGACATTCTCGAGGATGCCGAGGAGCACATCGACTTCCTCGAAACGGAGATCGGCCTGCTCGAGAAGGTCGGCGAGCAGAACTACCTGCAGACGCAGATTGGCGAGGGCGACTCGTCCAGCTAATCGGCGGCCAGCAGGTTCGGCAGGCTGGTCTTTTCCAGCACCAGGGTCTGGGCGATGCGCTCGCGCAGGTCGCAGGCGCAGTTGCCGCACTGCGGGCTCTTGCCGCAAGCCCGGAACACGTCGGCGGGACGTCGTGCGCCCGCCCGGACGGCGGCGTCGACATCGCGTTCCCGAATGGCCCGGCAGATGCAGAGGTACATGAACGTTAGGACCGTTTCCGTGCAGTTGCGACTTACTCGCAAGCGCAAGATAGGGATCGTACCCCACCGGGTCAAGCGGCCTAGAAACCCTTCAAACGGTACTTTTCCAGGGTCGTTCGCAACTCAAGGTCGATCGGGCAGGGCGTTTTTCCTTTGAGTCGGACTACGGTCATTTCCGCCGCGACGATGCAGGCCCCGTCCTTGAAGGCCGCCGATCCGACGGTGATCGAGCTGGTACCGATCGTGATGACGCCGGTACCGAGTTCGACCTGGCCCGGCCAGTGCGACTCTGCCAGGAAGCTCACGTTCATGCTGGCCGAGATGCCGCGGACACCGTCCACGCTGCGGGCCATCATGCCGATGTCCCTGATGAACGTCAGCCGGGCAGTCTCGAGGTAGGCGCAAAGCGCAACGTTGTTGACGTGTCCAGCCGCATCCTGATCGGAAAAGCGCACCGTGTCGGTGCACCAGTGCGGATAGATCGATCGGTCCTGCAGGCGTTTGTCGCGCGACATGGGATGCGAGTGTAGCATCCCGGCGCCATGGCACACCCCATCTTCACCGAAGACCACGACCTCATCCGCTCCCAGCTCCGCCGCTTCGTTGAGGAGCGCGTGAAACCCCACGGGCCAAAATGGGAGGAAGCGGGCCTCGTGCCGCGCGAAGTGCTGCGCGAGATGGGCGAACTCGGCTTCTTCGGCCTGCGCGTGCCCGAGGCGCTGGGCGGTGCCGGTCTCGATGCCCGCGCCTCGATCGTGCTGGCCGAGGAGGTCGGCCGTTCGACCCACGGCGGCTTTGCCATCACCGTGCTGGTGCATACCGACATGGCGAGCCCCCACCTCGTGCGCTTCGGCAGCAAGCGCCAACTTGAGAAATACTTGCCCGGCGTCAAGGCGGGCCGCCTCGTCACGGCAGTCGGCGTCACCGAGCCAGGCGCCGGTTCCGATGTCGCCGGCATCCGCACCCGTGCGGTACGCGACGGCAATGCCTATGTCCTGAACGGCGCCAAGATGTTCATCACCAACGGCGTGTATGGAGATCTCTACTTCATCGCCGCACGCACCGACCCGGAAGCCAAGGGCAGCAGGGCCATCACCATGTTCATTGTCGAGAAGGGCACGCCGGGCTTCCGTGTCGGCCGAGCCATCGACAAGACCGGCTGGCAGTCGTCAGACACCGCCGAACTCGTCTTCGAGGATTGTCGCGTCCCGGCCGAGAACGTGCTGGGCGAGGAGAATCGCGGATTTTATTCGATCATGGCCAACTTCCAGACCGAGCGGCTAGTGATCGGCGCCATGGCGATGGCCGAGGCGCGCGAGGCGCTCCGGCTCACCTTCGACTACGTGAACCAACGCACTGCCTTTGGTGCGCCGTTGTGGGACAAGCAGGCGATCCGCCAGCGGCTGTCCAGGCGACTGGCCGAGGTCGAGGCGGCCCGGCAACTTGTCCACCACACTGCCTGGCTCGATGCCCAGGGCACCGACTGCGTCGCTCAGGTCTCGATGGTGAAGGCGCTGGCCGGCGACCTCGTGAACCAGGTCCTCTACGATTGCGTGCAGTTCCACGGCGGCGCCGGTTTCGTGCGCGAGACGGCCGTCGAGCGCATGTCGCGCGATGCCCGGGTGCAGGCGATCGGCGGCGGAGCGTCGGAGGTCATGCTCGAGGAGATCGCCAAGCGCTTTGGTCAGGCCATCGTCGACTGAGACACCTCAATTCGGCGCCACCAGGAAGGGCCCGATCGCGGAGATGATGCAGTCGGCGCCACCGGCCTGGCTGCAGGCCTGCAGGGCGCTGGCCGTTGCTTCCTTCTCACTCGCCTTGTTGGTCGCGATCCCGATGCGGCCGTTGCTTGCGAGAGCCACGGCACGCCAGTCGTTGGCGATCAGGTAACGGCTCAGCGCCTGCTGCTGGCCAGCGTCGGGGCGGGCGAGGTCCTGCGGGATGAAAACATTGACGACGCGCATGGTCTGCGGCGTCTGCACAAGCACCTGGTTGTTGAGCGCGTAGACGACGCACGGTCGGCCCGTCAGGTGACCGCAAATCTGCAGGTTGCGCCGGATCGCGTCGTTGTCGTTTTCGCTGGGCGTCCACCAGTCAAAATGATTGTGTCCGAGGACCAGTGCGCGGCTATGCACGGCCTTGAGATAGTGTTCGGCCAGTCTCTCCCGCGCCGGCGCGTTGAGAAGCGGCGCCGTAGTCAGATCGAGGGGGATGGGAGGTGACGGTCGAGCAGCCGGAATGTAAGGCGGCGGCGGCATCGGCGGAGAGCGGAACGACCACACGACGACATTGCCTGCCGCGTAAAGCATGCAGCGGTCGTAGTCGCGATAGACCGCCACTTCGCGCCGGACGAGCCTGTCGCAATCCTCCAGCGCGGCGCGGCGCGCCGTGTCGGCGTCGATCCGCCGGGTCGCCATGGCGAAGATGCCGCGGACGCTGAACGCCAGTGCCTTCGAGCCGTCCGCACTCGCGTAGTTCTCAAGCGCGCGCCAACGAAAGTCGGGGATGAACGGCACATCCTTGGGATCGAATACGCGCGGCGAGACCGCGGCGGTGGGTGCGGGCGGAGTGGGTGCCACGACGGTCGCCGCCGTGGGCGCCGCGGTCTGCGGGGGCGCCGGGACGGAGCCTTGTCGTAGGAACAAGGCGCCAGCGAGGGCCGTGGCAACCAGCGCCGCGACCGCACCGCCGGCCAGGAAGAGGCGCGCCCGCGGGATTGCCGTCGCGGCGGCTTTCGGCGACGCCGACAGGACCGGAGGCTTGCCATCCGGGGTCAAGCGGTAGGCATGAATCGGCCGCGGGATGTTCTTGACGTGCTGCTCGCCGATATCCTCTGCGCCCAGCATGAGCTTGCCGATGATCTGGTCGTAGACCGACGAGGACACGCAGATGCCGCCGGTCGTAGCGATCGACTCCAGGCGTACCGCGACATTTACGGCGTCGCCCATGAGGTCCTCGCCGCTTTCGACGACGTCGCCCAGATTGACGCCGATGCGCAGGTTGAGCTGGTCCCTCGCGCCGGCCGTTGCGTTGGCTGAGCGCATCGCCTCCTGGATTTCGAGCGCGGCGCGGACGGCCTCGACGGGGCTTGCGAATTCCGCCAGCAGGCCGTCGCCCGTCAGCTTGAAGACGCGGCCACGATGCTGGCGGATCAGGGTGCCGGCGGCGTCCATGCGCGCGCCGAGCAGGGCGAGCGCATGTTCCTCGTCTTGTGCCGACATGGTGCTGAAGGCCACGACGTCGATGGCTAGGATAGTGGTGAGCCGCCGGACGAGGATTGCGTCGTTCATGGTTCTCGAATTCCACCTGGAGGATAGCACAGCAGGCAGCCGAGGACATGCTTGCGTGTCAGCCCATGCTCTGCGAAGACCGATGCCATGCAGTCCGAAAGCCCACGCTATTGGGAAGACTATGAAGTCGGCAGGAAGTACCCGCTGGGATCTACCGGCTTCACGGCCGACGAGATCATCGACTTCGGTCGCCAGTTCGATCCGCAGAGCTTCCACATCGATGCCGAGGCTGCGAAGGCCTCGCTATTCGGCGGGCTGATTGCCTCGGGCTGGCACGTGGCCGCCAAGCTGATGCGGCTCTTCGTCGACAACTACCTCGACAGGCGAACGGCGCTGGGCTCGCCCGGTCTCGACGAGTTGCGCTGGCTGAAGCCGGTACGGCCGGGTGACACACTCACCGCCTGGGTCGACTGCGCCTCGAAGGTGCCGTCCAAGAGTCGGCCCGACATGGGCGTCGTCCATGAGCACTGGAGTGCCGTCAACCAGAATGGTGAACTGGTGATAACGGCCAAGGGGATCAGCATGGTGCGCAGGAGGCCGGCTTGAAGCGGGCGGTGAAAGGCCTCGACCATGTCGTCGTCATGGTCGACGGCATCGACGCGGCGGAGGCGGCTTACCGTCGCCTCGGCTTCCAGGTCCAGTCGCGCGGCTTCCACAGGAAGCTCGGCACGGCCAACCACCTGATGATCTTCGACAAGGATTATTTCGAGATCCTGGGCATCGTCGAGAATACCGAATTCAACGCCGAGCGGCGCGCGTGGCTGAAGGGCGGCGGCGGGCTCGCCAACGTGGCACTGGCGACCGACGGCGCGGACGTCTCGTTCGATGCCTTCAAGGCGGCCGGCCTCAATCCCGATGCGCCGCTGTTTTTCGGCCGGGCCGTCGAGGTGGCGGGCAAGATGGAGCATGCCGAGTTCCGTACCGTGCGTATCCCCAAGACCAACATGCCGGTGGTCGGCTTCTTCGTCTGTGAGCACCTGACGCCTGAGTTCGTCTATCGCGCCGAATGGGCCAAGCACCCCAATGGCGCGCGCGGCATCCTGGGCGTCACCGTAATCGCCGAGCAGCCGGCGAAATGGATCCCCGAGCTGGAGAAGTATTTCGGCAAGGGATCGACCAAGCGCGAAGGTGACGGTTTGGTGGCGAATACCGGCACGCAGCCGATCCGCTACCTGACACGCAAGGATTACATGGCACGCTATCCCGGCGTGACGCCGGTTCGCCCGGGCGATCATCCTGCCCTGCTGAGTGTGCGCGTCGACCGCCTCGTGGCTTGCGAGGCCCTGCTGAAAAAGAACGGCGTCAATTTCCTGAAGCCAGACGCCGAGCGCGTGATCGTGCCGCCGTCGGAAGCAGCCCACCTCACCCTGGAATTTCGGGAGCGTTAGTCTCCATGGCGTTCGATCTTGCCGATCGCGGCATCTACGGCTTCTCGACTTCCGAAAATCTGCGGTTCGCCGACGTCGACGCCAACGGCCACGTCAACAATGGCGCGTTCATGGAACTCCTGGAGAATGCTCTCGATGAGACGTTGTTCTTCGGTCAAGGCACGAGCGCAAGTGCGTCATCGGCCAGGGCCTGTTTGATGGCGACGGCAACTGCACTGCCGTCCAGCGGGTCATCATGGTGTCGCTGAACGAGGAGACCCATCGCAGCGCACCGTTCGATCCGACGGTGCGCGCCATGATCGACCGCCTGGCCGCCTCGAAGGATGGATTGACCCCATGACTGCTCAGGTTCCCGAGGGCTTCCGCAAGCTCGACGTTCCCGACGAGTTCGTGCGGCTGGCCGGCCCGCTCTGGTTCAAGGCCGAGCCCGACGGCCTGCGCATCGGCCTGCCGCTGGAGAAGAAGCACGGCAATCCGATGGGCTGGGCGCACGGTGGCCTGCTGGTCACTGTCGCCGACATGGTGATGGGCGTCGGCTCGGGCTTTTCGACCGGCATTTTCTGGCCGCATCCCACGATCTCGCTCACCAGCGAGTTCGTGCGCGGCGCCAGACTCGGCCAATGGCTCGAAGGCAAGGCGCGCATCGCGCGTCGGACCATCAATTTCTGCTTCGCAAGCTGCGATCTCGTCTGCGGTGGCGAGATCGTCCTGGTGTCGTCCGGCGTATTCAAGGTGCCCGACGCAGCCAAGGTCCCCGAATCGGCCCGGGCGATCGCCTTGGCGCCGCCGTGGAAGGACTAGCTATTTCTTTTTCCGCCGGTAGATCTGGTAGCGATCGAAGTCCATGAGGTGTTCGTAGCCTTCGAAGGCGTCGGCAAAGACACGGTTCTGCAGGAAATATTCGAGGTAGTCGAACTCCTTGCCCTGGCAGCGCGGGACACCGGCGATGCGGTCGACCAGAAGCAGGTCGGGATTTTCGCGTGCGAAGTCGTCGCTGACGGCGTCGAAGACATATTTCTCGGCATCGCCCATCGTGTCGGGTGGATTGTAGAGCGCCGGGAAGTCATCGCACGTCGCATAGACGCCCTGCAGGATCCACAGGCTCAGGAACCGCATGGTCATGCGGCCCTCGAGGTAGTTGACCATCGGCCAGATCGGATAGATGCCGGGCGACAGCACGAGGAACGTGCGATTTGGCGCATTCTGCTCGAGTACGTGCTGCAGCCGTCCGCCGATAGAATCGTCGAACTGGCGCTGCTTGTAGAAGGGCGGTGTGTAGAGCGCGGCCTGAAAATAGAGCAGCACCATCAGGGTGGCCGAGATCACGGCCACTGGCAGATGATGTCCGCTGCGGCTGATCGGCAGGTAGCGGTCGACTGTTTGCGAAACGGTGAGAGCGGCCAGCAGGATCGCGGCGGAGAGGGCCGGCAGCACGTGATAGGGCCAGCCTTTCGCCTGGGCGATCGCCGAGAGCGCGGCGCCGATTCCGAACACGACGAGGACGCGGGCGGAAATGGTCTTGGTGAAAATCGTGGCGATGATGCCGAATATCAGCAGCGCGATCAGCGTCGGCCCGAGGATGTTGCTGGTCAGGACGTCGCGCCAGCCCGCATCGCCGATCGGTGCATAGGCCTCGACGGCGAGCGGCAGGATGACCAGACCGTAGTCGGCGAAGACCGTATACATCGATATCAGGTGCGCCACCGCCGCCAGCCCGATCGACCAGGGAATGAGGTCGGCGAGCGTCACGCGCCAGCCCCGGCGAACCGCCAGGTAGAGTTCGACAGCGGCCGGAATGGCGAGATAGTGAGGCTTCATCGCCAGCGCCACGCCGGCCACGAGTCCGATCGCGACGGCGGCGCCGCGGGTCAGGATCATCCCTTCGGCGCGGGCCATCGAGGCGATCAGGTAGGGCGCGCAGGCCACGAACATAATGTGTTCGCGCTGCCCGAAATGTTCGTTGGGCAGCACCGAGAACAGGAACAGCAGGACCGGTGGCAGAAGTGCCGCCGTGAGGGCGTGGTCGGCCGACGGAACGAGCCGGACCAGTCGCCGGCATGCCAGGAACGAGGCGAAGATGCCGGCCACCACCCAGGCCGTGAACCAGAACGTCACGCTGCCCGGCAGTAGCCGCGCGGTCAGGACGGGCAGAGAATGAACGACGAATGTAAGCGGCAGATTCTCGTCGACGACTTCGACGTAGAGTTTCTCCCCGCCTACCCAGCGCGCCGAGACGTCGAGGATCGCGGCCACGTCATGATTGATCGGGGGAAAGAAATAGCCAGCCAGCCACAGGATCGGCAGCGCGAACAGCGGCACCAACAGCAACCGCTCCACGCGCGGCGAAATCGTCGGGGGTTTGATCGGAACAGTTGGCAAGGCAGGGCCAAGATATCATAAGCTGGCAGGAAGACCGAGGCTTTGCAGCAATGGGCGGGGCGTGGAACGGGCGGAATACGAACGTATGCATGCTGTCGAAGACAGCATGTGGTGGTATCGCGGCCTGCGCACTCTGGCCGCCCGGCTGCTTGTCCGCGTGCTGGGCCGATCATCGGCTGCCGGGCCGGTACTCGATGCCGGTTGCGGAACCGGTGGCATGCTCCGGGTTCTTGGCGCCGAAGTCGCCGGCCGTCCCACCTTGGGACTGGACTACGACGCCGTCGCCGCCGCTCTTGCCATGGCCAAGTCCGGACGGCCCGTGGCGTCCGGTTCAGTCAATGAAATGCCGCTGGGGACAGCCTCGCTTGCGGGCTACGTCTCGCTCGACGTGCTCTGCCATGCCACGGTCGATCCGGCACGGGCCCTGGCCGAAGCACATCGCTGCCTTGGCACGGGTGCCTTCGCCATCTTCAATCTTCCAGCCTACAAGTGGATGTTTTCGGCGCATGATCGACGCACCCACAATGCCCGCCGCTTCAGTCGCGGGGAAGCGCATGCCCTGCTCAGGGAGCACGGCTTCCGCATCGTCAGGTCGAGCTACTGGAATACCCTCTTGTTTCCCGTAATGCTGCTTCACAGGCTTGTCGAACGCGACGATGCCGAAAGTGACGTACGCGAGTATCCACGTTGGCTCGATGCGCTGTTCACCGCAGTGCTTGCCGTCGAGCGGGCGGTGATCCTGGCCGGCCTTGATTTGCCGTTCGGTGGCTCCCTGATCGTCGTGGCGGCGCGCGATGGCTGATGCCCCGGTACCGACCCTGTCCGTCGTCGTGCCGGTCTATATGGGCGCCGCGACGATCGGCGAACTGGTTGCGGCTCTGCGCGCTCTTGAGATCGACGGTGGCCTCGAGATCGTGCTGGTGGTCGACGGCAGCCCGGACAACAGTCTCGACATCTGCAAGGAACTGGCCGCACAGCCGGGTGCGCCGATCACGCTCTTGAGTCTCAGTCGCAATTTCGGCGAGCACAATGCGGTGATGGCGGGCCTTGGCCGAGCGCGGGGTGCCTACGTCATCACCATGGACGACGACCTGCAGAACCCGCCCGCCGAGGTCCGGCGCCTGTTCGAGTATGCGCGCGATGGCGGCTACGACGCGGTCTACACCTACTATGCCGAGAAGCAGCACGCCGCTTGGCGCAACTGGGGCAGTCGCTTCACCAATTGGTGCGCCGACCGGCTGATCGACAAGCCACCCGGCCTCTATCTCTCGAGCTTTCGCTGCCTCTCGGCGTTCGTGCGTGAACGCATCGTGGCGAGCTATGAGGGGCCCTTTCCCTATGTCGACGGGCTGGTGTTCCAGGTGACGCAGAACGTCGGCCGCCTGCAAGTCCATCACTTGCCGCGCAACGAGGGCAAATCCAACTACACGCTGCGTCGGCTGATGCGGCTGTGGCTGGCCATGTTCCTCAATTTCTCGGTGATGCCCCTCAGGCTCGCCACCCTGTTCGGACTGGGGTTTGGCGCCCTGGGGGCCATTGCGGCCGTCATTACCATCGTCGAGGCGATCCTCTCCGACAAGCCACCACAAGGCTGGGCCTCGATCATGGTTGCCGTGCTGGTTCTGGCCGGCGTCCAGCTCGTCGTGCTCGGCGTGATCGGCGAGTATCTCGGCAGCATGTTCCTGGCGATGAATCGTAAGCCCCAGTATCTGGTGCGCGAGGTCTTCCGCCGCAGTGCGGGCGGATTGGGCGGGGGCCTCGACATCGAACGGCCAAGGGCCGACACACGCGCGGGTGGCCAACCCCATCGTGAGCATTCCGAATCGGAGTCCTGAATGACGATCTACTATGTGGCGCTCGGCATTGGCATTCTGACCGGCATAGGCGGGCAGATACTGCTCAAGGTGGGCGCCGATGCGCCCGACGTCGTAAGCCAACTCATGCGGCCCTCGACGATCGCGGGCCTGGCACTCTACGGCTCGGCGGCATTCCTCTATATATTGGCGCTGCGCAAGATCCCGGTGTCCGTCGCATTTCCCAGCGTGTCGCTGTCCTACGCGATCGTGGCGTTACTCGGCCACTTTCTGTTCGGCGAGCCGTTCGGCTTGAAGCAGATCGGCGGCATCGCCCTCATCATGGGCGGCGTGGTGCTGATCAACCAGACGTGAGGGCGAGACGGTGAACTACGAGCAGATCAAATATGAGGTCCAGGACGG
Source organism: Rhodospirillales bacterium (assembly GCA_016191685.1). Lineage (GTDB taxonomy): Bacteria > Pseudomonadota > Alphaproteobacteria > Reyranellales > Reyranellaceae > Reyranella. The sequence goes on along the minus strand of JACPVT010000068.1, from coordinate 16,715 downwards.
CATCCTCACCATCACGCTCAACCGGCCGGACAAGCTCAACGCCTTCACCGGCAGGATGTTGTCGGAGCTCCTGGACGCCATGGACCGCTCCGATCGCGACGACGACGTGCGGGCAGTGGTGTTCACCGGCGCCGGCCGCGGCTTCTGCGCCGGCGCCGATCTGTCGGGCGGCGCCAACACCTTCAACGCCGAGAACCGCGGGCCGGTCGATCCCGGTCTCGACGGCCATCGCGACGGTGGCGGCCTCTTCACGCTGCGCACCTATGAATCGCTGAAGCCCACCATTGCCGCCTGCAACGGACCGGCGGTCGGCGTCGGCGTCACCATGCAACTCGCGATGGACATTCGTCTTGCCTCCGAGGCGGCGCGCTACGGCTTCGTCTTCACCCGCCGCGCCATCGTCATGGAGGCCTGCTCGAGCTGGTTCCTGCCGCGCCTGGTCGGCCCCCAGCAGGCGCTGGAATGGGTGATGACCGGCCGCGTGTTCCCGGCCGAGGAAGCGCTGGCCGGCCGTCTCGTGCGCTCGATCCACAAGCCCGAGGCCCTGCTGCCGGCGGCCTACGCTCTGGCGCGTGAGATCGCCGACAACACGGCCCCGGTCGCTGTCGCGCTCAACCGCCACATGATCTGGAAGATGCTGGGTGCCGACCATCCGATGGAGGCGCACAAGGTGGATTCGAAGGGCATCTACGCCCGTGGCAAGTCGGCCGACGTGAAGGAGGGCGTGGTGGCCTTCCTCGAGAAGCGGCCGGCGAAGTTCCCCATGAAGGTGAGCGACGGCATGCCGTCCTATTTCCCCTGGTGGAAGGAACGTTCGTTCAAGTAAGCGCGGTTGCTCGTCTGAGAGGCTTGCTGCAATCTCCGCCCCAAGAACGAGTATCCGGAGGAAGTGATGATCAAGCTGCAGATGAGACGCCGTGCGATACTGGCGGCGGCTCCAGCGCTGGTGGCCGCGCCCTACGTGGCACGCGCCCAGGGCAAACCCGAGAAAACCAAGGTGGTTCTGGCGGTCGGCGGCAAGTCCGCTCTCTACTATCTGTCGCTCACCATTGCCGAGCGCAAGGGCTTCTTCAAGGAGGCCGGCCTCGACGTCGAGATCAACGACTTCCAGGGCGGCGCCAAGTCGCTGCAGGCCCTGATGGGCGGCAGCGCCGACGTCGTGGCCGGCGCCTACGAGCACACCATCCGCATGCAACAGCGCGGCCAGCCGATCATTGGCTTCGCCCTGATCGGCCGCGGCATGCAGCTCGCCATCGGGCTGCGCACGGCCGTTGCCGAGAAGGTCAAGGGACCAGCCGACGTCAAGGGCATGAAGTTCGGCGTCACTGCGCCGGGCTCGCAGACCAACATGCTGGTGAACTACTGGGCCGCAAAGGGCGGTTTGAAGGCGACCGACATCGTGGCGATCGGCGTCGGGGCGGGCGCTTCGGTCGTGGCCGCCGTCGAGAAGGGCGAGGTCGACGGCATCTCGCAGGCCGATCCGGCGCTCACGATCCTGACGGAAAAGAAACTGATCAAGATCATGCTCGATACGCGCACGATGAAGGGCAACCAGGAGCTGTTCGGCGGTGCCTTTCCGGCGGCGTGTCTCTATGCCCAGCCGGATCTCCTGAAGAAGACGCCCAACACGGCGCTGGCGCTGGCGACGGGAATCGTGCGCGCCAACGAGTGGCTGCAGAAGGCGGCGCCATCTGAAGTCGCAGCTTCCGTGCCCGAGGCCTATCTGCTGGGCGATCGTGCGGTCTACGAGAAGTCGTTCGTCGGAGTGCGCGAGACGATCTCGCCGGACGGTCTCATGCCGGCGGGTGCCATGGAGAATGCCCTGAAATTCCTCGTCGAAGGCGATCCCAAGATTGCGGCCGACGCCGGCAAGATCAAGCTCGCGGACACGTGGACCAACGAGTTCGCGCAGCGCGCCGGCAAGCGCAGCTAACCCGACGTGTCTTCGAACGGCGTGCCGGCCCTCGCGCTGGCTGACATCACTTGTCGCTTTGCCGCCCGCGACGGGCGGGGCGGCGCTTATACGGCGGTGGCGCTACATGTTCCAGGACGATGCGCTGATGCCGTGGCGGTCGGGCATCGACAATGTCATCGCCGGGCTTGAGTTCCGTGGCGTGGCGCGTTCCGAGGCGGTGGCCCGTGGCGAGGAGTGGTTGCGCCGGGTCGGGTTGGCGGGCTTCGGCGACCGCTATCCGCACCAGATGTCGGGCGGCATGCGCAAGCGCCTGGCACTTGCCCAGACCCTGATCCTCAGTCCCGACATCCTGCTGATGGACGAGCCGTTCTCGGCGCTCGACGTGCAGACCCGCCAGCTCATGGAGAACGAGCTGCTGGCGTTATGGGCGGAGGACCGCAAGTCGGTGCTCTTCATCACCCACGATCTCGAGGAGGCGATTGCGCTTTCCGACCGCGTGGTCGTGCTGTCGGCGGGGCCGGCGACGCGGCCGATCGGCGACTTCAAGGTCGACCTGCCGCGCCCGCGAGACGTTTCCGAGATCCGCATGACACCAGCCTTCCTCGACCTGCACCGCGAGATCTGGGGCGCCATGCGGGAGGAAGTTCTGAAGGCCTATGAAGCACAAAAGGTCCTCTGACATGCGGTTGCACGCCCTGCAGATCCTGGTCCTCGTCGTGCTGATCGCCATCTGGTACATGCTGACGGCACCAGGGCTCGTTCCGCCGGTCTATTTCGAGCAGGACAACCGGGCCGCCTTCTTCTTCGGCGAACCGCAGAAGGTGTTCTGGGTCATCGTCGACTGGTTCGTCTCGGGCGAGATTTTCATCCATCTCGCCGTCACCCTGCTCGAAACCGCCCTGGGCTTCTCGATCGGCGCGATCTCGGGGCTGGCGATTGGCCTGTGGCTGGCGCTGTCGCCGACTGCGTCGGCGGTGATGGATCCCTACATCAAGGGCTTCAATTCCATGCCGCGCGTCGTGCTGGCGCCGATCTTCGCGGTGTGGTTCGGCCTCGGCATCTGGTCGAAGGTGGCGCTTGGCGTCACGCTGGTGTTCTTCGTGGTGTTCTTCAACGTCTATCAGGGCGTGCGTGAAGTCAGCCCCAATCTGATCGCCAACGCCCGCATGCTGGGGGCCTCGCGCCGCCAGCTGCTGCGCTCGATCTACCTGCCTGCCGCCATGAGTTGGGTGTTCGCCAGTCTGCACAACGCCGTGGGCTTGGCCTTCGTGGGTGCCGTGGTCGGCGAGTATCTGGGATCGGCGCGCGGCGTCGGCTATCTCATCCTGCAGGCCGAGGGCACATTCGACATCAACACCGTGTTCGCCGGCATCCTCGTGCTGACGGCTTTTGCCCTGGCGCTCGACACTGCCGTCGGTGCCGTGGAGCGCCGCCTGATGACCTGGCAGCCGCGGGCCGGCGAGACGGAGAAGGTCTAGCGGCCTGTAAACCGCGCCGCGCGCTTCTCGAGGAAATGGGCGACGCCTTCCTTGAAGTCGGCGGTCTGGAAGGAGAGGTCCATCTCGTGGTTGGCCTGCACCGTGGCTTCGGCCAGGGTCTGGAATTCGGCCTCCCAGAGCTGGCGCTTCATCACAGCCACCGAGCGCGGCGAGACGGTGTTGGCGAGAAGTGTGGCATAGGCTCGCGTCTCGGCCAGCAGCTTGTCGTCGGCGATGACCCGGCTCACCAGGCCCAGCGCCAGCGCCTCGGGCGCGCGGAACTTGCGGGCCGAGCACAACAGATCCATCGCCGCCGGCAGGCCGATCAGACGCGGCAGCAGCCAGCTCACGCCGTGCTCGGCGATCAGGCCGCGCTGGGCGAAGGCGGTGGTGAACACCGCCGATTCGGCCGCGAAGCGCAGGTCGGCGTACAGCGGAATGACCAGACCGAGACCGGCGCACGGGCCATTGATTGCAGCGATGATGAATTTCGGGATCGACGGGAAGTACGAGTAATTCATCTTGAACTCGGCCAGCGTGCTGCCGCCGGGGAGGCCATCCTGGGCCTTGCTCGACCGGTCGGTGGCGGCGCCGGCGCCGATCGCCTGCAGGCCACCCATGTCGGCACCGGCACAGAACCCGCGGCCCGCGCCGGTCAGGATGATGGCCCGGACCTCGGCGTCGGCACCTGCCGTGAACATCGCGTCCTTGAGATCGAGATGCATCTGGCGGGTCCAGGCATTCAGCCTGTCCGGACGATTGAGCGTGATGGTGCAGATGCGGTCGGCGACGTCATAGAGAACGGTTTCGCGAGCCATCGCCGGGCCTCCTCCTGTGCATTTTTGTTGCTCGCATGATGGGCAAAAGTCGGTGACGATACAAATGTGACAAACCGCTACAAATGGCACCCGGCCGCTACAAATGGCACCCGATTGGACAGCCGATTTCCCGGCATGTTCGATTAGGATCGCGATGCGGTTCGGCGTTCTCTCCAGCAGGGGTGCCTGGTCGCAAGCGTGCGATCTCGTGATATCTTTGCAGTCGGCAAGAAGAAAGAGTTACTGAGGTAGGAAATGGCCAAGAGAGAATTCGCCCACCCCAACGAGATGCACAAGTATGTTGGACAGGAGATAGGGGTGAGCGACTGGGTGGAGGTCTCGCAGGATCGCATCAACCGTTTTGCCGATGCGACCGGCGACCATCAATGGATCCATGTCGATGTCGAGCGCGCGAAAAAGGACATGCCGGGCGGCAAGACCATCGCCCACGGCTTTCTCACTCTGTCGTTGATTCCGATGCTCAATCACCAGATCTCGCACATCAACAACGTCCGCAACGGCATCAACTACGGCTGCAACAAGGTGCGTTTCACCAGCCCCGTGCCGGCCGGCTCGCGCGTGCGAGCGCGTGCCAAGCTGATCGCCGCCGATCCGATGGACAAGGGCGGGGTACGGCTCACCAATCAGGTCACGATCGAGATCGAGGGGCAGGAGCGTCCGGCCTGTATCGCCGAGACCATGTCCATCGTGTACGGCGCCTGAGCATGTGCACTGCGCGTAACCGGGCGTAGGGGGAGCGGGCTTGCTGACACGTGAGGAACTGACTTCCGAACGCATCGATCAGATCGTCGCCGACGCCCGCAAGGCCGGCTACGATTTCTTCCTGAGTTCGGAAGAACGCCAGGCGAGCCTCAACGAGGCCCTCGTCCGTTACAAGCCGGGCGAAGAGGCGTGGGTATTCGCCTACGGCTCGCTGATGTGGAATCCGGCTCTCGAATTCGCTGAGGCTCTGCCCTGCAGGGTCGAAGGCTGGCGCCGGTCGTTCTGCTTCTGGGTACCGCTTGGCCGCGGCACGCCCGAACTGCCTGGTCTCATGCTGGCGCTCGAAGGCGGCGGCTCCTGCGAGGGCATCGCCTATCGGCTGGCACCACACCAGGTTCGCAGCGAACTGGCGATCCTGTGGAACCGCGAGATGCTGTCGGGTGTCTATCAGGCGCGCTGGGTGCCGACCAGGCTGCGCGACGGACGCACCGTGACAGCGGTAACCTTCGTAGTCGATACCGGCCATTGCCAATATTGCGGCGACCTGCCGATGGAGCGCGCCGCCCATCATATTGCCTTTGCCGAGGGCCGCCGCGGCGCCTGCCGCGACTATCTCACCAACACCGCCGAGCATGCGCGCTCGCTCGGCATCCACGATCCCTACATCGAGGAACTCGTCCAGCGGGTCGCAAACCTGCGCGGCGAACCTGTCGTTCACGCGGTGCCGCCCGATACCGAGGCGGTTGGCGAAGCCTAGGCCGAGCACCGAAAGCCGCCACTCTCCGGCGGGTGCTTCACTGCATATCGTATGACATAGTCGCGGCGTGTCCGCTCTCGTCGCCCGTTGGCTCGCGCTGCCGCCGAATCTGCGCGGTATCCTCTGGGTTGCCATGTCGGGGGTACTGTTCGCGCTGCTGAACGTGTTCACGCTGATTCCGGCGCAACACCTCAACCCCTACGTGATGGCGTTCCTGCGCTACTTTTTCGGCGCGCTGATCCTGCTGCCCGTAGTGTTTCGCCTCGGTCTTTACCGGTCGCTTCACACCAACCGCCTCGGGCTTCACATCTCGCGCGGCGCCATCCATACCGCCGGCATGATGCTGTGGTTCGTGGCGCTGCCGCTCACGACACTGGCCGAGATCACGGCGCTGGGATTCACCGGCCCGATCTTCGTCACCATCGGCGCCGCGCTGTTCCTGGCCGAAGATGTGCGGCTGCGGCGCTGGCTCGCCGTGATCGTAGGCTTCGCGGGCGCCATGATCATCATCCGGCCGGGTTTCGGCGAGATCCATCTCGGCGTCATCTGCATCCTGGCCGCCACACCGATCTTCTCGGCCTCGAACCTGATTTCCAAGGCGCTGGCGCGCACCGACTCCGCCAATACCATCGTGATCTGGCAGAACATCGTGATCGTGATCTGTGCCGCACCTGTTGCCATCTGGTTCTGGCAGACGCCGGGCTGGGTCGACCTGCTGTGGTTCGTTGCGGCGGGTCTTGCCGGCACGCTTGGGCACGTCTGCCAACAGCGTGGCTATCAACTCGCCGACATCACGCTGCTGCAGCCGATCGGGTTCCTGTCGCTGATCTGGAACACGCTGCTGGGCTATTTCCTGTTCTTCCAGAAGCCCGACGTCTGGACCTTCGTCGGCGCGGCAGTGATCTTCGCCAGCGCGCTCTACATCTCGCATCGCGAGGCGGTGCGCCGCGCCAGGATCAAGAGCACATCCACGCCGCCCGCACCTTGATGGCGTCAGCCCCCGGTCACGCTCATGTGGCGGGGGACGGCCGGGCCGGTGTGGCGGCGGTCGATGACGAAGTCATGGCCCTTGGGCTTGCGCGCGATCGCCGCCGTGATCGCCTGGTCGAGGATCTCGTCGCTTTCGGAGGCCCGCAGCGGGCCGCGCAGATCAGCTGCGTCCTCCTGGCCGAGGCACATGTAAAGCGTGCCGGTGCAGGTGAGACGGACGCGGTTGCAGCTTTCGCAGAAATTATGAGTGAGCGGCGTGATGAAGCCCAGCCGGCCTCCGGTCTCCTCGACCTTGAAGTAACGCGCCGGTCCGCCGGTCCTGTAGTCGGTCTCGGTGAGCGTGAAATGCCTGGCGATCTCGGCCCGGGCCAGAGACAGCGGCAGATACTGGTCGAGCCGGGCGTCGGCGCCGATCTCGCCCATCGGCATGACCTCGATCAGGACCAGGTCCATGCCGCGCCCGTGGCTGAAGCGGATCAGCTCCCCGAACTCCATGTCGTTCACGCCACGCAGCGCCACAGCGTTGATCTTGATGTGCAGGCCGGCCTGCTGGGCGGCGTCGAGGCCGCGCATCACCTGGTCGAGATCGCCCCAGCGCGTGAGTTCGCGGAACTTGTCCGGGTCGAGCGTATCCATCGAGACGTTCACGCGGCGCACGCCGATGGCTGCCAGTTCCTTGGCGTACTTGGCGAGCTGGCTGCCGTTGGTGGTGAGAGTCAGCTCTTCCAGGGCGCCGCTATCCAGGTGCTTGCCGAGGCCGCGGAACAGCGACATCACGTTCTTGCGCACCAGCGGCTCGCCGCCGGTCAGGCGCAGCTTCTTCACGCCGCGGCGGATGAAGGCGCCGCACAGCCGCTCCAGCTCCTCCAGCGACAGGACCTCTGCCTTGGGCAGGAAGGTCATATCCTCGGCCATGCAATAGACGCAGCGAAAATCGCAGCGGTCCGTCACTGAAACGCGGAGGTAGGAAATATGGCGGCCAAACGGGTCGATCATGACGCCCAGATAATGGTGTTGCAGCCCCGTTACGGCAAGAGCTGCAGGAGGTTGTCGATCGTGTCGGCCTCGGCCGCGGGCTTATCCCTACGAATGCGATGGATACGGGGAAAGCGTAGCGCCAGGCCCGATTTATGGCGGCTCGAGCGGGCGATGCCGTCGAAGGCCACCTCCAGCACCAGCTCCTGCGTCACCTCGCGCACCGGCCCGAAGCGGTCGGTGGTGTGGTCGCGCACCCATTTGTCGAGCCAGCGCAGTTCCTCGTCGGTGAAGCCGAAATAGGCTTTGCCGACCGGCGCCAGCTCGCGCTTGCCCTCGACTTCACGCCAGCAGCCGAAGGTGAAGTCGGAATAGAACGAGCTCCTTTTGCCGTGGCCACGCTGGGCATACATCAGCACGCAGTCGGCCAGCATGGGATCGCGCTTCCACTTGAACCACGGCCCCTTGGGCCGGCCCGCGAGATAGGGGCTGTCGCCCCGCTTCAGCATCATCCCCTCGACACCGTCGCTGCGCGCTTCCTCGCGCATCTCGGTGAGATAGGCCCAGTCCCTGAACGGCACCAGCGGGGAGAGGTCGAAGCGCGGCCGTGGCTTCTCCGCCATCCAGGCTTCAAGTCTTGCGCGACGCTCGTCGAATCCGAGCGCCCTCAGGTCTCGACCTTCAAGCCATAGCACGTCGTAGAGCCTGACGTGGGCGGGATGCTCCTTCAGCATCCGGGTCGTCACGCTCTTGCGGTTGAGCCGCTGCTGCAGATCGTTGAAGGAAGCCACGGCCTCCTCGCGGCGGACCAGAAGTTCGCCGTCGAACACGCCTTCGAAGTCGATCGCCTCGACGATATCCGGGAAGGCCGCGGAAACATCCTCGCCAGCGCGGCTATAAAGCCGCCTCACGCCGCCTGATGCTGCGACCTGGACGCGAATGCCGTCCCATTTCCATTCGGCGCGAAAATGCGCCGGATCGAGCGTGTCGAGTTCGGCGCGGTCGATCGGGTTGGCGAGCATCGGCGGCAGGAAGGCACCACCGGCGTTGCTCTGTGGACGGGGTGCGCCGTGCAGAAGCCAGTCGAACAGCGGGCGGTAGGGTGGCGAGAGGCCATGCCAGATTTCTTCCACGGCATCGACCGGCTGGCTGCCGACATTGGCAGCGGCCTGTTTGGCGAGGCGGGCCGAGACGCCGACCCGGAGCGCGCCGGTGAGGAGCTTCAGCAGCGCCCAGCGTCCCGTCGAATCGAGCGCATCCAGCCAGCGCTTCAGGATCGCCGGCGTCTGGGTCTTGGTGGCGCGCTGCAGGGTTTCGATCACCTCGCCCAGGCTGGGCGGCGGTCCAGCGGCGGGATTGATCTCCCAGATCAGCGCCAGCGTCTCGGCGAGATCGCCGACATAGTCGTAAGAGAGCGCGAAGAGTTCCGGCCCAATCTTGTCCTGGCCGAAGCCACGCAGCAGCGCCGGTTTGGCGGTTGGAAAGTCAAGCCCGCCGGTCAACGCTGCAAGCGCCCAGCCGCGATCCGGGTCCGGCGCGGCGCGAAGGTAGGTTTCGATCAGCCGGAGCTTGGCATTGCGCGCGGCCTCGAAGGAGAGCGAATCGAGAAGCTGGGCGAAGGCCTGCACGGTTCAGGCGCCTTCGTCCTCGCGGCCCGCGAGATGCAACGCCTCGGCGTCGATGCCGATCGAGCGCGCATAGTGAACCAGCGCCTCCTCGCGGCCATGCGTCACCCAGACCTTGGGCGCACCGACGTCCTTCAAAGTCTGCGTCAGCTCGGGCCAGTCGGCATGATCCGAAATCACCAACGGCAGTTCGGCGCCGCGCTGACGGGCCCGGGCGCGCACGCCCATCCAGCCCGAGCAGAGCGCTGCTACCGGATCGGCGAAACGCCGGGACCAGCGGTCGGCCATGGCCGACGGCGGGCAGAGCACGATGGCGCCCTTGAAGGTTTCCAGGATCGCGTCGGAGACCGGTGCCACGTCGCCGAGATCGACCCCGTAATCCTGGTAGAGTTTGCAAAGCGACAGCAGACTACCGTGCAGCCAGATGCGCCGGTCATAGCCGGCGGCGCGCAGAAGCTTGATCACGCGCTGGCACTTGCCGAGCGCGTAGACGCCCACCAGATGCGTGCGTTCGGGGAAGGTGGCGATGGAACGCAGCAGCTTGCCGATCTCGCCGGCATCGGAGGGGTGATGAAAGACCGGAAGGGCGAAAGTGGCTTCGGTGATGAAGACGTCGCAGGGCACCGGTTCAAAAGGGGGACAGGTGGGGTCGGGCCGGCGCTTGAAGTCGCCCGAGACCACGATGCGCTGGCCCTTGAATGCCAGCACTGCTTGCGCCGAGCCCAGGATATGGCCGGCTGGCGCCAGGCGGACCTCGACCTCGCCGAGGCGGACCGTTTCGCCATAGGCCAGAGGCTGCTGCGTGGTATTCGGCATATCCTCGAAGCGGGCGCGCATGATGGCGAGCGTCTCGGGTGTGGCCAGCGCCGCACGATGGCCGGGACGGGCATGGTCGCCATGCCCGTGGGTGATCACGGCACGCGCCACCGCCACGGCGGGATCGACATAGAAGTCGCCGGGTTCGCAGTAGAGGCCGCGCGGCGTCGGATAGAGCCAGCTACGGGGATTTAGGGTGTCGGTTGCCATTGGAACGGGTGCATCTTACCCAAGAGATATGGTTCTTCCCGATCTGTTTGCACGCTGGTTCGAAAGTCGTGGCTGGACGCCTCGGCCGCATCAGCTCGCGCTGGTCGATTTTGCGGCTAGAGGCAAGAGCGCGCTGCTGATCGCGCCCACTGGCGGCGGCAAGACCCTGGCGGGTTTTCTGCCGTCGCTGATCGAGCTGACGGAGCGCCGGCGCAGGGGCGAGGACTTAGCCAATATCAAGGGTAAGGGCGAGTTGCACACGCTCTACATCTCGCCGCTGAAGGCGCTCGCTACCGACATCAGGCGCAACCTCGAGCTGCCGATCGCCGAGATGAAGCTGCCGGTTCGCGCAGAAAGCCGGACCGGCGACACGCCGCAGAGCCGAAGGCTGCGTCAGCGCGAGCGGCCGCCGGACCTGTTGATGACGACGCCGGAGCCGGTGGTGACCATCATCGACGCCCAGGAGCGCATCCCCTGGGGTGGCCATATGGGCCGCCACGCCGTGCCCGAGATCTACAACATCATCCGGCATCACAAAACCTCGATCATCTTCGTCAATACACGAGCCCAGGCTGAGCTCGCCTTCGACGGTCTGTGGCGCATCAACGAGGACAACCTGCCGATCGGGCTGCATCACGGTTCGTTGGCGATCGAGCAGCGCCGCAAGGTCGAGGCCGCGATGGCGGCGGGCAAGCTGCGCGCCGTGGTGGCGACCTCGTCGCTCGACCTCGGTATCGATTGGGGTGACGTCGATCTCGTGATCCAGCTGGGTGCGCCCAAGGGCGTGAGCCGGCTGATGCAGAGGATCGGTCGCGCCAATCACCGCCTCGACGAGCCCAGTCGGGCCATGATCGCCCCGGCCAACCGCTTCGAGGTGCTGGAATCGCTGGCCGCCCTCGAAGCCGTCGAGGCGCGCGAACTTGACGGCGATCCGCCTCGACCACCCTGTCTCGATGTGCTGGCGCAACACATCGTGGGCACCGCCTGCGCCCAGCCGATCGACCGCGAGGCGTTCTTTCATGAGGTGCGTCGCGCCCAGCCCTATCGTGACCTGCCGCGCCAGGACTACGACGACACGTTCGATTTCGTGGCGACCGGCGGCTATGCGCTGGCGGCCTACGATCGCTGGCACCGGCTGAAGGAACTGCCCGGCGGACGCTGGATGCTGGCCTCGCCGCTGGTGGCGCGGCAGTTCCGCATGAATGTCGGCACCATCGTCGAGTTGCCGCTTCTGAAAGTGAAACTGCGGCGCGGGCCGGTCCTGGGCGAGGTCGAGGAGTCCTTCATCCAGGGGCTGGTGCCGGGCGACACCTTCACCTTCGCCGGTCGGCTGCTGCGCTTCGAGGGCGTCAAGGAATTGATGGCGCAGTGCTCGCTGGCGACCGGCGGAGGCGACCCCAAGGTGCCGGCCTACGGTGGCGGCCGCCTGCCGCTCTCGACCTTCCTGGCCGAACGCGTGCGCGGCATCCTGCAGGACCCGTCGCGGCACCCCAAGTTGCCGGCCGAGGTGCGCCAGTGGCTCGATATCCAGCGCTGGCGCTCAGGTCTGCCCCAAGCTGACCGATTGCTGATCGAGGGATTCCCGAGGGGAGGCAAGCAGTTCATCGTGGCCTATTGCTTCGAGGGCCGGAACGCGCATCAGACCCTGGGCATGCTGCTGACGCGGCGCATGGAGCGCATGGGGCTAAGACCGCTGGGGTTCGTCGCCACCGACTATGTGCTCGGCCTCTGGGGGCTACGGCCGCCCACGAAGGCGCAGCTCGACCAGCTCTTCGACGAGGACATGCTGGGCGACGATCTCGAGGCATGGATGGACGAATCGACCATGCTGCGGCGCTCCTTCCGCAACGTCGCGGTGATCGCCGGTCTGATCGAGCGGCGATTTCCCGGCGAGGAGAAGTCCCGCCGGCAGGTCACCTTCAGCTCGGACCTGATCTACGACACGCTACGCCAGCACGAGCCCGGCCATATCCTGTTGCGCGCCACGCGCCAGGACGCGGCCTGGCAGCTCGCCGACCTGAAGCGGCTGGGCGAACTCCTGAAGCGCGCCAAGGGGCGGATCGACTACCGGCGGCTCGATCGCATCTCGCCGTTGGCGGTGCCAGTACTGCTGGAGATTGGGCGCGAGCGAGTGCTGGACGGCACGGCTGACGACGAGCTTCTGGATATGGCGGCGCAGGAATTGATCGATGAAGCGACGCGCCTGGCGTAGTCTCGCCGGCAGGGACAGAGGAAACGCATGAGCATTGCTGACAGTTTGAAGCAGGCCGTCGAGTCTGGCGACGTGCCGGGTGTTGCTGCGATGGCTGCGACCACCGATGGGACGATCTTCGAGGGCGCGGCCGGCGCGCTGAAATCCGACAGCGTGATCTGGATCGCCTCGATGACCAAGGCGATCACCGGCGCCGCCGCCATGCAAATGGTCGAGCAGGGCAAGTTCGGCCTGGACACGCCGGCCGCCGAAATCCTGCCCGAGATCGCGCGGAAAGAGGTGCTGGTGAGCGTCGGCGCCGACGGCACGGTGAAGACGCGGCCGGCCAAGAAGCCGATCACGCTGCGCCATCTGCTGACCCACACCTCGGGCATGGGCTACGACACCTGGGACGCCGACATCTTTCGATATGTCCAGGCCAAGGGTCCGCTCAAGCCCAACTCGATGGAAATGCTGAGCACGCCGCTGCTGGCCGAGTCGGGCGAGCGCTGGGAATATTCGATCTCGATCGACTGGGCCGGCCTTATGGTCGAAGCGGCGAGTGGCATGAAACTCGATCGTTACATGAAGGACAATCTGTTCGATCCGCTGCGGATGCCCGACACCGGATTCAGGATCGGACCCGCGATGCGACCGCGCAAAGCGGCTGTGTACGTCAGGAATGCGGAGGGCCGTCTCACTGCCACGGACCACGAACTCAACCAGGAGCCTGAAGTGTTCATGGGCGGTGGTGCGCTTTATTCGACGGTCGGTGACTATCTCCGCTTCACCCGCATGATCATGGGTCAGGGCGAGCTGGATGGCGCGCGGGTGTTGAAGCCCGAGACGGTGGCGCTGATGTCCAGGAACGCCATGGGCGACGTGTCCTGCCGGCCGCTCAAGAGCCAGATTCCCGGCCGCAGCACCGACATGGACTTCGTCGACGGCATGAAGTGGGGTCTTACCTTCATGATCAATCCACAGGAATTCCCCGGCCGCCGCGCCGCCGGGAGCCTGTCGTGGGGCGGCCTTGCCAACAGCTATTACTGGATCGATCCGGCGAAGAAGTTCACCGGCGTGTGGGCAACGCAATTGTTGCCGTTCTACGACGCAAGGGCGGTGGCGCGCTTCGAGGACTTCGAGCGCGCCGTCTACGCCACGCTTTGAGGCGTCCGGTACCTATTTGCGCGATTTGGCCGGAACGTTTCGCAGCAGCCAGCCACGGTACTGGAGGTAGGCCACGCCGAGGGAAACGCCGAAACCGCCAAACGCCAAGCAGACCAGGACCAGATAATAGAACTCGTTCTTCGACATCTGACGCTCCGGTTGTAATGGAGCGAGAATGACCAAACGCCGGATGGCGGCGTTGATCTAGGTCAATTTCAGTGGAAATCGCGCGAGGCGATCCTGATTTTTGGCCGGTCGAGTACCGCCGGGACGGCGCGGCTGGACCGGTGGCGCGTGGCATTGGCTTCGGGCACCGCTACCCGGCGGTCGCCTGGATCGGTGCGGACTTCGTCGCCGCGGCCCGCGACCAGATGGAAGGTCTCGTCGATCTCGGCGATGCGGTCGAGGTCGGCCGACCAGTCCCAGAGCTGCTCGGCGACGAGATGGATTACGACATAATCCCCTTCGCCCTCGCGCTGGATCTTCCCGCGCACGCCCAGCAGGCGTGCCCCCATGACGATACGGCGATGTGCATCGAACACCTTGGGCCAGACCACGAGGTTAGCGATGCCGGCCTCGTCCTCGATAGTGACGAACACCACGCCCGAGGCCGTGCCCGGCCGCTGACGCACTAGTACGAGGCCTGCCAGGGTGAATACGTCGCCGTTTTTCGAAGCCTCCAGTACCGACGTGCTGGAGATGCCGCGCGCCGATAAAGTCGGGCGCATCAAGGCCAGTGGGTGCTTGCGCAACGACATCGAGAAACTACCGTAATCGTCCACGACCTGCTCGCCGAGCGTCAGGTCAGGCAAAGTGACGGCCGGCTCGGGATCAGATGCGTGATCGAACAACGGCAAGGCAACGTCGGGAAAGCCGCGCACCGCCCACAATACGTCGCGGCGCGAGAGACCCAACGATGCAAAGGCATCGGCACGGGCCAGGGCAATGATCTGCCGCTTGGTGAGGCCGGCGCGCCGCCACAGATCGGCCGGATCACGATACGGCGTCGCACGCTGTGCGACCATTCGATCGACGTCGTCTTCGGAAAGCCCGGCCACCTGGCGCAGGCCCAAGCGGAGGGCGCAGCGGTTGTTCTGGCCAGGTGGCTCCAGAGTGCAATCCCAGAGGCTCGCATTGATGTCGGGTGGCCGAACCTCGACGCCATTGTCGCGAGCATCGCGCACGAGTTGGGCTGGGGCATAGAAGCCCATGGGCTGGGAGTTGAGCAGGGCGGCGGCGAAGACCTCGGGATAGTAATGCTTCACGTAGGAGGAGTCGTAGACGAGGATGGCGAAGCTCGCAGCGTGGCTTTCGGGGAAGCCGTATTCGCCGAATCCCTGGATCTGCTTGAAGCAACGCTCGGCGAAGTCGCGTTCATAGCCGTTCTTCACCATGCCCTCGATAAAGGGAGTCTCGAACTTGTAGATGGTGCCGTTATTGCGGAACGTCGCCATGGCGCGTCGCAGCCTGTCCGCTTCCTCCGGCGTGAAGCCTGCGGCGACGATGGCTATCTGCATCGCCTGTTCCTGAAACAGCGGTACGCCCAGCGTCCTCTTCAGGACGGCTTCAAGTTCAGGTTTCGGATAGGTGACGGCGTCCGGATTGGCCCGGTTCTTCAGGTAGGGATGAACCATGCCCCCCTGAATGGGGCCTGGCCGCACGATCGCCACTTCGACGACAAGATCATAATATTTGCGCGGCCTCAGTCGCGGCAGCATGGACATCTGTGCCCGGCTTTCGACCTGGAACACGCCGACCGATTCACCCCGGCAGAGCATGTCGTAGACCTCGGGGTCCTCGTCATCCATGCCGAGTGTCAGATTTTCGCCGTAGTGCTTCTCGATCAGTGCGAAACTTTTCCGCAGGGCCGTAAGCATGCCGAGCGCGAGCACGTCGACTTTGTAGATGCCAAGCACATCGAGATCGTCCTTGTCCCATTCGACGACGGTACGGTCCTCCATGGCGGCGTTCTGGATCGGCACCAGCTCGTCGAGCCGTTCCTCGGTCAGGACGAAGCCGCCGACATGCTGGGAGAGATGACGCGGGAAGCCGCAGAGAGCGGACGACAGTTCGAGTGCCAGCATGATGCGCGGGTCGGTGGGATCGAGGCCGGCCTCACGCACATGGTCGACTTTGACGCCGCTCGAACCCATGCCCCAGACCGTGTCGGCCATCACGCCCACCGTGTCGGGCGAGAGGCCGAGTGTCTTGCCGACCTCACGGATGGCGCTGCGACTTCTGAAGGAGATCACAGTAGCCGCCAGGGCGGACCGCGAGCGGCCTTTTTCCTTATAAATCCACTGGATCACTTCCTCGCGGCGCTCGTGCTCGAAGTCGACGTCGATATCGGGTGGCTCGTCTCGCGCATTCGACAGGAAGCGTTCGAAAAGGACATCGACCTTGTCGGGGTTCACCGAAGTGATGCCGAGGCAATAGCAGACGGCGGAGTTGGCGGCCGACCCGCGGCCCTGACAGAGGATCTTCTGACTGCGGGCAAACTCGACGATCTCGTGCACCGTCAGGAAGTAGGGTGCGATGCCCTTCTTCTTGATGAGCTCGAATTCATGCTGGATCGTCCTGGTCACCTTGTCCGGAACGCCCTCTGGATAACGCCAGTCCGCGCCCTCCCGCGTGAGGCGGACGAGCTTATCCATTGGGGTTTCACCGCCCTCATATACGACGGGATACTGATATGTGAGTTCCCTGAGAGAGAAGTTGCAGCGCGCGACGATCTCCTGCGTGGCGGCAATGGCGCGCGGATGGCGGCGAAATAACCTGGCCATCTCCTGCGGTTCCTTGAGATGCCGCTCGGCGCTGGCGAAGCGGCGAAATCCCAGCTCGTCGACAGTACAGCCGAGGCGGATGGCAGTGACCACGTCCTGCAACGCCCGCCGCTCGGGCACGTGGTAGTGCACGTCGTTGGTGGCGACGAAACCGGCCTTCATTTCCGTGGCGAGATTGTCGAGCCGGGCGAGGCGGCGCGCATCGTCGCCGCGGAACAGCATGGTGCCGGCGAGATAGCAACGATCGCCGAACAGGCGGGCGAGCGT
>JACPVT010000330.1 GCA_016191685.1 Rhodospirillales bacterium | reverse complement strand
GATGCGCGGCCCATGCGGTTCCTCCCGAGCCTCGCCGCCGCCGCGGCCATCGTCGCTTTCGCCCCCTGCCAGCAGGTCCTCTCACCCGAGGCGCTCACTGCGCTGGAACGGGTCTCCGAACTGGCGCTCAGCCCCTGCTCGACCTCGCGGCGGGCAACGGACGGCACACGCGCTTCTTCGCCGGCCGCGGCCATCCCGTGACGGCGATCGATCGCGACGTGAGCGGCCTTGCCGCTGCCGGCACTGTCGAAGTGATCGCGGCCGATCTCGAGGACGGCTCGCCCTGGCCCTTACCCGGCCGCTTGTTCGGCGCGGTGGTGGTGACCAACTACCTGCACCGGCCGCTGTTCCCTCACCTGTTTGCCGCGCTGCAGCCCGGCGGCGTGCTGCTCTACGAGACCTTCATGATCGGCAACGAACGCTTCGGCAAACCGAGCCGGCCCGAATTCCTGCTGAAGGACGGCGAACTGCTGGAACTGGTCCGCGGCCGCTTCTCGGTGGTCGCCTACGAAGCGCGGATGATCAGCGAACCGAAGATGGCGATGGTCCAGCGGATCGCGGCGCGAAGGACATAGTCGCAGCGCTTCATTTGTCGGCGACGCGCTTCGTGACCAATCGCTTCATGGATATTGAGAACCTCCGCCTGGCACGTTGCCGTTTGCCGTGTGGACTGAGATCCTTCCACGACGAGATCTCCTTCATCTGGTCGCCGGACCATCTGGTAAGTAACAACGCATAGCCCGACAGCAGTTCGTGAATCATCGCTCGGGTATGCAGTTGCTCGGGAGCGGTGCCCGCACCGCCAAGATAGTCAGCTCCTACGGCTTCCGCCGTCTCCAGGAGTTTGCGCGCATCCTCTTGAACCTGGGCTATGGCACGCCGTAGATCGTCGACAGTGCCCCAAGAGGCAAAAAAAACCCTGAGCAGTGCTTCACTTCCGATCGAGACGCCCGGGGCAACATCGCGAGAAACCCAGTTCCGCAGAGCCTCGCGACCGACCGTTGTCGCCGTCATGACGCGTCGCAAGCGCCGGCCCGCGCGCTCATCGCGACCGACAACGAGCCCGGCGCGCTCAAGTCGCGTCACTTCCGCATAAAGCCGGCTTTCAGCGCGTGGCCAGAGATAGTGGAGGTTGCGATGCATGAGGCGGGTCAATTCGTAGGCGCTGGCAGGCCGCAGCGCGATCTGGGCGAGCAAGGCGAACCCGGTGGTGGTCAATCCTTCCATTTTCGAATATACTCCTAATAAGAGGATACTACATTGGAGTATCTATGCGCAACGTGCCCCAACCACGCCGTAGCGGAACGACCACCATCGACGGATGCGATATCGCGTGGTCGGAGATCGGGCGCGGTCGCCCCGTGCTATTCATCCACGGTACGGCTGCGTCCGGCTGGGGAGACCTCGCCGAGCGGGTCGGAGAGAGCTGCCGCGCGATCCAGTACGATCGCCGGGGCTTCGGGGACTCGAAGTACCCACCCGTCGACAACCTGTCGCAGCATGCACGTGACGCCGCGACCCTGCTCGATGCCGTCGAAGCACGGGATGCACTGGTCGTGGGCTGGAGCATCGGGGGAATCATCGCGGCCGAACTTGCAAGCAGAAATCCCTCCCGCATTCGCGGCATGGTCCTTCTCGAGCCTCCGTTGTGGGCAAAAAAGCACCCCACTCCCAATCTCTTCAATGGAGTCGTCCTGTCCATCATCCTCGGTTTAGTGGCCGGGCCGACACTCGGTGGAAGGCGCTTCAGCCGATGGGTCTTTCGAGACCTATCAGGCGGAAACAGCCTCGATACCGCCGAGCGGTCATTCCGCGAGCGCGTCGACGCGAACGCGGCCGCGATCGGCGTCGAGATTCGTGCTGGTACTGGCGAGCACCTCGGACTTGCGGAGCTGTCTGCCATCTCAACTCCGACCATGGTATTCGCCGGTGATCGCAGTCAGCGGTTTCTGGCCGACGGCGCTCGCCGCATGGCAACCGCAATTCCCGGCGCACGGTTTGCGGTGCTGCCCGGCGCATCACACCTCTTGCAGTTCGAACGCTCCGGCGACATCGCGGCGGCAATTCTGCAGATGGACAATCTGTCTAAAATTCTCACCTGACTATCGTCGCGGCGGTCATGCCGCCAGCAGGCTATTCCGCCGCCTTCGCGACCGCCGCCTTGTGCAGCACCGGCGCCGCGTATTTCCGGTCGTGCTGCAGCGACGGCACCATCCTGCGCGCCTCCTCGACCTTGGCGAGATCGATGTCGGCAATCACAAAGCTCGCCTTTTCGCCGCCGGCATCGGCCAGCACCTCGCCCCACGGGGCGATGGCGATCGAATGGCCGTAGGTCTTGCGGTTGGAACCCTTGTGGGTGCCGACCTGGGCCGGGGCAAAGACGAAACAGCCGGTTTCGATGGCGCGCGAGCGCAGGATGGTGTGCCAGTGCGCCTGACCCGTCGGCACGGTGAAGGACGACGGGATCGACAGCATGGTGGCGCCGGCGTGCGCCAGCTCGCGATAGAGATAGGGGAAGCGCAGGTCGTAGCAGATGGTCATGCCGAGCACGCCCCACGGCGTCTCGGCCAGCACCGCGCGCTCACCCGGCTTGAAGGTCGAGGATTCGCGATAGCTCTCGCCGCCCGCCAGCTGGACGTCGAACATGTGGATCTTGTCGTAGCTCGCGACGATCCCGCCCGCGGCATCGATCAGGTAGGAGCGGTTGCGGATCTGCTCCTCGCCCGGCACGCGGACGTGAATCGAGCCCAGCAGGAACCAGGCGCCGGTCGCGCGCGCGGCGGCCCGCGCCGCTGCCAGCATGGCGTGGGTCTCTTCGGTCTGGGCCTTCTCGAGCGTCTCGGTGCGGCTGGCGCCGATCAGACCGGTGTTCTCCGGCGTCATGATGAAATCCGCGCCGGCGTCGCGGGCGAGCCTGGTCTGCTCCTGCACAAAGGCCACGTTCTCGACCATCTCGTTGCTGACGTTGGTCTGGATCAGACCGGCCTTGAAGCTGGTTGCCATCGAGGAGAACTCCTCAGCCCGGCTGGGCGAGCAGCGCGTCGAGCTTGCCCGCGCGCTCGAGCTCGGCCAGCTCGTCCGACCCGCCGATATGCTGGCCGTTGATGAAGATCTGCGGCACCGAGGTACGCTTGGCGCGCTCGCGCATTTCCATGCGCTTCTTGTCGTCCATCATGACGTCCATCTCGTCGTACGCCGCGCCCTTGTCGTCGAGCAGGCCCTTGGCGCGGGCGCAGTAGCCGCAGAACGGCGTGGTGTAAATCTCGATCCTGGCCATCGTGGTCTCCTCGCACGAACTATACCGCCGGGCGCACGACCCGCGCCAGCGTCAGCACATCGACATGGCGCGCGCCGCCGCGCTGCAGAACCCGGGCGCAGGCCTCGGCCGTCGCGCCGGTAGTCAGCACGTCGTCGACCAGCACCACCGCCTTGCCGGCCACTTCGGCCGCCCAGCGCGGATGGATGTCGAAGGCTTCGCGAACATTGCGCCGCCGCTCCTTGGCCTTGAGGCCGGCCTGCGAGCCCGTCCATCGGCGCCGGCGCAGCAAATCCGGGGCCAGACGATGCTCGACGCCTGGCGGCGCCGCCCGGACCAGAGCCCGGGCGAGCAGAAGCGCCTGGTTGTAGCGGCGCGTCAGCAGCCGCCGCCAATGCAGCGGGACCGGAGCGATCAGGTCGGCCTCGGCCAGCAGGTCCGCGCCGGCGCGTGCCATCCAGCCGCCACAGGCACGGGCCATGTCGGTCCGGTCGCCGTGCTTGAAGGGCAGCACCAGCCGGCGGCTCTGGGTGTCGTAGGCAAGCGCCGCGCGGGCCCGGCGGAACTTCGGCGGTCGGGCAAGGCAGGTGGCGCAGAGCGCGTCGTCACCAAGATGCTCGGCAAAGGGATCGCCGCAGCAGGCGCACTGTGGCGGTGCGATGAAGGCAAAGCCCTGCCAGCAGCGCGCGCAGAGAGCACCCGGCGCGCCCACGATTTCGCCGCAGCCCAGGCACAACGGCGGCAGCACGGCATCCAGCATCAGCCGGCCGGCGCTGGCGCAGACACTGAGGGCCGAGGACAGCATGGGCGGATTGGGCCGGCCAAATGCGCCGACAGAATGGCAGGGAAAGATCCCTCGCTGCGCTCGGGATGACAATATTGCCAAGGCAATGGTGTCATCCCGAGCCGAAGGCGAGGGACCTTTGGGGGCACCGTCCCCTACCGGCCGCCGCGCTTTCGCCTTACATACGGACCGTGGCTGCTCCCGATCCCCTTCTGGTCTTCGATCGCACGGTGCTGCGCCAGCGGCGCGAACGTGCGGCGCGCGCGTGGGACGGCCATGCCTTCCTCAAGCGCGAGATTGCCGGACGCCTGGTCGAGCGGCTGGACGATGTGCGCCGGAGTTTTCCCCTGGCGCTCGATCTCGGCTGCCATGGCGACGAGATCGCCACGGCGCTGGGCGACCGGAAAGCCGTCGGGCAGCTCGTCCGCAGCGACCTCGGCCAGCCCTTCGCGCAACGCGCCGACGGGCCGGCCATTGTGGCCGACGAGGAGGCGCTGCCCTTCGCCGCCGCCAGCTTCGATCTGGTGTTGAGCGCCATGAGCCTGCACTGGGTCAACGACCTGCCCGGCACGCTGATCCAGATCGGCCGCATCCTCAGACCCGACGGGCTGTTCCTCGGCGCCATGCTGGGCGGCGGCACGCTGTGGCAGCTGCGCCAGGCCCTGGCGGCTGCGGAGAGCGAGATCGAGGGCGGCCTCAGCCCGCGGGTCTCGCCGTTCGCCGATCTGCGCGACGCGGCAGGGCTGCTGCAGCGGGCGGGCTTCGCCCTGCCGGTGGCCGACAGCGAAGTGATCGACGTCGAATACGAAAGCGCGCTGGCGCTGATGCGCGATCTCGGCGCCATGGGCGAGGGCAATCTCGTCCTGGAACGACGCCGCGGCCTCGGCCACCGTGCCACGCTGCTGCGGGCGGCCGAAATCTACGGCGAGCGTTTCGCCGGGGTCTCAGGCCGGGTGACGGCGAGCTTCGAGGTGCTGTTCCTGCACGGCTGGGCGCCGCATGCCTCGCAGCCCAAGCCGTTGAAGCCGGGCAGCGCCGCGCTGAGGCTGGCCCAGGCACTCGATACAGCCGAGCACAGCGCCGGCGAAAAAGTGGAGCGGAGCTAGCCTTTGGTCAAACTGTCGTTCAGTGCCCTGCTGGCGGAAAGCTTCGGCTTCTTCTTCGCCAATCTCCGGGCCTTCTTCCATCTCGTCACGATCCCCTGGATCGCCTCGCTCGCCATCCGTCTCGTCGGCAGCGCGCTGAACCAGGAATCTATCCTGGCCGTGCTCGTGGAGAAGGCACTCGATGTCGTGCCGACCGTGATGTTCATGATCGCCTGGCAGCGCCTCGTGCTGCTGGGGCCGAACCGCGTCGAGCGCCTGCCCGGCCTCGGCTGGTCGCCGCGCGAGACGGCCTGGCTTGTCCACCTGCTCAAGATCGGCGGCATCACCTTCGTGCTGATCGCAGCCTTCGTCCTCACCGTCGGCACGATCGACTACAGCATGCTGGCGCCGGGCGCGCCGATCGATCCCGAACTCGCGCGCCGCCAGGCGCTGGCCGCGCCGCTCGGTGCCGGCTTCATGGTCTCCGCGCTGCTGGCGCTTCGCGTCAGCTATGGACTGGCGGCCACCGCCGTCGACGTGCCGTTCTCGCCGCGGCTGTCGTGGACCTACGGCCGCGGCAACGCCTGGACGATCATCGGCAGCCTGTTCGTGACCTTCTTCGTGAGCGCCATCGCCACGATGCTGGCCACCCTGATCACGCTCGGGCTCATGCGCGGCGCGCTGGGCGCCCAGGAGGCCGCCGTCGTCGTCACCTGGACGGTGGCGCTGCTGGTCTCCTATGCCGGCGCCGCCGTCGCCGCCACGCTCCAGGCCATCATCTTCCGCACCCTGCTCAGCTGGCGCGAAGGCGCTCAGCTTCCGGCGACGACTTAGTGCGCAACTAGAGTCTTTCCGACTGGCATCGAATCGCTTCTCCTCCCCCGTCTCGGGGGAGGTGGCGCGGAGCGCCGGAGGGGGCGAGCCCCGGAAGAGATGTTTGAAATTCTCCGATCTGAAATCGGCGAGCCGCAATACTGAAGCTTTCCCCCTCCGCCCCCTTCGGGGGCACCTCCCCCGAGACGTAGGGCAATCGCATATGGCCCAAATTGCCTT
>JACPVT010000067.1 GCA_016191685.1 Rhodospirillales bacterium | reverse complement strand
CATCCGGCGCGTCGGGCGCGCGCTCCGCGCTTGCCGGTTGGCTGATCATCGCGCTGTTCTTCGGCGGCCTGGTCGGCTGGGCTGTGACCGCACCGCTCAGCGGCGCCGTGGTCGCGAGCGGCCTGGTCAAGGTCGAGGGCAACCGCAAGAGCGTGCAGCATCTCGACGGCGGCATCGTGAAGGAGCTGCGCGTCCGCGAGGGCGACCCGGTGAGGGCCGGCGCCGTCCTCGTCGTGCTCGACGATTCGCAGGCGCGGGCCGAATTCGAAGTCCTCTCGGAGCAATATGCCGTCCTGCGCGCGACCGAGGCGCGCCTGCTCGCCGAGCTCGCCGGCGCCGCCGGGATGGTCCCGCCGCCCGAGCTGGCGGCCGACCGCGGCGGTTCCTTCGCGACCGGCATCTGGTCCGGCCAGGTCAGGCAGTTCGAGAACCGCCGCGCCGCGCGCGACGGCCAGCGCAAAGTCATCGGCGAGAAGATCCACCAGCTGCGCTCGCAGATCGAGGGCACCGAGGCCCAGCTCAGGTCCTACGACCTGCAGGTCGGCTCGGTGCGCGACGAGGCCGACAGCGTGGCGCCGCTGGTGGAGAAGATGCTGCTGCCGCGGCCACGCCTGCTGCAGCTCCAGCGCACGGCCTTCGCCCTCGAGGGCCAGATCGCGGAGGCGAAGGCGACTGCGGCCAGGTTCCGCCAGGCCATCGCGGAGCAGGAGCTGCAGATCGTCCAGCTCGGCAACGAGCACATGGCCGAGGCCGCCAAGGAGCTGCGCGACATGCAGGCGAGGCTGGCCGAAGTGGTTCCCAAGCGGACCAGCGCGGCCGCGGTGCTGGGCCGCCTGGAAATCCGGGCTCCCTACGCCGGTCGCGTCGTCGCGCTCAACGTCTTTTCGGTCGGTGGCGTGATCCAGCGCGGCGAGAAGATCCTCGACATCGTGCCGGACGAGGAGAGCCTCACCGTAGAAGTGCAGGTCGCAGTCGAGGATATTGCCGACGTCCATCCCGGCATGCGGGCCGAGCTGCAGCTGCCGGCTTTCCGGCAGCGCAGCCTGCAGGGCGACGTGATTCACGTCTCGGCCGATCGGCTGACCGATCCCAAGACCGGCAGCCCGTACTTCGTGGCGTCCGTCCGGCCCGACCATACCCAGCTCGCCGGCCTGCCGGAGGTCCGTCTCTATCCCGGCATGCCGGCCACGGTGCTGATCCCGACCGAGGCGCGCACTGCCTTCGACTATCTCGTCGGGCCGCTCGTGACGTCCTTCAGCCGGGCGTTCCGCCAGAAATAGCGGCTTGGCGTTCGCAACCGAACCAGGTGCTGGCAGTGCCAGCAACCAGGCGAAAGGCGCATGGCAGGATTGAAATAAGATATTTACCGGTTGAGCCGGATTCGTCCTATAAATCCGCTATCGTCGCACGAGGCCTGTCCGCAAAGGCCCAGCGTCCAGACCATGCCCCGCCCGGCGCGCCCGCCGGGTCAATGCCTACGAGGCGCAGGGGCCGTCCCGCGGTCTTGCCCAGTATCGGGTACTGAGCCGTGAGTAGATAAGCACAAGGCTGCCCCGCCGAGGATCCGTCCGGCCGTGGGGTGGACCGAGGCGCGACAAACGCGTCCGAGAGCTGCCAATTGACGGTCGTCTGCGGCCGCCCGAGGTGGGGCCGCAGGGTCGGATTCCCGCGATGCCACAGGTGGGCGATCGGCCTGTGTCACAACATTTGTCTCAACTTGGTGTGACACCCTGGGGTGTGACACGGCCTGTTACGACGGGCGGGCGGTCAGGCGCCCTTTTCGATCAGGTCCGAGGTGAAGCATGAACGACGACATCGGCCGTCTGGCGCCGCGCGAATTCTTCGGCGGCCTTCCCGTGGCGGAGTTCAAGCAGAAGCCTGCCCGTGGTAGGAATCGTCGCGAGATCGGAGTCCAGGCCGAACCGATGAAGAGTACTTGGGACCGAAGGTACTTGGGAAAATAGAAGACTTTGGATTTCTGAAAGGAGTCGTCGATGGCCGTTCTCGGACTTTCACAAGACGACACACGCAAGGTCCTCGGCGAACTCAATCAGGCGCTTTTCAATCATGAACAATGGGCGGAAACGATCAACCGAACCTTGGCCTGTCATCTGACCCCCGATCAGGCCGACCTCGCGACCGATGCTCATCACAAATGTCGGTTCGGCCAGTGGGTCCGCAGCACCCATGGCACGACCCTCGCGGGCCACCCGGGCATGGCGGAAATGATGACGGCGCATGAACGCATGCATCGCTACTGTCGGACGATCCTCCTGTCCTCGGTGCGATCGGAAACCGTGGAGCTTCAGGACTACGAGCGTTTCACCAATGCGCTGAAGCAATTGCGGATAGAGATCAATACGATCAAGCACGAGCTCGAAGAGACGATCCACAGTCTCGATCCGCTGACGGGCGCGACCAAAGGCATCGGCATGCTGACGAAATTGCGCGAGCAGCAGGACCTGGTGAAACGCAAGGCTCATTTCTGTTGCCTGGCGATGATCGTCGTCGATGATTTCAAGACGTTGATTGAAAAGCACGGAGCCGCCATGGGAGACCGTGTGCTCGCGGCGTTCGCGCACCAGGCGAAGGATCAGCTGAGGCTGTTCGACTTCCTGTTCCGTTACGGTGGCGAGGAATTCCTCCTTTGCCTGCCCAATGCCCACATTGAGGCCGGCTTCGATGTCGTCGATCACCTGCGCAGGATCTTTGCCGACGTCATTTTCGAGGACAAGGATGGTGCGCCCTTTCACGTCACACTGTCCGGCGGGCTGACGCCGCTGGATGCCGACGTGTCGGTCGAGGAGTCCATTGGACGAGCCGACAAGGCGCTCTACGCGGCGACGGCCGCTGGTCGCGATCGCGTGGTGGTGTGGGACGCTTCCATGACAAAGGGAAGGCAGGGCGCGACGTGACGGCAAGCCGATCGAGGGATGGTTGGGTATGCTGATCGCGCAAATCACCGACATGCACCTCAGGGGCGAGGGCGAGCTGCTGTTTGGCCGGGTCGACACCACGGGCTTCCTCGAGCGCGCCGTGGCGCACGTGAACGGGCTCGATCCTCGACCCGATGTCGTGCTGGCGACCGGCGATCTCGTGAACGACGGCCGGCCCGAGCAGTACGCCAACCTCAAGCGCGTGCTGTCGGCGCTGGCGATGCCGGTCTATCTCATTCCCGGCAATCACGATGCCCGCGACGCGATGCGGGCGGCCTTTCCCGGGCACGGTTACCTGCCGGCCGAAGGTTTTCTGCAGTACACGGTCGAAGGTCTGCCGGTGCGGTTGATCGCGCTCGACACGCTGGTCGAGGGCAAGGGCCACGGCGAGCTGTGCGATGTGCGGCTCGCCTGGCTGGAGGCGCGGCTGGCGGAAAGCGACCGGCCGACGCTCATCTTCATGCATCATCCGCCGTTCGCCTGCGGCATCTCTGTCATGGACGATCAGTACGGTTTGAACGAGGGCGGCGAGCGACTGGCGGAAATCGTTCGGCGCCATCCCAACGTCGAGCGCGTGATGTGCGGCCACGTCCATCGCCCGATCCAGGTGCGCTGGGCCGGCACCGTGGCCTCGATCGCCCCCAGCACCGCCCACCAGGCGGCGCTCGACCTGCGGCCGGGCGCGGCGCTGGCGATGACGATGGAGCCGCCCGGGGTGGCGCTGCACCAGTGGCGCGACGGCACCGGCCTGGTCACGCACCTGAGCTATGTCGGCGACTACGACGGCCCGCGACCGTTTCGCTGATCGTGGCTGCTGACCGTGGCCAATTTCAATGACCTGATGAAGCGGGTCGGGCCGGGCATCATCACCGGCGCCGCCGACGACGACCCGAGCGGCATCGCCACCTACTCGCAGGCCGGCGCCCAGTTCGGCCTCAACATGCTGTGGACGGTGGTGCTGACCTGGCCGCTGATGGTCGCGGTGCAGTCGATCAGCGCCCGCATCGGCCGGGTCACCGGCCGCGGCCTTGCCGCCAACCTGGCGCAGGTCTTTCCCCGCCGCTTCGTCGGTCTTCTGGTGGGGCTCCTGTTCATCGCCAATACCGTCAACATCGGCGCCGATCTTTCCGCCATGGGGGCGGCGGCCCAACTCGTGCTGGGTGGCGACCGCCATTTCTATACCATCGGCTTTGCCGCAGTTTCGCTGCTCGCCGTCGTGCTGGTGCCCTACCACCGCTATGTCGGCTACCTGAAGTGGCTCACCTTCTCGCTGTTCGCCTATGTCGGCGTGGTCTTCACCGTGCAGATCGACTGGCTGGCGGTGCTCGCGGGCGTCGTGGCGCCGCGCTTCGCGATCACCGGGGAGTCGCTCACGCTCGTGGTGGCGGTGTTCGGCACCACCATCAGCCCCTACCTCTTCTTCTGGCAGAGTTCCGAGGAGGTCGAGGACGAGGAGGCCGATCCCGCGGCGGGGCCGCTGGTCGATCACCCCGAGCAGGCGCCGCGCGAGCTCACCCGCATCGGCTGGGAGACCTGGGTCGGCATGGGGTTCTCCAATCTCGTGGCCTTCTTCATCATCCTGACCACGGCGGTGACGCTGCATGCGTCGGGCCTGACCGACATCCAGACCTCGGCACAGGCGGCGGCGGCGCTAAAACCGATCGCGGGCGAGTGGTCGTTCATGTTGTTCAGCCTCGGCATCGTCGGCACCGGGCTGCTGGCCATCCCGGTGCTGGCGGGCTCGGCCGCCTATGCCGTGGGCGAAATCAGGGGCTGGCGCACCGGGCTGGAGCGGACACCCCGCGAGGCCGGGCCGTTCTATGCCGTGCTGGGCGGCGCCATCCTGCTGGGGGTGGGCATCGACTTCACGCCGCTCGATCCCATAAAAGCGCTGTTCTGGAGCGCCGTGCTGAACGGCGTCATCACGGTGCCGATCATGGCGGCGATGCTGGTCGTGGCCTCGCGACCCAGGCAGATGGGGGCGTTCGTGGCCACGCTCGGCCAGCGCGTGCTGGGCTGGACGACGACGGCCGTGATGACGGCGGCCGCGGTCGCCATGTTCGTGTTGATGTAGGATGCAGAAATGAAATTGTACTCAGGACCGCTCAGCATGTTCGGCGCCAAGGCCGAGATCGCCCTTCGCGAGAAGGGGCTCGATTTCGAGCTCGAGATGGTGCCGTTCGAGATGAAGACGCTCTACGAGCCCAAGCATCCGGAGGTCCTGCGGGTCAATCCCAAGCGCCAGGTGCCGGTGCTCATTGACAGCGATCTCGAACTCTTCGATTCGACGCAGATCTTCGAATACCTCGAGACTGTGAAGCCCGATCCCGCACTGTGGCCCGCCGAGCCCAAGGCCCGCGCCCGGGCGCGGCTGCTTGAACACAAGTCGGACGAGGTCTACTTCCCGCACATAGTTCGCCTGATGGGCGATCCCAAGGCGCCGGGCGCGCACGAGGCCGCCGCCCGTTTCTACGACGAGATGGAGCGCACCCTCGGCGACCGCGAGTGGCTTGGCGGCAGCTATTCCTACGCCGACATCGCTTTCTACATGGCGCAGCTGTTCGGCGACCGCATGGGCGCACCCATGGGTGACGCGCATCCCGGGCTGCAGGCGTGGCGCGACCGCATGGGCGCGCGTCCGCCGGTGCGCCAGGTCGCGGGCGCCATGGGCCGCTATCTATTGTCGATCGGCCGCAAGCTGCCGGCGTTTCTGGCCAGGCTGGCGTGACGCTCAGAGCTTGAAATTGATCGAGGCGCCGCTCAAAGCGGCGTTCAGCACGTCCTTGGTGGTGTCGGCCGCTTCGGTGTGGTCGTCGACATCGGCGACGAACCGGTCGAGCAGCCTCCGGGCCACGACCTGCGGCTTGGGCGTGCCTTCGGGAACGCGAAGCGGCCCCTCCGGCCAAAAGGCGCTTTCGGGCTTCCAGAAGCCGATCACGTTCAGGAATTTTACGCCGAAGTAGTAGGACTCGACGTTGTCCATGCCCGAGTCGTTGAAGCGGTCGCCGTTCAGCGACTTCGTCAGGCACCAGTCGAGAACGACCTGGAGGACCGGCCGCACCTGCTTGCGGAGGTCTTCGCCCAGCGTCGGCCAGGCGCAGGCGAACAGAGTCACCGCGTCGTAATTGTGATGATCGCTGAACCGCGGCTCCTTGGGAGATCGCGTGGCGCGCCAACCGTTGGGATACCAATAGTCGACGATCGCGAGCGTGGTGCGGGCGATGGCGGGAAGGTTGGGCGCCTTGCGGTCGTCGTCGGGAAAGCCGTTCTCGTAGTAGTGCGCGACGTGAAAGGTGAAGGAGAGATCCTGCACCTCGAACCGCTCGTTGCCGAATTCGTAAGAGGGCCCCCAATAGCCGGTGTCCGGAGGCTGCATCGACCAAAGGTAGTCGGTATAGGCCTCCTCGAGTTCGGGCGAGATGTGGAAGTCGAGTTCGGGGTGGTTCAGCAGGGCATCGCGGATCTTCTTCTTGAAGATCAGTTGGGACATCGCCGTCATGACCGCGCCCAGTTCGCCGCGGTGGTTGCGGCCGGTCTCGCGGATGCGGCTGAGGCGAAGCGAGTCGAGATAGCTGACGACGAACTCGGGCTTCTCGAACGGCTTCATGAAGACGAGGGGCTTGAGATCCTTTTGGGAGTCGAGCGAGTCCCTCTGCAGAGCGTCGACCGTAGGCTCGAGCCGATGGTATGGCTCGGTATACCCGGGGCCCCACGATCCATCCGTGTCCTGGCCCAACGGGCCTTGTGGTGCGGTGCCGTCGGCTTCGATGCGATTCAGTATGCCATCGGCTCGGGTCCAGTCGTCCGTATAGTTGATGAGCCACTTCGCTTCGAGAAGCCGCTGAACGGATACCGGTTGGGTGCGTTTCTGCACCGTATTCCGCAATTTATCCCAGCGCAGACTGCGGCTGTCCTTCTTGACGCGATAGAGGAGATCCCTGGCGCCATAGGCGGCATTGATCTTGTCCAGTAGATACTCGCGCGTGATCAGCTTGCCGGACATGGCGCGCCTCCCCCGATCCATTGAGCCCCATCCATCCTTCACCAACGGCGGGCGCCGCGAAAGGGTTGACCGCCGCTCGGTCGGTTGCGACGCTGAGATATGCACGGCCACACACCGAGATCTTCTTGAAGCTTTTGTTTCTGCCCGGCGCCGGCGCCTCGCCTGACTTCTGGAAGCCGGTCGGCGCGCGGCTGCCGGCGGATTGGCCGAAGCACTATTTCGGCTGGCCCGGCCTCGGCCATCAGCCGCACGATCCGGCGATCACGGGCCTCGACGATCTGGTCCGGCTGGTGACGGCGAAGATGGACGAGCCCATCGATCTGGTCGCGCAGTCGATGGGCGGTGTCATCGCAGCGCGCGTCGCCCTGGCCCAGCCGGGGCTCGTGCGCCGGCTGGTGCTCTGCGTGACGTCGGGCGGTGTCGACATGGCGGGCCTGGGTGCCGCCGACTGGCGCGCGGATTATCGCAAGTCGTTCCCGAACGCGGCCGCCTGGATCACCTCGAAGGGGGCATCGCCCGGCCTGCCGGTCGAGCGGATTTCCGCGCCGACGCTCCTGATCTGGGGCGACGCCGATCCGATCAGCCCGGTCGCGGTCGGTCGGCATCTCGAAGCGCGGATACCGAACGCCTGTCTCGAAGTCGTGGCGGGCGGCGACCATGACGTGGCGGCTACGCACCCGGACCTCGTTACGGCGCTGATCGCCCGGCATCTCGGCTGACGCACTTTTCCGGACATTCATCCTGCCAAGCAGCGGGTGCCGATGGCACAACGCGGCGTGCCAGAAACCAGCCTCTAAGCAGTGGGCAACCGACCCGCGACCCAAGCCAGCCGTCCGGCTTGCGGCGCATGACCACGCTCTCGCCGCTGCCGGGAAAGACCTCGCTCAACGCCGTGATCACGACCTGATGGGTCACCGACACCGTTGGCCCGGAACAGCCCGCCGATACGGACCGCCTGGGCGCGGCCCTCGTCCGAGAGGGTACGCTGGGTGGTGCAATCGTCGAGGCGGAAATCCGGCGGATCGAATGTGCCGGGCGCCAGCGCGTGACGGACCAGGGCGAAGTGGTCCGGGGCGCGGAGGCTGGCCCAAGGGCTCGACTGCGAGCGACCGTCGCTCGCGAGCAGGAGGCCCGCCAGCGAGGAGACGATCGCGCGCCGCGTGGTCACGGCATCACGGCTTGACCTTGCGGCGCAGCATCGTCTCGTAGACACGGAGCACGGAGGAGCTATCGTCCGGCCCCCAGCCCATGCCCTTGGCCAGGCGCTGCAGATTATGCGTCGCCGCACCTTGCTGCAGCGGCACGCCGAGCTCGTCGCCCAGCTCGAGCGCCAGATGCAGGTCCTTGTAGGCAAGGTCGAGCGCGAACGAAGGCGGCGAGTAGTGACCGACCAGCGCGCGCGCCGTGAAGTTCTTGATGGCGTTGGAGTTGCCGCTCGAATTGGCGATGACGTGCAGCAGCTTCTCGGGATCGAGGCCGTAAGAGGTGCCGAGCATCATGCTCTCGCAAAGCGCGGCCATGTTGCAGAACGACAACATGTTGTTGCAGAGCTTGGCCACTGTGCCGCTGCCGAGCGTGCCCATGTGGATCACATTGGCGCTGAACGACTGCAGCACCGGCAGCGCATCGTCGAACACCTTCTTGTCGCCGCCCACCATGATGGCGATGGTCGCGGCCTCGGCGCCTGTGGTGCCGCCGCTCACCGGGGCGTCGAGCATGGCGATGCCCTTGGCCGCGAAGGCGGCGCCGATCTTCTTCACCATCGAGGGCGCGTTAGTCGAGAGGTCGATGTAGGTCTGGCCCTTGCCGATGTTGGCCAGGATGCCGTTGTCGCCCAGGGTCACCGCCTCGACGTCCCGGGGCATGGGGAGCGACGTCATGACGATATCGGCGCCCTTGGTCGCCTCGGCCACCGACTTGGCCGCCGTGGCGCCGAGGTCGGTGCAGGTCTTCACGGCGGCCGGGTTCAGGTCGAACACGGTAACGGCGTGGTTGCTCTTCTTGATGATATTGCGGCACATGGGACCGCCCATGTTGCCGACGCCGATATACCCGACCTTCATCATTTCCTCCCCAGGAGAGTGTGCCGGCCGACTATACGACAAAATCGGCGTCGCCTAATGTTGCTGCGCGGAAGGCATGACGAATGACGGCAAAGAAGAAATCCACGAACCAGCGGCCGCGGCGCCTGCCGCACGGCCTCGAGAAAGAGACCTTCTCGATCAAGGAGGCAGCCGCCATCGCGGGCTTGGCCGACAAGACCGTGCGCAACGAGATCTATGTCGATCTCTTCCGCATCGAGCTGGACGACAAGTCGCGCGTCGCGATCAGCGCGCGCGGCGTGATCTACCTCCGCCTGATCCATCTGCTGCCGGTCCAGCTCGGCCCCAAGGACCGCAATGGCCTGTCGCGCATGCTGGCGGAGGGTTGGCCCGGCGCGGAGGGCTGGACCCGCAAAGGTGACACGATCGCCAAGGGCATGGTCAGTCTCGATATCGGCGCCGCCGAACGCGACGCGATCGAGCGGCTGCGGATATTCGTGCGTGGCCGTGGCCGACTCGACAGCGACACCGGTGGGCCGGCCGGCGACATGCTGTTCAAGGACACGGCCATTCGCGTTCGCCTGGTCGGCGCGCTGTTGGCCCGCGGGGCGGACCCGAAGAAGATGCGGGATGCCTTTCCCGCCCTTGACGCCGACGACATTGCTTTTGCCGGCATGTTCGCCCGCATCAATAGAGGTCCCGGTTCTGCCGCGACAGGCCGCGCCCGCGCCGCCCGGGCCGCCCGCTGACCTGACGCTGATGCCCCTGCTATAAGGAGGCAAGACAGGGAGGACCGCCGGGCCCATGGCGCGCAACAAGCTGCATCCGATTCCCCATCCGCCGCGCACGCCGGTGCTGGGTAATATGCTCACCGTCGACGGCGGCGCGCCGGTCCAGGATCTGATGCGGATCGCGCGCGAGCAGGGCCCGATCTTCTGGCTCGACATGATGGGCACACCGCTGGTCGTCGTGTCGGGCGCCGACCTGGTGGCGGAACTCTGCGACGAGAAGCGTTTCGACAAGGCCGTCCGCGGCTCGCTGCGCCGCGTGCGCATGCTGGGTGGCGATGCGCTGTTCACCGCCGAGACGCAGGAGCCCAACTGGCAGAAGGCGCACAACATCCTGTTGCCGACCTTCGCGCACCGCATGATGCAGACCTACCACGAGGGCATGCTCGACATCGCCGATCAGCTCGTGACCAAGTGGGAGCGTCTGAACGCCGATGAGGAGATCGACGTTGTGCGCGACATGACCGCGCTCACCCTCGATACGATCGGACTCTGCGGCTTCAACTACCGCTTCAACTCGTTCTACCGCAGCGACAATCATCCCTACGTCGAATCGTTGGTGCGCGCGCTCGAAGCCGTCATGAAGATGCGCGGCCTGCCGCTGGAGGACATCACCCAGCGCAAGAGCCGCAAGAAGCTCGAGCAGGATGTCGGCTTCATGAACGGCATTGCCGACCGCATCATCAAGGAGCGCCGCGAGGTGCCCGCGGACGATACCGCCAAGCCGGACCTTCTGGGTTTCATGCTGAGCGGCCTCGACAAGCTGACCGGTGAGCGGCTGGACGACGTCAACATCCGCTACCAGATGAACACCTTCCTGATCGCGGGCCACGAGACCACGAGCGGGATGCTGTCCTTCGCGGTCTACTTCCTCTTGAACAATCCGCACGTGCTGCAGAAGGCCTACGAGGAAGTCGATCGCGTGCTGGGCCACGACATCAACGCCAAGCCCACGGCGAGCCAAGTCAACCAGCTCGTCTATATCGGCCAGATCCTGAAGGAGTCGCTCAGACTCTGGCCGACTGCGCCGGCCTTCGGGCTCTATCCGTACCAGAACGAAACCATCGGCGGGAAATACAAGCTCAGGAAGCGCACCTTCGTCACCGTGCTGACGGCGATGCTCCATCGCGACAGATCAGTGTGGGGGCCGCAGGCCGAGATCTTCAATCCCGACAATTTCGCGCCCGAGCGCGAGGCCAGAATGCCGCCGCACGCCTTCAAGCCGTTCGGCAACGGCCAGCGCGCCTGCATAGGCCGCCAGTTCGCCATGACCGAGGCCACCCTGGTGATCGGGATGATCCTGCAGCGCTTCAAGCTAGTCGATCACACGCGCTACCAGCTCAAGATCAAGGAGTCTCTCACCATCAAGCCCGAGGGCCTGGTGATGCGGGTGCGACTGCGGCCCGATGTCGTGCGTGGCCGCGGCAACGTCGTGGCGGTTGCGAAGCCGGCGCCCCGGAAGTCGCCCAAGAAAGCGGCTGCGAACCACGGCGGCAAGCTTGCCGTCCTGTTCGGGTCGAACATGGGCACCGCCGAGGAGCTGGCGCGATCGATCGCCGAGGATGCGGAGGCGGCGGGTTTTACGACAACGCTTGCCAGCCTCGACGACATGGCCGGCAAGCTACCGACTGAGGGCGCGGTGGCCGTTGTTTGCGCCTCCTACAACGGCGGTCCGCCGGACAATGCCGGCCAATTCATCAAGACGCTGCAGGAAACGCCAGGCGGTGCCTTGAAGGGCGTGCGCTACACGGTGTTCGGTTGCGGCAACCGCGATTGGGCCTCGACTTACCAGTCGATCCCGCGCCAGATCGACGAGTTGCTGGCCGCCAGAGGCGCCGAACGTCTCTACGCGCGCGGTGAAGGCGATGCCAGGGAAGACCTCGATGGTCATTTCCAGGCCTGGTACGAGCCGATGCTGCCGGCCGTCGCCGGGAAACTGGGGGTCAAGCTCGATGCCGAAGCGGCGGCAGCGCAAGAGCCGCTTTATCAGGTCCAGACCATCGACAAACCGCCGGCGAATCCGATCATCGGCGGACACGGTGCGCTGCCGATGCAGGTCCTGGCCAATCGCGAGCTGCAAAATCCGGAGAAATCGGGCCGCAGCACGCGCCACATCGAGGTGATGCTGCCGGACGGTGTCAGCTATCGCGCCGGCGACCATCTCAGCATCGTGCCGCAGAATGCGTCAGCACTCGTCGAGCGTGCTGTCCGGCGCTTCGGCTTCTCGCCCGGCGCGCATGTCCTGTTGTCGGCGCCCGAGGGTCGGCGCGCCTCGTTGCCGGTGGGCGAGGCGATCTCCGTCCATCGGCTGCTTTCCGACTATCTCG
This sequence comes from Rhodospirillales bacterium, assembly GCA_016191685.1. Taxonomy (GTDB): domain Bacteria; phylum Pseudomonadota; class Alphaproteobacteria; order Reyranellales; family Reyranellaceae; genus Reyranella. The sequence continues at coordinate 7,687 of JACPVT010000067.1, read as the reverse complement.
AGCTGCAGCTGCCGGCGACGCGCAAGCAGATCCAGATGATGGCCCAGCACACGCGCTGCCCCTTCACGCGGCCCAAGCTGGAGGCGCTTCTCGAGGAGGAACGGTTCCGCAGCGAGATTCTGGCCAAGCGCAAGTCGGTGCTCGACCTGCTCGAGGAATTCCCGGCGTGCGAGCTGCCCTTTGCCGCCTTCCTCGAGATGTTGCCGCTGATGACACCACGCTACTACTCGATCTCGTCGTCGCCGATCGGCGATGGCGCACGCTGTTCGATCACGGTGGCCATTGTCGAAGGCCCGGCACGGGCAGGTACCGGCGTCTAACACGGCGTCTGCTCCAGCCACCTCGCGCGGCAAGCGGCGGGTGGAACGGTGCAGGCCTTCGTGAAGGAGACCAAGGTCGGTTTCCGGCTGCCTGTGGATCCGGCGGCGCCAATCATCATGATCGGGCCTGGCACGGGCCTGGCACCGTTCCGCAGCTTTCTGCGCGAGCGCGCCGCGCTCAAAGCGCAGGGCCGTGCGCTCGGCCCGGCCCTGCTGTTCTTCGGTTGTCGTCATCCGGATCAGGACTACATCTATGCTGACGAATTGAAGGAGCAGGCCGACGCAGGCGTCGTTGACCTGCAGGTCGCGTTCTCGCGTCAGGATGGAAAGAAAACCTACGTGCAGGATCTTCTCAAGGACAAGGCGGAAAAGGTGGCAGCCCTTATCGATCAGGGCGCGATCATCTATGTCTGCGGCGATGGCGGCCGTATGGAACCCGACGTGAAGCGGGCCCTGATTGCCCTGCACCGCGAGAAGACAGGCTCCGACGAAGCCGCCGGCGAAGCCTGGATGGCCAGACTTGCGGCCGACAATCGCTACGTGCTGGACGTGTGGGCGAGCAGCTGAGCCGCGACCAGGAACGCGCCCGCGATCTGCGCCGAATCAAGATCGCGGCGACGCTCCTGCTGGTCTGCACCGCCGTCCTGTTCGGCGTGGCCCGTCACTACGAGCCAATGCATTGGGCCTGGGGCTATGTCGCGGCCTTCGCGGCAGCCGCGACCGTGGGCGGTCTCGCCGACTGGTACGCCGTGGTGGCGCTGTTCCGCCGGCCGCTCGGGTTACCGATCCCGCACACCGCCATCATCTCGCGCAACCACCAGCGCATTGCCGATACGTTGGGTGAATTCATCGAGACCAATTTCCTGGCGCCCGAGCCGGTCGAGGCGCGATTGCGCCAGGTCGATTTCGCCGCCCTTGTCGCAGAGTGGCTTGCCGACCGCGAACGCAGTGCCGCTCTCGCGCGCTTCGTGCTGCAGCTCCTGCCGCAGACCCTGGCAGCGATCGACCAATCTGGCCTCCGGGGCTTTCTCGGCAAGCGCATCATGACCGAACTGGAGCGGGTGGAGCTGGCACCACTCGCTGCGGGTCTCTTGACCGCGGTCACCGAGAGAGGCCGCCACCAGCGCCTGCTCGACGAGCTCCTGGGCGCACTCGAGAAGGTGCTGGCCAATGAGGAGACCCTGGCGGCGTTGCGCGAGAAGATCCGCAAGGAACTGCCGGCGCTGTTCAACCTCTACCGCGCCGATGCCTATCTGCTGCGCAAGATCGTGGCCTCGACCACCGCCTTCATCCAGGAGGCGCGCGTCGACCCGCAGCATCCGCTGCGCCGCGAGTTCGACGGCTTTGTGAACGGTTTCATCGACCGCCTGCGCACCTCGGACTCCTTCGCGCGTCGTGCCGAAGGGTTGAAGCGCGACCTGCTGGCGCGGCCGGAGATCGTGGCCATGGCCGAGGGTGCCTGGGAAAGCCTGCGCAGCTTCCTCGAGCAGGATGCGCGTGCGCCCGACGGCCAGATTCGACGGCAGCTCGAGGCCATGCTGGTCGATGTCGGCGGCCAACTCGCGGACGATCCTGCGATCCGCGCCGAGATCAACCGCGGCATGGTGCGGGTCCTCGCAGACTTCGTGCAGACGCAGAAGAGCGGCGTCGGCCGCTTCATCGCCGATCAGGTGAAATCCTGGGACATCGACATGCTGATCGGCCGCATCGAACTCACCGTTGGCCGCGATCTGCAGTACATCCGTTTCAATGGTGCCATGATCGGCGGGCTGGCCGGTTTGGCCTTGCACGCACTGGAGCAGGGGTTGAAGCTGTACCTGTAACCGACAGGAGGTTCGCATGGCCGACGCAGGACAGAACTTCACGGATATGTTCAAAAAATTCGGCGAGCAGCTCAAGGTCCCGTCCTTCGACATGACGAAGATCATGGAGCATCAGCAGAAGAACCTGGAGGCGATGACCAAGTCGTGGCAGGCGGTAGCCAGCGGGGCCGGCGAGATTGCGCAGAAGCAGCGCGCGATCTTCGAGGCGGCGATGAAGGACATGGCCGAGATGGCGCAGGCCTACAAGCCGGGTGGTTCGCCGCAGGAGGCTATGGCCAAGCAGGCTGAATTTGCCAAGAAGTCGGTGGAAGCGGCGATCGCCAATACCCGCGACATCGCCGAACTGGTGCAGAAGTCGAGCGCCGAAGCGCTCAAGATCGTGCAGGACCGGATGAAGGAGTCCTACGAAGAGATCCGGGCCAGCGTCGAGAAGAAACCCTAAGCACGCTTCCAGTCGGGGAAGATCATGCTCTTCCAACCCGACCGGTCGAATTTCTTCCATTGGCCTTCGGGCTGCGCGAGGCGGTCAGCGACGGCGTAGACCGCCGCCGGATGGTGGCCGAGTCCGCAGTGGCTGCCATAGACCTCGATGTTCTCGACCTGCTCACGCTCTTCGTTGAGGCAGGTCTGCCACGCGCAGATGCCGTCGGAACGGCTGAAGATCGACGTCGTCGGCACCGGCGGCGGTTCGGAAAGAGGGCCGGCGATATGCTGGTCGCGCTCGTCGACCCGATGGCCCGAGGCAAATTCGTAGACCCGCCAGGCGTTGGTCGCCTTGGGGCTGCCGGTGAAGGGGCTGCCGAGGCTGATCACCGAGCGCACCTTGTCGGGCACGCGCTTGGCGATTTGGCGGGCGTAGATGCCGCCCAGGCTCCAGCCGACCAGGCTGATCCTGCGGCCGCCGTGGCGGTCGTAAAGCTCCTCGACGCGCTCCAGCATGCTGCGCTCGACGCCGGAGCGAAGGCCGAGATTGCGGCCTTGCTTCCAGCCATGCGCGCTATAGCCGTGTGACTTCAGGAAGCTCCGGAGCGGTTGCGTCGAGAGGTCGCTCGCCAGCAGGCCGGGCAACACCAGGACCGGATGGCCATCACCGCGCGGTGCGGCGGAAAGCCATGGCCGGAGCAGCCAGAACGCGCCGAGTTCCTGCACGGCACGGCCTTCGAGCAACAGCAGCGTTCGCGACGGGGGACGCAACGCTTCAACGGCAGCCGTCATGTGGCCTCCTTGTTGTTGTGGCCAGCGTCTCACATATCGGAATTGCGCGGAAGGGCTTCAACCGCCCACAACCGCCTTCTTCAGTTCGTCGGCGGCCTCGACCAGATAGTCACCGAGCAGGCCGACATCGGGCACGGCGCGGCGATCGGCGGTGAGGCCGAAGTTGAGCGCATCCATGTAGCTCTGGACGGTGATGTTGAGTGCCGCGCCATGGGCCGGGATCGATACCGGATGCAGCGCCGTGACCTTGGCACCGGCACAGTAGAGCGGCATCGGCGGACCGGGCACGTTGGAGATGGTGACGTTCATCGGCATCGGGAGTTTATCGGCCAGGCCGCTGCGGCCATACACCAGCATCATCAGCTGCAGCAGGATCGGTGCGCCAACAAAGGCGAAGTCCTGGGGAACGGCATCGCGGAAGGTGCCGGCGATCTGCTTGGCCTCCGACGAGGATTTCAGGATTGCCTTCAGGCGCTCGCCGGGATCGGCGACGTCGGTCGCGATCTGACAGAGCATGCCCGAGACCTGGTTGTTCTGCCGCGTATCGCCGGGTTCGCGCAGGCTGATCGGCACGCCGGCGATCAGCGGCTTGTCCGGCAGTTGTCCCTTTTCCTGGAGATAGCGGCGCAGCGCGCCACCGCAGATTGCCAGTACCACATCGTTCAGCTTGGCGCCGCTTGCCTTGGCGACCGCCTTGGCATCGGCCAGCGAGATCGTGCGTGCAGCATAGCTGCGCTCGCGGGTGATGGTGGCGTTGAACGGGGTCCGGGGCGCATTCAGGGTCGGCAGCTGGCTGATCAGGTTCTGCAATGTGCCGAGGGCCTTGGGCATCTCGCCGGGCTTGGCGAGAAAAGCGCTGGTCATCGAATTCAGGATCTGGGGTGCCGCTTCCCACATCTTGAGTTGCTGCCGCATCATGTTGCCCATGATGTCGGCCAGGCCCTTTACCGGATCGACGGCGATCGGCGCGCTGGGCGCGGTCTTGCCGCCGGCCGCCTTGGGCGGCGGCGGCGCCACTTCGCGCGGCACCGCAGTCGCATCGTAGAGCGCCTTGTTGATGGCCATGCCGGCGCCGCCATCGACTGCCGCATGATGGACCTTGGAGTAGAGAACGCCCTGGCCATTGGCGAGGCCGGTGATGATGTAGAACTGCCAGAGCGGCCGGCTGCGATCGAGGGTGTTGGCATGTAGTCGGGAGATCACCTCCTCGAGCTGGGCCTCGGAGCCGGGTGCGGGCAGCGTCGTCTCGCGCAGATGGTAGTCGAGATCGATCTCGTCCTCGTCGACCCAGCCGGGATGATCGAGATCGTAGAGCGAGGGCGCCAGCCGCTTGGAAAAGATCGGGATGGTGTGGAGGCGGCTTTCGAAGAACCGGCGGAAGTGCTGGTAGAAACTGCCCTCGAAGCCTTGAGGCAGCTCGAAATAAGTGAGCCCTGCCACATGCATGGGCGTCTCGGGCGTCTCGAGATAGAGAAACGACGCGTCGATGCCCGACAGCTGCTGCTGCTCCATGGCGTTCTCCCACAACTCGCCTTGTTTCTTTCGTTGATCGATTTGTCCTCCGCCAGCCCCTGCCGAGGCAAGCGACGGGGCCGGTGGCGGAACTGCCAGTGGCCAAGAATGGCACTCTAACTAATTGATATCATTGTCTAATCAATATTTCTTCTTGCGGCGCACAAATGCATGTTGCAATGCACAATAGCGATCCCATATATCGCCCAAGAGGCACGGGGGAGAATTCCTCGCGGCTCGATCATTTGGACCACAACCAACGGCAGGATCTACACATGACCACGACCACCGCCGCGCTCGACACCGTGATCGAGCACGCCACCGAAACCACCAAGGCTGCCGGCGAGCGCGTCCGCGAGTTCGCCCAGATCGGCGTCCGCAAGGCGACCGAAGGCTTCGAGCAGATCAGCAAGGCCGCGCAGAATGCATCGGAAGAGCTGAACAGCCAGTTCAACCAGGCCCGTGACGGCGCCACCAAGGCCGGCCTCAAGATGCTCGAGGTCGCCAAGGAAGACACCGATGCCGGCTTTGCCGCGCTGAACGCCCTGCTTGCCGCCAAGTCGCCGATCGAGGCATTCGACGTTTCGGCCAAGTACTGGCGTGGCCGCCTGGAGACCCGCATCGCGCAGGCCCAGGACCTCGGCGCCTTCGTTCGCAAGTCGGCGGACGACGCCGTTCGCCCCGTCCAGGAGCGCATCGAGAAGTTCACCAAGATCGCTGCTTAAGTCGGCGTCGCTTGGCAAGAGGCCCGTCCGTAAGGACGGGCCTTTTTTGCTGGCCGTTCGGGTCTTTCGGGTGCCGTCCGCTTTCCGCTATGATGGCTTCCGAATTTAGAGGAAAGCCGATGGCCGCGAGAAAAGTGCTTGCTGTGATGTTGGGGGGCGTGGCGCTCGCTGGCTGCGATCCGTTGCCGAAGCCCCTCTACACCGAGGTGACGCCGCCGGCCTCCTTCCGGACCGAGGCGGGCGGCACGCGCGTCGACAATGAGGGCTACCAGCTCGATGCGCAGGGCTATCGCATCAATAAGCGCGGCGAGCGGATCGGCATGGTCGACGTCCAGGCCAAGACGGCCGGAGACGCGTCGAACGCGGTCGCTGGCTACTGGATCAGTTCGACCGGCTCGAACGCGCCGGGCAGCGTGGCGAGCCCCAGCGAAGGCGCCGGCGGCGGCCCCGGCAGCATCATGAACTCGACCTTGCCGACGCCGGCTACCATGCCGCAGCAGGCGCCGATCTCGCCCTCGCCGGGCAATGTCGCGCCGCCGCCCGGCTACCGTTGAGAAAGCTGGCTACTCGATCTTGATGCCGCTTGCCTTCACGACGGGCGCCCATTTGGCGATCTCGTCGCTGATGAACTTCGCCGTGCGCTGAGGCGTCGTCTCTGGCGTCGGCACCGCGGCGATGTCCTCCAGGAACTTGATCATCTCCTTGTCGGCCATCAGCTTGCGCGTCGCCTGGTCGATCGTCTCGACGACCTCGGGCGGCGTGCCGGCCGGCCCGATGATCAGGTTGAAGGTATAGGCCTCGAAGTTGGGCACGCCCGCCTCGATGATGGTGGGAATATCCGGCGCAATCGGCGCCCGCTTGGAATGGGCATAGCCCAGGATACGCACTTTCCCGGCCTTCTGATTCTGCAGCATCGTCGAGAAGGTCTCGAACATCCACTGCACCGTGCCCGGCAGCAAATCCTGGATGGCCGGCCCCGAGCCGCGATAGGGGACGTGCACCACGTCGAGGCCGCCTGCCTCGCGCTTGAAGTACTCCGACGTGAGATGAAGGATCGAGCCCGTGCCCGACGAGGCGTAGGAATATTTGCCGGGGTTGTTCTTCATCAGGTCGATGAAGCCCTTCATCGAGGCGGGCATCGACGGGTGGGTCACCAGGATGAGCGGGTTGAGGCACACCGATGACATCGGCGTGAAATCCTTGATAGCGTCGTACTGCGGCTTGACCACGGCGCTCGGCAGGATGGCGTGCGTCGAGGACGTGGCGAACAGCAGCGTGTAGCCGTCAGGCTTGGCGTTCTTGACATCGACCGCGCCGATCTGGCCGGCGGCCCCGGCCTTGTTTTCGATCACCACGGTCTGGCCGAGGATGGCGGTCAGCTTCTCCGCCGCCTTGCGGCCGATGATGTCGGTCGGGCCGCCGGCGGAGAACGCGACGACGAGCTTGATCGGCCGCTCCGACGGGTACTTGCTCTGGGAGCGGGCAACCGACGGAGCGGCTAGGGCCGCGGCGCTGGCGATCAGTGTACGGCGTTTCATGTCATGCCTCTCCCAGCGTTTCGTTGAACAGTTCGATCATGGCATTCCACGAGCGCCGGTCGGTCGCCTCGTGGAAGAAGAAGCCCTTTCTGCCGCGGGCATCAATCGCGGGATTGGTAAAACTGTGGCCGACGCCGCCGTAGAGCTGCAGGCGCCAATCGAGGTTGGCGGCCTTCATCTCCTTTTCGAAGTCGGCGCGCTGCTCGGGCGGGATGATCGGATCGTCGGCGCCGATGCACACCAGCACCTTGGCCCTGATGTTGGTCGCGTCCTGGGGACGGGCTGTGACCAGGCCGGAGTGAAAGCCCACGATTGCCTTGAGGTCGGCGCCGCTGCGGCCGAGTTCGAGTACCGCGGTGCCACCGAAGCTGGCCTTAATTAGCAATTGTTATGCGCCTAGCCGTCGATTAGAATATATAAAAGAGATGCAGAAACATGTAGATATAGATTTTTTAATTTTTTAATATAAAATCTTGTAAAAAAAACTTTAAAAGTAATATTTTTTCATGAATTTTTAACATTTTTTATTTTGTGTTGGAAAAATATACATTTAT
>JACPVT010000329.1 GCA_016191685.1 Rhodospirillales bacterium | reverse complement strand
TTCTTCAGGCGCTCGACGGCGAGCGCGTCGCGCGGCGGAATGAAATCCTTGTAGAGCAGCGAGCCGTTGGTGACGCGCCGTCCCGCTACCCAGGTCGTGTCCTTCACCGTGTAGGGCACGCCAAGGATCGGACCGTCGAAGCCTTGCTTGCGTCGCATGTCGACGGCGTCGGCGGCGGCACGCGCCTCGGCCGGATTGAAGTCGACGATGGCGGTCAGTGCCTTGTTGCGCGCCTCGACGCGGGCGATCGAGGCCTCGGCCACGTCGCGCGCAGTGGTCTTGCCGCTGCGCACAGCGGCGGCGATGGCGGCGGCACCTTGATCCAGCAACTCGGTCATGCGGTTTTCCCCCGAAGCGTTCACTGCGGCATGTTACGGTACGTTGCTATGTCATTGGAGAGTGACCTCTATGCGCCGGTGAAGGCGCTGCTGGAAGGGCAGGGCTACGTCGTCAAGGGCGAGGTGCGCGGCTGCGATGTCGTGGCCGTGCGCGGCACCGAACCGCCCGTCGTGGTCGAGTTGAAGCGCGCCTTCGGCTTGGGACTAGTGCTGCAGGGTGTCGATCGCCTGGCCCTCACCGACCTCGTCTATCTCGCGGTTGGCCAATGGCCCAAGCAGATGAAGAACGTCAAAAAGCTCTGCCGCCGCCTCGGGTTGGGCTTCATTGTGGTGGCGGCGAACAGTGCGGACGTGGTGCTCGATCCGATGCCCTACCTGCCGCGCAAGAACAAGCGCAAGGCCGGCCGCATGCTGGGCGAGCACGCGCGCCGCGTCGGCGATCCCAACCTCGGCGGTCAGGCGATGCGGGCGCCGCTGATGACCGCCTATCGCCAGGAGGCGCTGCGCTGTGCCGGACTGCTGATCGAGAGCGGGCCGATGAAGCTCGCAGCGATGCGCAAGGCCGGCGACGTGCCCAATGCCGCCAGGATCCTGCAGCAGGACGTCTATGGCTGGTTCGAGCGGGTCGAGCGCGGCGTCTATGCGCTCACGCCGGCAGGCAAGGCGGGGCTGAAGCGCTTCGATCGCAGGAGCGCGTAGATGCTGATCGCGCAATTGTCGGACCCGCATGTGCGACCCGAAGGTGTGCTCTACCAGGGTGTTGTCGATTCCAATGCGATGTTTGCCGCCGCCATCGCGCAGGTGAACGCACTCGATCCGCGGCCCGACCTCGTACTGCTGAGCGGCGACCTGGTGGATCACGGCGCGGACGACGAATACGCAATGCTGGCGAAGCTGCTGGCGGCACTGGAAGTGCCGATGCTGACGATCCCGGGCAACCACGACGAGCGCGAAGCGTTTCGCCGGGCCTTCGCCGGCCACAGCTGGCTGCCGGCGTCGGGATCGATCGACTACGCCGTGGGCGACGTTGGCGCGGTCCGCATCGTGGCACTCGATGTCACTCTGCCCGGCCTCCATCACGGCGCAGTGAGCGCGGCGGGAGCGGCGTGGCTCGACGGTGTGCTGGCAGCCGAGCCGCGCCGGCCGACCGTCGTCATGATGCATCAGCCGCCGTTCGACACCGGCGTGCCCTATCTCGATCTCTATTCGTGCCGCGACGGACAGCGGTTGGCTGCGGTGATCGCGCGCCATCCCCAGGTCGAGCGCATCGTCTGCGGCCATGTGCATCGCTTCATGCAAGTGCGGTTCGGCGGCACGATGCTCTGTAGCGCCCCCTCGACCACGACGGCGATCGCCCTGCGCCTCAGGCCGGACGCCAAGCCCGCGTCGTACGTCGAGCCGCCGGCGCTGCTGCTGCATCACTGGCGCCCCGGAACAGGCCTGATCACCCACTTCATGCCGATCGGGACTTTCCCGGGTCCGTATCCGTTCGCTTGAGTTGTCTTTGACATTCGGGCGCCGGGGCGGTTGAGTTGGCGGAGCAGTCCGCGCGTTCGGCTCGTCTTCGGGATGGCATTGTCGTGAAATCACTCAACTGGCTGATGCGCGGGCTGCTCGGGCTGGGCGGCATCCTCCTCGCTTATCAGGCCTGGCCGGTCTCCCGTGCCGCGTGGCAAGCACAGAAGGCCGATACCGTCGTCGGCCAACTCCGCACCAGCAGCCTGCTGGGCAGCGGTCAGGCCGTCACGCTGGCCGGCATCGTCGCCGGGATCGCCGCTCTCGATCGTGCCGTCGCCGCCGAT
>JACPVT010000291.1 GCA_016191685.1 Rhodospirillales bacterium | reverse complement strand
AGGAGCGCGCCTTGACGCCTTCCTGCTGCAGCACGAGCGCCAGCAGGCCCACGGTGACCTGTTCGCCGGTTGCCACGACGACGTCGTACTCGCGCGGATCGGGCAGGCTTGCCACCTCGTTGACCCACTTCACGAGCTGGTTGGTGGCGCCGGACATGGCCGATACCACGACCGCGACCTCGTTGCCGCGAGCGACTTCGGCCTTGATCTTGCGCGCGGCATTCCTGATCCGGTCGATGTCACCGACCGAAGTCCCGCCGAATTTGAGAACGATGCGCGCCATTGCCTGCTCGAAGATCCTGCTCGAAGGGGAAGCCCCCGCCCGGAAAGCGCGGTATAGACACCGCCGACACCATAGGGGTCAAGCGCAGCCATGAGCCAGCCTTCGCATAACCCAGCTCCATCGACCGCCCAATCGACCGTCGATCCGGCTGAGATCGAGCGCTTTTCGCGCATCGCCGAGGAGTGGTGGGACCCCACCGGCAAGTTCGCGCCACTACACCGGCTGGGGCCGGTCCGCATCGGCTACATCCGCGACCGCGCTGCCACCCACTGGGGCCGCGAGGCCCTCTCCGGCACGCCGCTGAAGGGCCTTTCCGTACTCGACATCGGCTGCGGCGGCGGCCTGCTCAGCGAACCGATGGCGCGGCTGGGCGCCACGGTCACCGGCGTCGACGCCTCGGCCCGCAACATCGCCGTCGCCGGCCTTCATGCCAGCAAGCAGGCGCTTGAGATCGACTACCGCCAGGGCACCGCCGAGGCCCTGGCCCACTCTGTCGATCAAGGGGGCGACCTCGGCTTCGACATCGTCCTGGCGCTCGAGATCGTCGAACACGTGGCCGACGTCGATCTGTTCCTTAAGTCCTGCGGCCGGCTGGTGAAGCCGGGCGGCCTCCTTTTCCTGTCGACGCTCAACCGCACCGCCAAGGCCTGGGCGCTGGCCATCGCCGGCGCCGAGTATGTCCTGGGCTGGCTGCCGCGCGGCACGCACGACTGGAAGAAGTTCTTGAAACCCTCCGAAGTCGTGCGCGGCCTCGAGGCCGGCGGCATCGCCACGAAGGAAATCGTGGGCGTGGTCTATAATCCGCTCAGCCGTACCTGGGGCCTGAACAAGACCGATCTCGACGTGAACTACATGCTGTTCGGAGTCTCAAACCTTCCTATCTCGCGCGGCTGATTTGACCGTAAATCGTTGATTCCCAAGGACGATCTCCCGATACGAATGGGAAACAAAGTGTCGCATTTTTTCGCGTCCCTCCCCTGCTCGCGACGCAGTCAGATCGATCGAACGATGGACGGAGCGCGTCGACAGGATAGGATAATATAGGATATTGTCAAGGCCGGGAGCGATTAGTTCCCGCGCGGGATCCAGGGCAGGCGGCCGAACTCGATGCCTTCCTCGGCAAGGGCCTCGGCCTCCTCGTCGGTGGTCTGGCCGTAGATGCCGCGCTTGTCGCTCTCGCCGTAATGGATCTTGCGCGCTTCCTCGGCGAACTTCTCGCCGACCGGCTCGAGGTTCTTCTCGACCACCTCGCGCAGCTTCGTGAGCGCCTCGCGCATCTCCTTGGGCATGCTGCGGGCCAGCGCCGCGACCTGCGGATCGGGCGCAGCGGCAGGCTTGGTTTCCACCGGCGCCTCGACCGGTACATCGATGTGATCGCCGCGTCCTTGGCCGCCCTTGCCGATGCGGGGCGCCATCAGGGCCCGCGTGATCTTCGCGTTGCCGCACGACGGGCAGCCGATCAGGGAACGCTTTTCCTGACGCTCGTAGGTTTTGCCGTCCTTGAACCAGCTGTCGAACTCGTGGCCCTTGGCGCAGCGCAGACGATACAAAATCATGACACCCTGAAAATGGTTGCTTGTCGCGCCGGAAGCAAGGCCCGATTGTCGCGCGCGATGCCGTCCCCCACGCCTTCCATCGCCCCGAACGTCTCGCCCTGGATCGCCACCTGGGCCGGCCTT
>JACPVT010000290.1 GCA_016191685.1 Rhodospirillales bacterium | reverse complement strand
GGGCTTCTAGGCGAGCGGGCCTTCTAGCATGGCGAGCTACCTGCTCTTCATCGCCACGGTCGGCGGCATCTACGGGCTGCTGGCGCTCAGCCTCAACCTGATCTGGGGCGGGGCGGGGATGGTCAATCTCGGCCTCGCCGGCTTCTTTGCTGTCGGCGCCTATGCCTCGGCGCTGCTGACGACCAGCGGCGGCGCGCCGATCCTCGCCGGCTGGGCAATCGCCCTGGTCGCGGGTGGGGCGGCGGGCCTCATCGTCACGCTCTCGACCACGCGGCTGCGCGAGGATTATCTCGCGATCGTCACCCTGGGCTTCGCCGAGGTCGTGCGGCTGGTCGCGGCCAACGAGATCTGGCTGACCCGCGGCACCGACGGCATCTCCGGCATTCCCGGTCCGTGGAAGGCGGTGCTGGGCCAGAACTTCAACGCCATCTATTTCGCAATCGTAATCGCCGTCCTTATTTTGGTGTTCGTCTTGATGCGCCGCATCGACCGCTCGCCCTACGGGCGCGTGCTGCGGGCGATCCGCGAGGATGCCCAGGTGGCGCAGGTCGCCGGCAAGCCGGTGCTGCGCTTCAAGGCCGAGGCCTTCGCGTTGTCGGCCGCCATTGCAGGCCTCGCGGGCGCGCTCTACGGCCATTTCACTTCCTACATCGCGCCCGATCTCTTCCTGCCGCTGATCACGGTCTACATCTTCCTGGCAGTCGCGTCGGGCGGTACCGGCCGGCCGGCCGGTGCGCTGCTCGGCGCCTATCTTGTGATGACCCTGCTCGAATCCTCGCGCTTCCTGGTCGAGCTGATCCCGGCCGTCACGGCGGTGCAACGCGCCGCGCTCAAGGAGCTGCTGATCGCCGTCGCCCTCATTCTGGTGCTGAGACTGAAGCCTTCGGGCGTATTGCCCGAGCGGATTCCGCCTGCACCGCGTCCCATCCCCGGAGGTTCGTCATGACGCCTTTCGAGTCCTGCCTCGCCGCCCTCAAGCAGCCGGGCCCACCCGATGCGCTGTTCAAGGCCGTCGACAAGGCGCTGGCCGAGACGGTCGGCCACAAGCTCTTCACGCTGCTTTACGTGGCGCCGGGCGGTCTGCGCGTGAAGCGCATCTACACCAACATGCCCAGGGAATATCCCGTCGGCGGCTTCAAGGAGATCACCGCCTCGCCGTGGCACAAGCAGGTGATCGACGAGCGGCGGCCGTGGGTCGGTTATGACGCCAAGGACATCGAATGGGCATACTTCGACCACAAGCTCATCGCCTCGCTGGGCTGCGAATCGGCGGTCAACGTGCCGGTCGTCTACGCCGGCAGGGTGTTGGGAACGCTCAACCTTCTCGACGCCGCCGGCCACTACAAGGAAAGCGATTTCGGCAAGATCGAGCCGTTCGCCGCCCTGATGATCGGCCCGTTCCTTGACGCCATCGCTGCCGATCCCGATATCGGGAAGCAGTAAGGGAGTTCTGATGAGTGCAATGCTGGGCGATCTGCCGACCTGGAACCTCGCCGACCTTTATTCCAGCCCGACCGGACCCGATCTCGATGCCGATCTGAAGCGCGCCGCCGACGAGGCGGAGGCCTTCGCCAGGGACTACGAGGGTAAGGTGGCGGACCTCGACGGCAAGGCGCTGGGCGGGGCGATCGCCCGCTACGAGGCGATGAGCGACCGCATGGGTCGTGTCGGCTCCTACGCCTCTCTTCATTATGCGCAGAACCTCGCCGATCCCGAGCGCGGCCGCTTCTCGCAGAACGTGACGGAGAAGCTGACCGACATCAGCTCGAAGCTCATCTTCTTCGGGCTCGAGGTGAAGCGGATCGAAGATGCCGACATCGCCGACAAGATGAAGGCGGCGCCGGAGCTGGCCAAGTACGCACCCTGGCTGCGCGATCTCCGCGCCTTCCGGCCGCACACGTTGTCGGACGAGCTGGAGAAGGCGCTGCACGAGAAATACGTAGTCGGCCGCGCCGCCTGGTCGCGTCTGTTCGACGAGACCATCGCGCGGCTGCGCTATCCCTTCCGCAACGAGCTGCTGAGCGAGGCCCAGGTCCTCGACAAGCTGTCGAACAAGGATGCCGAGGTGCGCAAGGACGCGGCCAAGACCTTTGGCAAGGTGCAGGGCGACAATATCGCGGTGTTCTCTCTGGTGACCAACACGCTCGCCAAGGACAAGGAGATCGAGGATCGCTGGCGCAAGTACCAGCGGCCGCAGTCGTCGATGAACCTCGTCAACTGCGTCGAGGACGAGGTCGTGGACGCGCTGCAGGTCTCGGTGAAGGCGGCCTATCCCAGGCTCGCGCACCGCTACTACAAGCTGAAAGCCAAGTGGTTCGGCGTCGAGACCATGCCCTACTGGGACCGCAACGCGCCGCTGCCCGAGCACGACGACCGAACGATCCCGTGGGCCGAGGCGGAGAAGATCGTGCTCGACGCCTATGGCGCCTTCTCGCCGGAGCTGGCGACGGTCGGCAAGAAGTTCTTCGGCAGCGGCTGGATCGATGCGCCGGCGCGGCCCGGCAAGTCACCGGGCGCCTTTGCCCATCCCACGGTGCCGTCGGCGCATCCCTATCTGCTGCTGAACTACCAGGGCAAGGTGCGGGATGTGATGACGCTGGCGCATGAGCTGGGGCACGGTGTGCACCAGGTGCTGGCGGCCAGGCAGGGCGCGTTGATGGCCGACACGCCGCTCACCTTGGCCGAGACCGCCTCGGTATTCGGCGAGATGCTGACCTTCCAGTCGCTGCTCAAGACCGCACCGGACAAGCCACGCGCAAGGCCATGCTGGCGGGCAAGGTCGAGGACATGCTGAACACGGTGGTGCGCCAGATCGCCTTCTACGATTTCGAGCAGCGCGTGCACATGGCGCGGCGCGAGGGCGAGCTGACGCCAGACGCCATCGGCGCGATCTGGATGGCAGTGCAGAAGGAGAGCCTGGGGCCGGCCTTCTCCTATGACGACGAGTACAAGTACTACTGGTCGTACATCGGCCACTTCATCCATTCGCCGTTCTACGTCTATGCCTACGCCTTCGGCGACTGCCTGGTTAACTCGCTCTATGCCGCCTACCAGACAGCACCCGAGGGTTTTCAGGAGAAGTACCTCGACATGCTGAAGGCGGGCGGCGTGAAGCGGCATAAGGAACTGCTGGCGCCGTTCGGCCTCGACGCTTCGGACCCCGCCTTCTGGGACAAGGGCCTGGGCGTGATCTCGGGCTTCGTCGACGAGCTCGAGACGCTTTGATCATGCTCATCTGGACCGCGCGCATCCTGCGCGCTCGTGATCATGAGCGAGCCAGAGGCTCGCGGTCCGGAAGATCATGAGTGACGAGGGTGACTCCTTCGGAGGGCGGCTCGGGCGCTATGCCCGGGTCGGCTCGTCGGTCGGCGGCCTCGCCGTCAAACTGGCGGGCCAGCGTTATCTCGGGCTCTCGCTCGATCGCGACAAGCATGCCGGCGACCTGAAGGCCGCACTCGGCGGGCTGAAGGGCCCGCTGATGAAGGCGGCGCAGTTGCTCGCCACGATTCCCGACGCGCTGCCGCCGGAATATGCCCGCGAACTGGCCGAGCTACAGGCCAATGCGCCGGCCATGGGCTGGGCTTTCGTGCGCCGGCGCATGGCCTCCGAGCTGGGGCCGGACTGGCAGGCGAAGTTCGCACGCTTCGACAAGGAAGCCTCGTTCGCGGCCTCGCTGGGCCAGGTCCATCGCGCGACGCTGCTCGATGGCAGCGACGTGGCGTGCAAGCTGCAGTATCCCGACATGGCCTCGGCGCTGGAGGCCGACCTCAACCAGCTCAAGGTCGTGTTCGCCATCGGCCAGCGCTTCGATCCGGCGATCCGCACCGACGAGATCCATGCCGAGATCACGACGCGGCTGCGCGAGGAACTCGACTATCGCCGCGAAGCGCGCCACGTCGATCTCTACCGCCACATGCTGCGCGAGGAAGCCAACGTCCATGTGCCGGAAGTCGTGCCGAGCCATTCGACCGATCGGCTGCTCACCATGGGCTGGCTCGAGGGCGAGCCGCTGCTCAACTGGAAGACGCACGCCCAGGAGGAGAAGGACGCGCTGGCCATAAATATGTTCCGCGCCTGGTATGTGCCGTTCTACCGCTACGGCGTGATCCACGGCGATCCGCATCTCGGCAATTACACCGTGCGGCCCGACGGCTCGGTCAACCTGATGGACTTCGGCTGCGTGCGCATCTTCCCGCCGCGCTTCGTCCGCGGCTCGATCGAGCTCTACCGCGCGCTGATGACCGACGACGAGGCGCGTGCCGTGGCGGCCTATGAGGATTGGGGTTTTACGGGTCTCAGCCGCGAGATGATCGCGGTGCTCAATCGCTGGGCCGCTTTCCTCTACGGGCCGCTGATGGACGACCGGTCGCGCCGCCTCACCGAGGGCATGGCCGGCGGCTACGGCCGCGAGATGGCGCAGAACGTCTTCGGCGAACTGCGCAAGATGGGCGGCGTGCGGCCACCGCGCGAGTTCGTGTTCATGGACCGCGCCGCCATCGGCCTCGGTTCGGTGTTCATCCACCTCCGCGCCTCGATCAACTGGCATCGCCTGTTCGAAGGCATGATCGAAGGCTTCGACAGGGACGAGCTCGCGGCCCGGCAACAGGCGGCGCTCGTGGAGGCGGGGCTCCAGTGAACATTCTGGTGACGGGATCGTCAGGCTGGCTCGGCCAGACCCTGGTGCCGCGGCTGTTGCGCGATGGCCACAAGGTCGTCGGCCTCGATCCGGACGCGGGCGCCACGACGTCGGTCGTGGGTTCGGTGGTCGACCGCGCGCTGGTGCGCCGGATCATCCGCGACGAGGGGATCGAGGCGATCGTACATGCCGCCGCCCGCCACAAGCCGCACATCGAGACCCACGACAATTCGGAGTTCGTGGCGGTGAACGTGCAGGGCACGCTCAACCTCCTTGAAGAGTCGGTGGCGGAGGGTTCGAAGGTCGACCGCTTCGTCTTCACCTCGACCACCTCGCTGATGATCTCGCAGAAGATCCGCGATGGCCGGGCGGGCGGCGCGCGCGAGGCCGTGTGGATCGACGAGACGCTGGCGCCCTTGCAGCCGCGCAACATCTACGGTGTCACCAAGCTCGCGGCCGAGGAGCTGTGCCGGCTGTTCAACCATTTGCACAAGCTGCCCATTCTGGTGCTGCGCACGGCGCGCTTCTTCCCCGAGGAAGACGACATGGCGCACGCCATCGCGCAATCGGGCGAGAACACCAAGGCCAACGAATTCCTGTTCCGCCGGCTCTCGGTCGAGGACGCGGCAGAGGCCCATGTCGTGGCGCTGGCGAAGGCCAGGGACATCGGCTTCGACACCTTCATCATCTCGGCCATGACGCCGTTCTCACCCAAGGACGCTCCGGCGCTGATCGCCGATGCACCGTCGGTCGTGGCGCGCTATTTCCCGGAGTATCGCGAGCTCTACGAGGTGCGCGGCTGGACGATGTTCGAGACGATCGACCGCGTCTACGATGCGAGCAAGGCGTCGCGCGTGCTGGGCTTCACCTGCCGCACCAACTTCCGGCAGGTCCTGGAGGCGCTCAGGCCAGCATGAGAACGACGGAATAGAGAACGACCAGGGTACCAAGGCCGAGCAGGGTCACCAAAATCACGGCAACGACCTTGTTCCAGCGGCCGGGGACCCTGGGCAGAGCGTAACCGAGGACCGCGACGGCAATCGCCCAGGCGATGAGCCAGTACCAGTCCTTCATCTTGGCATCCTGCTCAGCATGAGGCTGCGGACCGCGTGCAGGTCGCGGACGACAAAGGTGCAGAGGCCTCTGATCTCGTCCGTCGCTTCGAGCAGGTCGGGCACCATGATCGTCATCATGCCGGCGGCCGATGCGGACCTGACGCCGTTATGGGAATCCTCGAGGGCGAGACAGAATTGCGGCTCTACGCCGAGCCGTTCGGCCGCTTTCAGATACGGGTCGGGCGCGGGCTTGCCGGCGGCGTAGTCGCCCTGCGCCACAACATGGTGGAACCGCGCGCCGAGGTCGTGGAACGACAGGTGGTGCCGCACCGTCTTGTGCGACGACGAGGTCGCGATGGCGCGCGGCAGGCCGAGTGCGTCGAGCGCGTCGAGCAGTTCCAGCACGCCCGGCTTCAGGACGAGACGCGTCTCTACGATCGCGTTGAAGTGTCCGCGCCAGCCGTTGGAGAAGACGTCGACGGGAAATGACGGGCCGAAATGCTTCACGAGCAGCGTCGTGGCCTGCGGCCAGGGCAGCCCGACCAGGCTGCGGAACAGGTCCGGCGTCAGTTCGTGCCCCATGTCGCGCGCTGCTAGTCCGCCCGCTTCCTGGTAGAGAGACTCGGTGTCGAACAGCAGGCCGTCCATGTCGAAGACGACGGCAGTCGGTTGGCGCGGCAGCTCCATCTTCAGCCGCGCACCTTCGGCATCATGATCATGTCCCACGGGCTCGGCACGTCGCCGTGCGGCACCCACACGAGGGCCGGTGCGTTCAGCGCAAAGGCCTTGTGCAGGGCGTCCTCGAGCTGCCTGGGATCGGTCGCCTTGAAGGAAGCGATGCCGAAGCTGTCGGCGAGCTTGCCGAAGTCCGGGTTCTGAAGGTCGGAGGCGATCAGGCGGTTGCCGTAGTGCTGCTGCTGGATGCGCTTCACGTTGCCGAAGGCGCCGTTGTCGAACACCACGACCACGATTGCGATATTGTGGCGGGCCGCGGTCGCGAGCTCGCCCACCTGGTACATGAAGCCGCCGTCGCCGGCGATCGTCAGCACCTTCCTGTCGGGCATCGCGGCCTTGGCGCCCAGCGCCGTGCCAAAACCCCAGCCGAGGTTGTCCTGGTAGCCGGGCGAGAGATAGGTGCGTGGTTTTTCGATTGGAAAGGCCACGCGCGAGGCGAAGCCCATCTGCGAGACCTCGTCGACGAAGATGCCGTCCTCGGGCAGGGCGGCGCGGATCGCCTTCAGGAATCCCAGCTGCGGTTCGAGTCGCGACAGTCGCTCGCTGAGCCAGGCGCGATGGCCTTTCAGTTCCTCGGCGCGTGATGTGCGCTTGCGGTTGTGCCCGGGAAGTGCGGCGATCAGGGCGCGCAATTGCACGGCGGCATCGCCCACCAGCGCCACGTCGGGTTTGCGGAACCGGTCGGGCTCGTCGGGATCGATGTCGAGGCGCACGACCTTCAGGTCCTTGTCGATGCCCCAGCTGCCGTTCTGGATGAAGAAGCGCGTGCCGATCGCCAGCACGGCGTCGGCGTCCTTCCACAGGCGATGGCCAACCGGCATGTCGACGGCAAGGCGATGCGAACTCGGCACGACTCCGCGGCCGCGCCGGTAGGAGCTGACCGGCGCTTCGAGCAGTTCGGCGAGGGCGATCACTTCGGCGCTGGCGTCGAGCGCGCCGCCGCCAACCACGATGATGGGACGCTCCGCCGCGCCCAGGAGTTTTGCCGCGGCAGAAATCGCCTCATCGTCGATCGCCTCGGCCGGCATCGGCAATGGTGTGGCGGGCAGGGTGACGTCCGCGCGTTTGGCCCAGGTGTCGAGGGCGCATTCCAGAGCCACCGGGCGCGGCCGGCCCGAGGTCGCCTGCCAGATCGCCTGGGAGACAAGCGTCGGCGCCTCCTGCGGGCTCCGGATGCGCTCGGCCCACTTGGTGATGTGGCGCATCATGCCGAGCTGGTCGTGGATCTCGTGCAGATGGCCGTGGCCGCGGTCGATGTCGGCCTGCGGGATCTGGCCGATCAGACCGATGACGGGCGCGTTCATGCCATAGGCCGTCAGCAGCGCCGCACCGGCATTCAACATGCCGGGGCCGGGCACCACGGCGAAGGCCTGCGGCTTGCCGGTAACCAGCGCCGCACCCAGCGCCATGTAGGCTGCGGTCTGCTCGTGCCGCGGATGGATCACCCGTAACTTGTCGGCGGCGTGGTAGAAAGCGTCGAACAGGGGATCGTTGTGCAGGCCGGGCAGGGCATAGACCGTGTCGAGGCCGTGGCGCAGGAGGGTTTCGACTGTGGCTTCGGCGGTGCTGAGACGTGGCATGGCGATGATCTATAGGCCGGACAGCAGGCGATCAAGGCGCGCGGCATGCGTCTGATCCTGTACGTCGGACTGCGCGTCGCAGCCGTCGTGCTGATGGCGGCAGCACTTGCCTGGTACGCCGAGCGGCGGCTCGATCGCGCCGCCGAGGCGAAATCCTTTTCGGATGCGGGCAAGGTGCCGACAGTCGACGTGGCGCTGGTGCTGGGTACGGCGCCGATCGGGCCGGAGGGCGGGCCCAACCGCTACTTCGTCTATCGCCTCGATGCCGCGGCGGCGCTCTACAAGGCCGGCAAGGCCAAATACTTCATCGTGAGCGGCACGCGCGAGGGCCGCTACGACGAGCCGACCGCGATGCGCGCCGGCCTGATCGAACGCGGCGTGCCGGCCGAGGCGATCTATCGCGACTTCGGCGGCGACCGCACGCTCGATTCGATCGTGCGGGCGCGGCGGGTCTATGGGCAGACGCGGCTGGTCATCGTCTCGCAACGCTTTCATCTCGCCCGCGCGCTGTTCCTCGCCTTGCACGAAGGCATCGAGGCCTGGGGCTTCGAGGCCCGCGACGTCGATCAGCCTTACAGTGTCTTCACCGAGCTCAGGCGCTATCCCTCGGCCATGCGCGCCTACTGGGACGTGTGGAACGGCCTGTCGCGGCAGGAGGCCGGCAAGCCCGTGAGGATCGGAGTCGATCCGGCGGACTGAGAGACGTGTCTCGCCCTCATCTCTTCATGTTCCTCTCCCCCGCTAGGGTAGGGCAATCGCATATGAATCAAGGATCCTTCGCTGCGCTCAGGATGACATCCATCCTTTGCATGGGCGCAGGGCGTAAATCCCAGCAATAGTGTCATCCTGAGCGCAGCGAAGGATCTTTCTCTTCCCCTTGGAATGCGAGCTGCCAAGGCAATTTGGGCCATATGCGATTGCCCTACCCGCTAGGGG
>JACPVT010000289.1 GCA_016191685.1 Rhodospirillales bacterium | reverse complement strand
GGGTCGATGTGCTCGGGCGGCTGATCAGCTCGACGAAGCCGATCGGCTTTCGCTCGTCGTAGTAGTCGATGCGCACGACCGTGTCCGCGGGGTTCGGCGGGGGCTCCAGCTTGTCGCCCTCGTAGCTGGTGACGCGCAGGCGCTCGACCTTGCTCATCCAGTTCGTCGCGGTCTCGTCCTTGCCGGCGGGCTCGGCCGGCTTCGTCCACGAGTCCGGACGCGCCCTGTTCGAGATCGCGCTGCCCTGGCTCGACGGCACCAAAGCAGCGACCGTCGATCCACGCCGCGTAACCGTGCCGCTGCTGTTCGTGGCCGCCGAAAACGACAAACTCACACCGCCCGACGTCGTGCGTCGTGTCTCACGCAAATTCGCGCACGTGTCGGACTATTTCGAGTACAAGGGCCAGGGTCACTGGGTCCTGGGCCAGCCGGGTTGGGAACGCGTCGCCGAGGAGACGGTGACATGGTTGGACGCCAAGACCAGCTGACATGGCGATCGTGGATTTCCCCGAATTGAAGGCGCTGCTGGTCCGCGACGGGCGCCTGATGGCGCTCGATGTCGGCAGCAAGACTATCGGCATCGCCACCTCAGACGCGCTGAGGATGCTCGCCACGCCGCTCACGACGATCAAGCGAAGCAAGCTCGCAGCCGATCTTGGCACCCTTGCCGAGCTCGCGAAGAAGCATGAGGTCAAGGCGCTGGCGATCGGCCTGCCGCTCAACATGGATGGCACCGAAGGCCCGCGCTGCCAGTCGATCCGCCAGTTCGCGGCCAACATCGCCGTCCACGCGCCGCCAGCCCTCTCCGCGCTTCCCGTGGTCCTCCAGGATGAGCGCATGAGCACGGCCGCCGTAACCCGTGGCATGATCGACGACTACGACATGAGCCGGGCCAAGCGCGCCGAACGGGTCGATGCCGCGGCCGCGGCCTGGATCCTGGAATCGGCGCTCGCGCGGCTGCGCTAAGGACAGAGCGGCGGCGGCGCCGGACGCGGCGGCGCATCGGCGTCGAGCGAACTCAGGAACGCCACAAGATCGGTGCGCTGCCGCGGCGACAGGCCGAGCGGACGCACCAGCGGCGTGCCGTCGCTGTGCAGCCGATCTGGACTCACTTCTGAATAATGCCGCACCACCTCGTCCAGCGTGGCGAGGCTGCCGCTGTGCATGTAGGCCGCGGCGCGACCGACCTGCCGGAGGCTGGGGACGCGAAATTCGCCGAAGTTGGCGTGGAGGCGCTGGACATGGCGCGTGCGTTGCGCGCTCGCACCCGACGCGTCGTCGTTGTAGCGACCGAGAAGGTTGAAAGGGTTGCCGGCGAGTTTCGCCAGACCGCCCAGGCGTCCGGAATCGACCTCGCCCGGCCGCACGAAGAAGGCGATGCCGACATCGCCGAACTCGCCATTGGTGAAGCGCGGGCCGAAATGGCAGGTGTCGCAGTTGCCGGTGCCGATGAAGAGTCTCAGGCCGCGCTGTTCGGGCAGCGTGTAGCGGGCCGCGGCAGCGCGGTCGCCGGCTACCATCGCGTCGCGAAAAGCATCGAAGCGCGTACGCGGACTGACCAGGGTTGCCTGAAAGGCAGCCAGCGCCTTGGCGGCATCGACCAGCAACCGCTCATCGTTGTCGCCGACCTTGTTGCCGAAGGCGCGTTCGTAGCCACAGGCAAGGGCTTTGTCGTCGCGCAGCAGGCGGCCGACCTCGGCGGCGCTGCCGCCCATCTCGCGCCGATCGAGGATCGGGCGGATAGACTGGGCCCACAGCGAATCTCCTGCCCCGTCCCAGCCGAACCAGTGGGCGTAGCCCACGTTCCACAGCGACGGCGTGCGGCGATCGAGATCGGCCGTGCCAAATCCCCTGGCCCGGCCATCACTCCAGTCGCGACCGGCCTGATGACAGGTGGCGCAGCTCATCCGGCCGTCCGCCGACAGCCGCGGATCGTTGAAGAGGTGCTCACCGAGCGCGATCGCGGCCGGTACACCGGAAACGCGGTTCGAGGGATCGTGTGCCGGTGGCGGCGGCCAGGGGCCATGCCGCTCGATGGCGCTGACCTCGTCCTGCGACCAGTCGAGCAGGCCCTGCGTCGCCGCCGGCGACGACGTCGCCAACAGGATCAGCGACAGGAGAAATCGCCTCACTTGAGAATGAAATCGTGCGTCAGGCGTTCGCTTTCCTCGCCGGCGCGCACGTCGATGGAAAGTTCCCAGCGCCCGGGCATGTGGAAGACGAGACCGTCGGCGCGATAGCGCCCGTTCGTCCCCGCCACGATGGTGGGCCGGTAGTTCATGGGGTGCTTATGTTCCGGCATGGTGGCGTCGACCATCAGAAGTTCGGCCGGGCTGTTCGATTTGGTGCAGACGTTAAACAGCAGAGAGAACGGCTGGCCGACCTCGATCCGCATCGGCTCAGGGCGGAAGGCGATCATGTAGTGATCGGAGAAGACCACCCAGCCGGTTCCCTTTCCCAGATCAAGCGGACAGTCGGCCCACGCGGCATTCGCGAACAGAAGAGCGAACAATGCCGCAAGAATTTTCATTGCGCGCCGCCGAACAATCGATCGCCGTTCTCGTAGGCGATCTTGCGGGCGACGTCAGGCGGCAGGTCGGCAAGCCAGGCGCGTGACCAGCGCGCATGCTCGACCACGTAATGCCAGCGCTCGGGCGTGAAGGTGTCGGTGCCGACCACGAAGCGATCGGGAAACTCGAGGAACGCCTCGCGCCAGCCCGGCGCCACCTTGCCGTTGGAGGCGTGCGCCGTGAGGAACGCCAGGTCGCAGGTGAGCCGGGGATAACGGCGCAGCATCTCGCGCACCTTCTCGGGACGTTCGAATCCCGAATGGGCCCACAGTACCTTGGCGTTCGGATCTTGCTGGAAGTGTCGCACGACGGCGTCGGCGTCGGAATGCGAATGCAGGTACAGGCCGTACTTCCTGGCGAGCTGGACGACGCCGCGCATGTTGGGCAGATCGGCGTCGGCGCCGTAGATATGGAATTCGCCGATGGCGACATACTTGCGCTTGGCGAGCATGTCCTCGAGGAACGGCAGGACCGTCGGGTCCTTCACCCAGGTCGAGAGTTCGCCACGAGAGCGATAGGGCCGGAGTTCGGGCACGATCACACCAGGGGCCACGTCCTGAAGCATCTTGGTGCCCTCGTTGTTCGAGCTCGACACCATGGCGCGCTTCACGCCT